>JBMFVX010000082.1:0-13323 GCA_049965775.1 Phycisphaerae bacterium
TATCATCGTGATACTTACACAACTACATGTAAGTGCTTATGGCAAAAGAACTTACGGCACTAAGTTAATGGCATTCCTACCTGTCGCCCATTAATGTAGATCTCCACATCCTGAAAAGCAGCCTCAAACTCCAGCGAAACACTTTTACCCGCCCATTCGCTGCGCCACGCAATGCTCCTGCGGTACCAGCCAAAGCCGACATAAAAATCCTTGCCCTGAAAGTACGGCAGACTGAACGAATGAGGCAGCCCGATGGCCTGCCAGTCGTTGTCCGAAAAGCCGGGGGCCGCGGCCTGGGGGTTGTCGCCGAGCAGAAACTTCCAGTCGCGGTTGAGGCACTCGCGTCCGCGGGTCGAGGGTTCCGCCAACCATTGGGTAACCTGCGGCGGAGGCAGTTCGGACAGCGACGCAGCCTTTGCAGCCGGCGCGAGTCGCGCGGCATCAGTCAACGCAATTGCGGACGCGGCAAGTTGTACAAACTCCCGCCTGTTCATTTCGCCTGTGTTCATTAAAACAATCCTTCTATGAATATGGCGTGCCAACGGCAAAAACTTAACTTATTAGTTTACATCGGGGATTGTTGCGTGGCGATCCAAACCAGCGGAGTAAGTTCGGTTTGAGAAAATCTTTGGCAACCTGCGTGAATTAAGACTGGGATGATGGAGATTGAATATTTTTTAATTCCCAACAATATATGGTGGCCCTTGCATCGGATTGACACTCTTTGGTGATAAACAGTCTCTGGAGTTGCGTACCGTGAAAGCGTCTCGGACGGAAATTTTGCATCATTACCCGACCTTGAGCCAAAGGATATTGATGCCTGCATACAGTACGCTGCGAAGCAACTGAACCATCCGGTACTGACGATCAGACTATAAGGTTTCTTGTTCAAGCCCAACTGCCGCCGCCCGATTTTTCTGTGAAAAGCCGGATATTTTACCGGCCAACGGCCGCTTTGCGCTCCGGCCAACGGCCGCTTTGCGCTGCAGCGCCTTGGCACGTATTGCTTTGGTGCGCAGATAAATCAAGTAAGCCACGATGGCAAGGTTGCCCACAAGAAGCAGTATCCTCACCCAACTCGGCTTTTTAATAAGCTCAAATACTTCCACCGGCACCAACAAAAACGTGTTCACAATCACGAGGTATTCGGCCCAGGGCTTTTCAAAGTAAAGGCCCAAGCCCTCGACCATGAACATGGCGGCATACATGAAACTGCCCACGGCAAGCATTTCAAGCTGATGGGCGTGAACGCTCGCCAGCCGTTGGATCACACTGTTTATAAAGTGGTTCTTTGGATCCATTCTGAAGTAGTTCACCCACTGCCGAAACGCTTTGGCGAGGTCCGCATTGCGAAATACAATGGCCGTTACACCGGCGGCAGCCACAGCGGAAGCCTTAAGCAGCTTGAAGATCGCAATGGTCAACAGCACCTTGTTATGGTGGCGCTGGTGCGGCGCGGAAGCTTCTGCATTTAACACCGGCGGCGTTTGCTGATTCATGGAGCGGCCTCCGGGCAAAGACGGACAACCTCGCGGGCAATATCAGTGGATATCAGTTCCACACCCATCGCATTGGGATGTACGCCATCGGCGGCTATCCAATGCGAGCGCGGCACTCCCTGCGATTCATACTCATGCACTTTGTGTCGCAGATCTACCAATGGCAGGCTGCGATGTACTGCCCAGTCGGCAAATGCCTGTTGATAAATAACGCGCCAGTGGTGCCGCAGGGCAAATATCTCCGTCCCCGCATGATAAAACAGCCTGTTGGCCCGTTCGTCAGGTTTATGCGGCGAAGATGGTATCGTCAGGCACGTCAGCAGCAGGGCCTTGGGAGCAAGTTCGCGGCAGTCGGCGATAATTTCGTCCCAAATTCTTATAAAGTTGTCCAGCCCGGCCTGTTGGTCGCTGGAATTATTAAATGCACACGACTCAAGCACCAGTACATCAGGCTTTAGAATGTTCAATGGAACCATGCGCTCGCGGCCATGCCAGTATTCATATCGAAGACGGTAAAGCACCAACTCGGCCCGGGTAGCGCCGATGCCGTAATTAAACAATTCAAACTCGCGTCCCGGAGCCTCATTGGCCAGCGCCTGCGCCAGCGCTCGCGGCGGGCGGTGCAGGTATTCAGTCATGGAATCGCCATACAGGCTTATGCGAATTGCCGCCACAAAACACCCCGAATATCGCAGGTACCATGGTTTTACGAAAGCCCAAACGGCTCCGCCGATCGGCCCAGACTCATGCGGAATGAAAGTTGCTCAAGCTGCAGGGCCAAATCTACGCTTTGCACCACAACATCCGCCGGCACATTAAGCGACACGGGCGCAAAATTAAGAATACCGCGTATGCCTGCGGCAGCCATCTGTGAGGCGACATCCTGCGCCGCCTCGGGCGGCACAGCCACAATGGCCATGCGAATCTGTTTTTCCTGCACGGTTTGCGGCAACGCCGCCATAGGTTGAATTTCGAGTTCACCGAATTTGCGGCCCACTTTGGCAGCATCGGTATCGAACACGGCCGCAAGGCGAAAGCCTTTGCGCAAAAATCCACGATAGGTTGTCAGAGCGCGGCCGAGGTTGCCTACGCCCACCAGGGCCACGTCCCACACTTTGTCGGTGCCGAGGATTTTGCGAAGTTGGCTTATCAGTTCTTCCACCCGATAGCCGATGCCGGGATGCCCGAACTGACCAAAATAGGCCAGGTCGCGCCGCACCTGCGCATCGGTGTAGCCGAGTGATTCGCCAAGCTGGCGGCTGCTGATGGTATGCCGATCCAGCCGCTGCAGCGTTTCGAGTTGCCGCAGGTAAAAGCTAAGGCGATGAACGGCCGGGCTGGGTATGTCGTCGGATTTCATGGCGGCAGGTTCCAAGCCAAGGCCCAGGCACGGCGCCGGGGCGCTGGCAATAGTGTAATCAAGCCCTCGCGGCAGACGAAATGTACGTTGCCTTATGCCAAGGGTCAAGCGTTGAGCGGTGTTTACACGAACGGCTCCGGGCATGTTACAATTCACGTTATCGGCTGTTGCCGGCGAAAGCTTGCCGAAACTTTGTAGGCTTGGCGGCTCGCCCCGCAAATTGTTTTGGAGACACCCATGAAGCGCAGCACCCTTGAGCGTCCGCATCGTAAAACAAAAGCCGTCCGCTGGATGACAGCGGCTGCGGCGGCACTATCGCTGGCGGCAGGCGCCGGCGGCCAGGCGCATGCGGCCATGTCCGATGTGCTTTCGCAAGTGCCTGGTAATGCGCTGGGATTTGTGGTGCTCAACAACCTGCAGGGGTTCAGTAAGAAGATTCAACATATCGAGTCACGCCTGCAGCTTCCAACCTCCACCGACCCGCTTAGCGTTATGGAAATGCAGGGCGGCATTGATGGCGGCCTCGATCCGCATGGCTCGATGGCGATGGTCTTCTTACCCGCGCCAACCGGCTTTTCGCAACATCACCCCGGCCAGCCGGCAGCCGTGATTTTGCTGCCCGGCACCGACACAAAAGTCATGTTCGCCCAGGACAACCCATCTGCGCCGGCTAACGGCGTCATCACCTTCACCGACCCCAGCGGCACCACGAATTATGCCGCTGTACATGGCGGCTACACGGCTGTGGCACAAAGCAAGGCGGTGTTGGGCGAGTACCTCGCCGAAAAAACCTGGGGCCTGCCCATAGAAACATTGCCTCACACCATCGCAGCGCTGCATGCAGATGACCTGGCGGCCTACTTGAACTGCGCCGCCACCCACACCCTGGCGGAGAAGCAGCTCGAATCCTTACGCACCAAAATGGATCAATCCGGTAAAGCAGCGCAACAAATTGTTGCCGCCGATATGGCCATAAGCCTTGTCGAAGATTTGCTGGCCCAGACACACTCCATGATGCTCGGGGTTGATATTGATAATAGCGGCATTGCGATCAACGGCCATCTGCATCTCGTTGCGAAGAGCCCTCTGGCCCAGGTGCTGACCTCCGGCAAGCCGCTGGGACCCAAGCCGTTTGTGGGGCTGCCCGCCGGCGATAACCTCGGCCTGTTCGCCTACAACGGCAGCATGGCTCCGATGATCGGGCTTATTCAAACCGCACTTGCCGAGGGAGCGGCGAAAAATCCACAATCCAACCAGTCCGATTACCAGATGGCGCTGAAGGACATGCACCAACGATTTAAACATGTTTACATGGGTTCAACGGCAACCGCATCGGTGCTGCTGGCGCCCCATGGCGACGAGCCTATTTTACAATTGCTGGCTGTCGCCGAGAGTCAGTCGCCTCAAGCTATCGAACATCAGACTTTGGAGGGTCTTAAAAGCTCGCTGGGACAAATTGTGGCCAACCCAAACATTGCCAAGTTGGGACTTAAGGCCACTTATGCCGAAAACCCCGATGCGTTTGACCTTGCGGATGGCACCCATGTCGCCAGTGCCACGGTTAACCTTGAGCCAACCGGTAAGGCTCTCTCACCTGTAATGCAGCGCGTACAACATATGATGCTTAAGGGCGAGCGAATGATGTGGCTCGGCAAAGATGGCGCAGAAATTGACATGGCCCCAGTGGGCCAATCGCTTATCAGCGGCTTTAACGTGAGCCACAAGCTGTTTACTCAAACGGCTGTGGATTTTCGGCAAGGCGCCGATACCATCAGCAGCGAGAAAAGTCTCGTAACCGCGCGTCAATATATGTTGCCCCATCCGTCAGCCGTCGCGTATCTCCCGATTGACCGCTGGATTATTGTAGCGCTGGATAAATTGCGCCAGATGAATGGCTTTCCGCCGGGCGGAGCGCAGCCCGCAACCGCCACCCCGGCCAGCATCAGTGCTGCCGCCAGCGGCACTTCGGCAAACATCCGCTTTTTCCTGCCGGAAGACCAGCTTGAAAATATCGTCGCGCAGGGCAAGCAGATTGTTCCGCTTATCATGATGATGCAGATGAATGCCCAGCAGGGCGGCTGATTCCGGCTTGAATAAGCCGCTTGCCGTCACAAAGCATACCGGGGCGAATCCACACATATATGGATCGCCCCGTTGCTTTTGCAGCATTTCTTGCCTTTGCAGTTTATTCGCCGGCGGTCTGGGCGGCCGTCTCGATTTCCACCTCAGCAATACCGTCAGGCGTTGCCAGAAACAGTTTATCTGAAAGCGGATGCGTCGCCTGCGAAAACTTTACCTCCACCTGCCGACGCAGCCAGTTGAGCGTGGCGGCGTCTTCGGTGGAGAACGCCGTAAGCGACGCTCGGTCGGGTATGGCTATAAAGAACGTGTTACCCAGGTGCTGCCGCAGGTTTTTGTAAACAATCGGCAACAGGATGCGTGCGGCATTGTTCGCATCGGCCCCGCTGAAATTGAACATGGTGTACTGCCCGTATTTACCTCCGGTCATGCTCATATTGCGCGTGGCCCGAAGCAGGTTTTCCAGTGCGTGCTGGTGCAGGGTTTCCTGATCTATTTCCCACAGGCCCAGGTCGGTATGCGTGATCGGTGCGGTGCGGCCCGGCGCCTCGTAGAAAATGGTAAGCCCGCTGAGCCATTCTTCCTTCACAACGTCGCCCTCGAGGCGCTCGGCCAGCGTGGTGGGCATAATTACCGGCAAAACGCGCAGGCTGATTTCGTCCCAGTCGGCGGCCGGCGATGTATCGCCGGGGTGGCGTACCAGCAGCTTCTCAAAAAAGTCTTTGACGCTTTCGGCAAGTTTGTCGGGCCGCTTGAGGTAGTCCTCCCGCAGCGATACCACCTTTATTTTTACGCCGCCGACATTGAGGGTGTCGGCATCCAGGGCGCTGACCTGCTCCGGAGGCAGATGTTCGCGGGCCAGGTCTACCACCATTTGAATAAACGGGCGTTGACCGCCGATGGCCGCGGTTGCAATACGCAGCGATGCAACAATGGCATCCTGCACAGCGCGAAAGAATTGCATTTCTTCGATGCCGCCGTGGCAGCTTATCAATACGGCGCGGCACTGGCTCAGTGTCGCCCAAAAACGATAGTCCACCAGACGCTGCGGGCGCCGCAACAGTTTACGCAAAACACCGCGGCTGATAATGCCCTCGGTGGTACAGGTCATGTGCGCAGTGCCGGGCACTTGCTTCACCGGCTGCGACAAACGCACTTCAGGAAACTCCTTGACCAGGCCGCGAAGAGCGGTGCGTGCTTCCTCTGGCGTAACGTCGTCGCTGAACCCGGCGATTCGAGCCGGAGCGTCCGCAGGCGCTTCGCGCAGTTTCAGCGCCATGGAAATACTGCTCGACGGATCGTGCAGCACCAACTCGCCATTGGTGCGGGTGTCGGCGAGCCAGTTTTCAGGTGCTTGAATCGAGAACGATTCGGTGGTGATGGTTTTCCAGCCTTGCATAATTCCCTCCAGATAAATATCCATCCAACTGCTGGGTTGCGCTGGCAAACGATTGCCAGACAAACCAGACGCGGCCCAGAAACGCTGCGCTGCGGCAAGTGTGCCAGGCCGCTGATACAGATTGTCCAAGTTCCCTCAGGCATAGCGTTCAGATAACGTGCTGCGGCGCTTTGCCTTTTAGAATGTGTTAATCAGTGTATCGCCAAGGTTACGCCGTTTGATTGAACTATTTGCGGGCAAATGTGCTTATAAGACGCGGCAATAATAAAGCTGCCGAAGCATCAGAACAATCGAGCTTTCTATAGGGCGTTGGGCGGCAGTTTTGATACACACCCATCGTCGGGCTGCTGTCGCTTGCTGACTTTGTCGCCGCCCCTGCGAAGCAACCGGGATGAGCCGCTGCAGGATAGCCACGCAGCCGCATTAACAGACTTGCCGCCGATTGAGCCAATTTCAAAATATTATGGGCTGTTGGAATGGCGCCGGTTAAAAGCGGTTGCCATCATAACACCAGGGGGCACCGTCACGCGGGCCTCGGAAATATCTTCTCCATATGCCGGTGGAGAATATTACCCGTGACATTGCGTGCAATGACCGCTTCAAACTCCGCCAGAGCACCCAGATATTCATCGCCTAGCTGGGCCGCAACTTTAAAGCCCACATGAATAAGCTGCCGCATGTTGGCGTTGTACGCCGGGCACTTGGGATCGTGCTGCAGAGCCGCAACATACTCGGCGCTGCTCCAGGCAGTCACTTGCTGGGTGGTTGGTAATTTGCTGCGGTCAATATCTATTACTGTGGCGTAGGGTGCGCAGAGTTCATCACAGCGCTCAAGCGCCTGGGCATATATCTTTTTGGCAATTTGCAGCCCGCGTCCTCCCGCCATGGCCAGACCGATAACCTCCTCCAGCCAGGTGGTACCGGCGGTTTTGATGTGCAGCCCGGCGCCGGTAGCCGCAAGGGTCTGGCGAATCGGCTCATAGATCGAAAACTTGTCACTGCCCGAATGGACGCTGAGTTTCAGGTTCGCCGGCAAACCCAGATGTTTTACTGCATATGCTATTACAGCCACGTCATCGGCAAACTCTTTGGCAAACTGCGCCACGTCGCCCTGATAATCCACTCCTTTGTTGAAACGGCCGGTGAACTTGGGCGCGATGGTTTGAATCGGAATTTTTTCAGCGGCTATGGCAGCCAAAATCAACAACAGTTCGCGTGGGGTTTGCGGCGCGGATGTTTCATCCATTGAAATTTCGGGGATAAAATTTGAGGCGCCGAGTTTCCCGGCAATATACCGATAAATGCGCCCCGCCTCTTTTACGGCCGCCAGATATTTTTGCGCTACAACAGCGACATCGGCCCGGGCAATATGCACCGGCTCCGCAATGCCGCCGATGCTCAGCGAGCCTATCAGCGGCCGCACCGCCTGCGAAAACGCATCCACCTCGGCGGAGGCGGCGGGCTTGCCGATGTGGTCGGCAACGTCCATGGTAAAAAAGTCGCTGCAGGCTAAAAATCGCTCCACTGTGGCAAGGCCGATATGGTCGGCATCCACATGGTACGCGCCCTTGAAACCCAGCGCCTTTACTGCGGCATCGGCCTCGGCCCGAACAGACAGCGGCTCGGTATGCACAATGTTGTGCTCGCGGTTGGACTTATTCCAAACCGGCGATATGGCTGCGCCGCCGGCTTTTTGGTACTCCATAAATGCCATCAGCTGCGCTTTGCCCTGCCGACCGAATCGGTCACCTATGCCAAAACTATATTTCGCTATTTGCATAGGGATTATGCCTTTATATGAAGTCTTAACTATATCGCCTTTTACATTATGCAGTCCCGGCAGAATTGGCAAGGCAGACGACGTGCACGCAGGCCGATACATGTATACCACGCAATCCGCGGCATGATGCGATGGAACCCGCAGAGCGTGTTTTGGCTCCGGGAGATTTATCAGCAACCGCCCGCTGCCCGATGCTTTGGGCAAAAATGGTCGGGCCGCGGAGGGTTGGTCCGCGGCCCGATTGCGGGATTGACCGATAAGCCGAATTCTGTACCGCTTGGCGGCGGCGGCCATTTATCTGGGAGCGGCATTGCTGCCGCCCTCGAGCGACCTACCCGGAGCCTTAAGCCCCCCCGTTGGCTTATGCCGCAAGCGGCACTTCGCTACTAAGGCAGACAAACCTTCAGCACGCCGCGTGAAACCATTGACGGGGACTCACACGGCAGCGGCCGAAGGATGCGTCGGGTCAACGCGTCGGCTCCCTATTTGGTCTTGCACCCGGTGGGGTTTGCCTTGCCGGTTCTGTCACCAGAACCGCGGTGCGCTCTTACCGCACCATTGCACCCTTACCTGCCGCCAAAGGCGACATCGGCGGTATGTTTTCTGTGGCACTTTCCCGCGCCGCCGACTTTAACTCGACGACGGGTGGGCGTTACCCACCACCGTACCCTGTGGAGTTCGGACTTTCCTCCCGGCTTTCGCCGAGCGGCCGCCTGGTCACTCCTGCAGCAACTATGTTACAAATCGCGGCCGGCAAATGCCAGCAGGCTGCATGCTTGGTTACACAGGCCTGCCTGCCCGAAAACAGCACGTTTTACGCAGTCAGTAAATGATTAAGCTCGTTGAGGTTTACATCAGCAAGGCTGGCGACGGCCTGATCCGCCCATTGACGAACCTCCCGAAGACTGCTGGTGGTAGCGACGCCAATGACCTTCAGGCCCGCAGCGTGCGCAGCGGCCGCGCCGCCGGCGGTATCCTCAAACACCACCGATCTCTGCCGGGCGAGCGATCCATCGGCCCGTATATTCAGAAGATCAAAGGCCTTGTTGTAACCTTCGGGTTCCGGCTTGCTGCGCCGCACGTCATCTATTGAAACAATCACCGGAAAGTGCCGCTCTAAACCAAACGCGTTAAGCAGGGGAACAATTTCATCGCGGCGGGCGCCGCTGCAGATGCCGCGCTGCACACCGCGTGCCTGCAGATGCTCCACCAAGTCTCGAACGCCTGGCAATGGCGATAAAACCCCGCCAAGCTGCCCCGCAAATATCTGATCCTTATGGCGGCAAAGCTCATCGAGAAGGCTATCATCAGCCGCGATGCCGGCGTCTGACAGTATGTGGGCAAAGGCCTCGCGGTTGCCATACACCATGTAGTTCCGCACGTACTGCTGCGGCGAGATATGAATTATGCGTCCCACGCGATCGGCGAAGGCCGCCAGCACGCTGTTGTAGCATTCCAAGTGCAAGGCTTCGGTGTCGGCGATAACACCGTCAAAATCAAAAATTACGCAACCGGCGGCCATAACGTCTCCACGGCGATCTTTGCGGACCGGCCAGCATCGTGCCGGGCGCAGTGGTTGCATCATGCCGCAGATACGGGCAATTGTCACGCAGATGACGCAGTCGCCGGCAAACGCTACAATGAAATCATTGCGAATGGATTCGTAGTCTATTGGAGCGCATGATGGACTTTTTGCTCCCGCATCAGGTGACATTTTCGCTGATTATTGCAGCGGTGCTGGGCCTGCTCGTCGGTTTTACGCTATGGCTTCGGGGCTATAAATCAGCGCGGCTGGTGCTGACCGTGCTGCTGACCGCGGCCGGCGCTCTTTGGGGATATATTGCCCCGCACTATTGGCATAACGCGCCTGTGGCCATTGTCTGCAGCATATTGGTGGGCGTTACCGGGGCGGTTTTGGGCTATGTGGGTTTTCGATTGATGCAGGCGATTCTGGTGGCTCTGCTGGCGGTTCTGCTGGTTGCCGGCGTTATGGCCCACAATGCCGGGGCCTTTGCCAAGCCGCCACCACCGCATAAAAACACCGCCGCCGAAAATCTTGCCGCCCACGCGCTGGACAAAGCACAGCCGGCGGCACAAGATCGGGCATGGAAGTATTGGCAGCAAGGCTACCATGAAGTACAGTATCGCTGGCGTCAGTTCGATGCCCTGCCCGTAACAACACTTAAGCCGATTAAACGTGCGGCCATTGCCACAGGCATTGTGGTGCTGGCGTTGGGATTAGTTTTTGCCAAGCCCTGCAGTTTGGTATCCACAAGTTGGATTGGCGGGCTGCTGGGCCTGTGGTCGCTGGGCGTTTTGGCAGAATGGCTTAAGCCGGGTTCGCCCAAAATGGCATTTAAGTACATACCCGAAGCGCAGTTAATTGTGGCGGTGGGCGTGCTGGGAACTTTGCTGCAACTTGTGCAAGTCTGGATGAGCGGGCACAAGGCCAAGAAGAAGACGGCTGAAGAAAAAAAAGCCTGACAGCCGCCAAAGAAAGCGGCCGGTGGCACATCGGAATGTCGCAAAGAGTAGCCATTGCCTGCCCATATTGGCCAACATTGAGACAATCTTTTACCATTTTGCGATACCAACCACAGGTGGGCCGAACAATAGAATAGGCTCATAGCATCGCTCAATGCTCACGGGCATTAGCGTCTTCCCACCCTATGTTTCTGCACGGAAATATTGCTGCACGGAAATCTAATTGGATAATGCTTTCCTTTGGACTCGTTTTTGGCATAATAAGGCCGTGCGGGTGTCGCAAAACGGCGATCCATCGGATGGCGTATACATAAGCGCGGCACCATTCAAGGGCCAGAGCGAACCCGGCGTGGTGGTGGTGGTTGATCTCGGTCGTGTGTGTTGATGTTCCCGCAATAATCAGAAATGCACCCTATGTCACGAGGCGGCAAGCCGCGTGACGAAACAGCTTGGAGTTTATGCATGCGCATGGTGTTGGCCCGTAAATCGTTGATATCTGTGATGGCATTAAGCCTGTCGGCCGCGGCAATGCTGGCGCAAGCGCTGCGGGCCGCCCCACCGGTAAGCAGCGAGCAAGTCGTTAACGCCATCCATCGCGGCGTGGCCTACCTATTGGCGCATGAGAATCCGAAAACCTGTTGGGAAACCGGCATCAAAGCCGGCAATCTTCGCCTGTCTGCCAAACCCAAAGCCAAAACTGTCGCTGTTGATCAGTACGGCGGCGAAACAGCTTTGGTTACAGAAGCTCTCCTTGATGTGGGCCAAAGCCTCAAAATGCCTGAACTCAACATCTTTCACCCCGCCATGCAGAATGCCCTAAAGTTTTTAACTAAACTTCGGCCATTAACCACCTATTCGGCTTCATTCCAAGCCAATTGCATGACGCTATTGCCGCGGAAGAGTCGCTACATGCGTGCACTGCGCTATGACGATCGCTATCTGCTGCTCTCCATGCACGCTAACGGAGCGTACTACTACGCTCATGAGCCATTCCTGGGGCCGAACCCCGTTATCTCCGGCTATTGGGACAACTCCAATACACAATATGGCGTGCTGGGAATGTGGGCCGTGGCCCATGCCGGCCTCGAAGTGCCCATCCGCTATTGGCGATTGGCGGCCATGCATTGGCGCAAAACACAATATCCCAACGGCGCGTGGAATTACGTACAATGGGGCTTTCCAAATAAACCAGTTACAGCTAATGAAGCACGTTGGCAACCTTTTACCCCAGCCGGCGTTGCCAGCTTGTTTATTTGTGATGAATACTTGTTTGCAAGCCCGCGACTTCATGCCGTGGCAGACCCTAATATTCTTGGTGGCTTGGCCTACATTAAAGCGAATTTCCAACCTAATACCACCGATCTTTACGCCATGTACGGGATCGAACGCGTCGGCCTCGCCAGCGGCCTGAAAACTTTTGGCAACAACGACTGGTATCTCGACTTTGCCAACACCCTTGTTCATAACCAACTGGGAGACGGAAGCTGGAGCGGGAACCTTGGTCTTGTAAAAGAGGACAGCAACGTCGGCACCGCCTACGCCCTGCTGATATTAGACCGCGGCCTGAACCCGGTGCTTATCAACAAACTCTGGTACGGCAATAGCTATTACGGCCAATGGAACAGCCGCCAGCGCGATGTCGCCAACTTCACCAGTTGGCTAAGCACCACGTTTGAAGCCCCGCTGAACTGGCAGGTGGTAAACATCAGCACGCCGGCGCATGAATGGCTCGACTCGCCGCTACTGTATATCGCCGGGCATAAAAATCCCAAATTTTCCAAGGATGAGATCGCCAAAATCGGCCGTTATATGGACGATGGCGGCTTGGTGGTGGCCAACTGCGACGGACAAACCCAACGCTTTAAGCGAGCCATGATGAAACTGGGTGAGGCGGCGGAAAATAACCAATATTCCTTTAAACCGCTCGACCGCACCAGTTTGATTTACCACATGCAGCCCTGGTATCACCCGCAAACCTTCGGCAAATTGCTGGGGCTTTGGAATGGGGTACGCTACCTCATGATTATCAGCACCACCGATTGGGGTGCCGCGTGGCAGGCGCACCGCTTCAACGAACGCGACCGCTGGGAGTTGCCCGCCAATATTTATTTTTATGCCACCGGCAACAGTTCGCTCTCCGACAGGCTCCATTCGCTGGCGGTAAGCCCCGGCGCCGGCGGAAGCGTGCATTTAGCTATTGGTCAATTGCAATATGCCGGAAACTGGAACCCCGAATCGGCCGCATGGCAGCGATTCAGCAACATCGCATCGAGCCAGTATGGCATGTCGGTGAACCTGCAGAACATTCCAGCCGGCCAACTGCAACCCAAACATGCCTGCCCGCTGCTGCACATGTTGGGCACAGGTAAGTTTGCGCTTACATCATCGCAGGTTGCGGATCTTAAATCTTACCTGAATGCCGGCGGCATGCTTTTTGGCGAGGCGGCCGGCGGCGACCTTGATTTCACCAACAGCTTTTCAGCCCTCGTACAGCAATTGTTTCCAGGACAGCATCTGCAGGATGTACCCGCTGCTTCCAGCCTCTTTACCGGCCACAACCCCGGCGGCGCCGATGCCACACACGTTACTTACCGCAAATATTTTGTTAACCAGTATGGCATTAAACGAACACCCTCCCTGCTGGGCCATAGGCGCTAACTTAACGCAGGTGGTTTCCGCTTCCTTTTACCGTGGCATAGGCCCTTGCGAATAGTCGGCCAGT
>JBMFVX010000083.1:0-13236 GCA_049965775.1 Phycisphaerae bacterium
TCCATTGCCGCATATTCTTCATGCATACAAATATACACGCATTCGAAGAAAGTGTAAAATTAAGTTAGCGCCTATGGATGACCCGGGCGGGCACGGTCCATTTTCCATCTTTGGGGTCAATAAAGTCGTGATCGAGAATGCCATAAGCTTCGACGCCGCAGATTTGCAGTACACCCAAGCCACGCGGTGTTGTAATCTGCCAGCGGTTCTGGCCGAGAGGTGTGGAGGCCAGCACATTGCGAACCGCCCATCGGGGCCACTGGCCGCCATCGGCCATGAATTTCCATGCGGCCTGCGGTGAACACGCCAGGGGGATGAATTTGGTGACAACACCCATGGGAAGTCTCCTTTAATAGTTTCCTAGGAAACTATATCAGTCAATCCTTCCCTCGTCAAGAGGAATTGTCGCCGGGCCAAATAGGCATGCAGCGAATCATCCCGATTTCACCGGCAATGATCAAAAGCCGTAGGGCCTCAGCGGCAATCGCCCGGAGGTTCAGAAACATGATGCTCGATGCGGCCAACCGTGCATCAAATGTCGAGGACCGAGGGGAATACCATTTACTTAAGGCCTCCGGTGGGTTCGCCAGTGATTGCCGCTCGAGGCAGCCACCCGCTAAATATTCATACCAAGCGTCAGAAATGGGCGTATTCTGGGCGGGGCATAACTGGCTGCGTCAGCTCTGTCTACTATGGCTGCTGCGCGGTAATGGCTCGCGCCAGGGCATTGGCACGATAGCCTTGGCGGCCCGCGTAGTTCAACCATCGGTGAACATGCCGCCGATGAACCTCAAGGCGTCAACCAATAATAGATGGCACCGCTTGCGGCGACGCGCTGAATTCACTTTTGCGGCTGCTGAATCTTCTGGCTCAAGTCGGCAGACTGTCCGAGTGCGTGGCGCACAATAAAATCTACCACCACACCCGGATGTGAAAGACCATGCGGGTGATGATGCATATTGGGTTTGTAGAGGATAACAATTTCTCCGCCCAGTTTTTTGTATCGCTCCGCCAAAATAAAGGTATTTTCCGAGGGCGGCACTGTATGATCGGCGAGGCCCACTACGTTTATCAACGGAATGTGGGCTTTGGCAATCGGTGCCAATTCATCAATTGGATTACCCTTCCAGGCCAGTGCAGCCGCCTTATTTTTAAAACCGTACTGCTTGAGAAGGTTCCGCCAATCTGCTGGGCTTCCGCGACCCTTACCAAGGCCGCCCGGCCAGCTCTTGAAATTGCACACGGGCGCATCGCCGTAAATCACGCTGACCCGATCCGGATGCAGTGCTGCCCAGTTATACGCATACAGGCCGCCGCGGCTGATTCCGAGGAGCACAGCCTTTTGCGACAAGCCCGCACGCGTGACGCTTCGGTAGAAGGCATCAGCCAGTTTCATGGATTTTGGGCTGCCGAGCATGGGGCCGAATTGCATGACGGCCAGGCAAAAGCCTCTGTGTACCAGGGCAAGTTCGCTGCAGCGGTGCGGAAATGCATTTGCAAACTTCATGCACCACACCCAAGGATGGCCCGGCAAGGGATGGTGCGGTTCCACCACCCAACACGCCTTACCGGCCACCACAAAATGATGGCATACAAAACCATGCCACTGGCTGAGCGTCTGATGTTTCCACGCAGGAGTTCCAGCAGCTTTGGCGGCTTCCGGTTTGGCGGATATCACCGTTGCCAAAAACACAAAAGCCAAAATCGCTCGAAGCCGCAGTCCTGCCGCCAACCATCGCAGTAACACTATTTCAGCCAACCTCATGATGAATCCTTTAAGCAAAGACACAAGACATCCGTCGCAGTCACCTATCCTGATTTTTGCCTGCGATCAGGGCCTGCGACCCTTCGGCAAACCACGCTTTGTCGAGCATGGTGACCCGGCATTACGGAGAACTTTCCAGTTCCGGTACCGGTGCGCCCCAAAATAATTGGACGGCTGTAAACCGCATGGCTGTACCTTAATGCCACTAAGTCCCTTTGTCGATTTTTTCCTTAAGCAAGTCGGTAGATGGTCGGGTCATCTTTGCGAAGCGTCAAGCGTCACTGTCAAACAGTTCAAGAGCTTGCAATTTGTGTGCCACTCACAATAACGAACGAAATGAGGCAAGCAGAGTGCAAACAAGAACTGCCCATCCATTTGGGAAAGAACTACTGATGCTCAAAGGGAAGATGCCTGTGGGGTAATCAGCGCGGTGCTTCTGCGCGGCTTATGCACCTGTTTCGCGTGTGCGCATTTGTAGCTTCTCCTGGTGGGATTGGCGGCGCGGGAGAAGATGTTGCCACAACTTATCAATGAGGTATGAGCCAATACCGCGAAGGTAACATCCACTGCGCGAGGCTATTGTCTGCGCTTTGCGGCGGCCAGATAAGATCGGCGTTGTGTGGTTTAGTTCGAAGCACTTTGCCGCCATTTCTACCCATCGGTCTTCACCCAGCGGATGGCCGCCATTAAGGCAAGCCGCTATGCGCACACGCTCTGGCCGCTCATCTTCACGCTGCATTCAGAGCCATCTTGGTTACAATTATTGTGCATCGTTGGTGAGAGCCTAGAGGGTCGGCGGCTCGCCTGTGCCGAAGAGAGCGCTAGCGCCATGGAGCCTCCTATGCAAACCGTTGATTCCAAACCGCTTAATACCTACCCGTGGTTCATTCGGATTTTTTTTCGCAAGCAAAAGCACAAGTACGGGCAGGTGCTCGAACCTGGCCTCATCTGGGGGCGTTCGCCTAAAGTGTTTGCTGCGCTCGCTTTGCTGTATGGAGCATTCGACCGTGGCTCCTCGCCGGTGCCACCGGCCTTGCGAAGCCTGGTGACGGTTCGGGTTTCTCAAATAAATCACTGCGAGTTTTGTGTGGATATTAACGCCGCAACGCTGCTCAAACGCGGTGTATCGCTGGAAAAAGTTGCCGCGCTGGCCGATTGGCGCCAGGCGCAGCCGCCGGAACTTTTTACCGCCCAGGAGCGCCTCGCGCTGGAATATGCCGAGGCGATGACGCTCAACGGCGTTGATGACGATTTGCGCCGCCGGCTCAAAGCGCAGTGGCCGGACGACTTTATCGTCGAGCTTACCGGGCTGATAGCGTTTCAAAATATGTCGTCAAAGTTTAATTCAGCGCTCGACCTGCCGGCACAGGGGTTTTGCGCGCTGCCAACGACCGGCCCGGCCGGGGCAGGTGCAGCGGCCGGACACGAGGGCCTTGGTCAACAGCATTGACCCTGAGTGATGCGCTCGGCCTGCATTGGCAGCGCTCAACAAAACTCGAGGCAACGATGCACAGTGCCGGCAAACGGCGGGTGTGCTGCTTCGATTGCTTGGGCATTTACAGCAAGGCCCTTAAGGTGCCGAGAGCCATTGCAGGCCACATAGTAGCGCCAAACGCCGCTTTTAGCTGAGGCGACACAATTAACAGCCCCTCAACCGCACGGGCGCCTGAAGCGCATTTACATTCCCTGCCGGCGGCAGCATAATCGTTTTGGCCCAGCAGCGGCACGCGAGACCATTACCGCCGGAATTGCAGGCATGACGCCCAAAACACAACACCCCAAGGCCCGACAGGTTCACCGGCACCCGCCGCGCCTGCGCCGCACGGCCGCTCCGCGCCGGCCCAGCCCTCATGGCCTGCGAATTGCCGCCATAGATATTGGCACCAACAGCCTGCACATGGTGGTCGTCGAGGTTACCCAGCAGCTTGGTTTTAAGGTGTTAAGCTCCGAAAAAGACCTCACCAAGCTCGGCCATTCCGCCTTGGTAAAGCATGTGCTTACTCGCAGCAGCATGGAGCATACCCTCAGTGTGCTGGGGCGGTACCGGCGCATCGCGCAGCAGCTCGAATGTGACAGAATTTTAGCTTACGCCACAAGTGCCGTGCGTGAAAGCGTCAACGGCGGCGACTTTGTGCAAGCCGCCAAAGAGCGCCTCGGTATGGATGTCCACGTCATAAGCTCATCGGAAGAAGCCCGGCTTATTTATCTTGCGGTTCGCCAGGGGGTGGACTTTCAAGATCAACCGGTGCTAATAGTGGACATCGGCGGCGGCTCGGCGGAGTTTATTGTGGGCACCGCACAAAAAGCCCTGATGCTCGAAAGCCGCAAAGTGGGCGCCAGCCGTCTCACGCAGCAGTTTGTGCACAGCGACCCGATAAGCCGCCGCGACCTGCGTGCGCTTCAAAAGCATATTAAAAAGCTCCTGCGGCCGGTATTGCGCCGGGCCAAAGAGTTAGGCGTGCGACGCATCATCGGTACCTCCGGCACGATGGAGAACCTCGCAGCCATGTGCGCCGGCCTCCACGGTGAAGAAGAAACCCGCCGCCGCATCTTAAGCCGCATGCTGCGTGAGGACTTTGACGACATATTTACCGAATTGCTGCAAATGGACGTAGACGAGCGCCGGGGCATCGCCGGCCTCGACCCCGGCCGGGCGGAACAGATTCTCGCCGGCGCGGCCGTGGTGAATTATGTTTTTGAACAGATAAATGCCCCGGCCATTGATGTATCCGATCGGGCCATGCGTGAAGGCATGATTATAGATTACATGCAAACCCACTGGCCGAAGGTGCGGCTGTCGGTGGAAGTGCAAGACCCGCGGCGGCGCAGCGTTATCGAGCTTGGCCGCCGCTGCAATTACGATGAAAAGCATCACCAGCAGGTGTCGCGGCTGGCCATGGAACTGTTTAACCAGCTCAAGCGAGTGCATCATTTACCCGACAAATACCGCGAACTTTTGGAATATGCCGCACTTGGCCACGACCTGGGCTGGCACATCGGCCATAGCGGCCACCATAAACATTCATACTATTTGTTGAAAAACGGCGACCTGGAAGGCTTTGCCCCGCTGGAAATAGACATCATCGCCAATGTGGCCCGGTATCACCGCCGCAGCTTCCCCAAAAAAAGCCACGAGGCTTATATGAGCCTGGCCCCCGCCGAGCGCACCGTGGTGTGCAAGCTCGCAGCCTTGCTGCGCCTTGCCGAAGCACTGGACCGCGGCCATTGGGGCAACGTCAGGGCTTTGCATTCGCGCATCACGGCAACTGCGGTGAGCGTGCGTATTTTAACGCAGGCCGACCCCGAGCTGGAACTCTGGGCGGCACGGCATAAAGCCGATATGTTTGAAAACGTGTTTGGGCGGACGGTGCGCATATCGCCCGGCTCGCATGTGTAGTTGGTTTGCTTAGCGAAAGTGCATGTGTGGCTGATATTCGCCTGCTATCCGACGCTTTGATCAACAAAATCGCCGCCGGCGAAGTGGTGGATCGTCCGGCCAGCGTGGTCAAAGAACTGGTTGAAAACTCCGTGGACGCCGGCGCTACGCTTATTTCCGTTACGGTCGAAAATGCCGGGCGCACGCTTATTCGTGTTGCCGACAACGGCGGCGGCATCGCGCCCGATGAGGTACAGCTATCCCTGGCGCGGCATGCGACCAGCAAAATCCGCTCCATGGACGATTTATTTGAAATTCACACCATGGGCTTTCGCGGCGAGGCGCTGGCTTCTATTGCGGGTGTAAGCCACCTTACGCTGGTCACGCGCCAAGCCAAAGACGCCCAAGGCGTTCGGGTCGAAGCCCATGAAAGCACGGTCGGCCCAGCCGAGCCATGCGCTGCGCCCGTGGGCACCAGCATCGAGGTGCGTGATTTATTCTACTGTGTGCCGGCGCGGCGTAAGTTTTTGCGCAGCGATACCGCCGAGTTCGGCCATATTCAAGAGGCGCTCGTGCGCGTGGCCCTGGCACAACCGCAGGTGGGCTTTTCGCTCACGCATAATGGGCGAAAACTACTGGATTTGGCGGCAACCAGCGATCATCGCCTGCGCGTTGCCGAGGTTGTAGGACGCGACAATTACGACAACCTGCTGCCGCTGGCGTTTAAATCACCGGAGGTGCAAGTTGCGGGGTTTGCGGGCATGCCGTCCCTGGCGCGGGCCACGGCGCGCTATCAATATGTGTTCTTAAATGGGCGGTTCATCCGCGACCGCTCTATTTTGCATGCCGTCAAAGAAGCCTACCGCGGCCTCATCGAGCCAAGCCACCAGCCGCTGGCTGTGGTGTTTATCACCATGCCGCCGGTACTTTTTGACGTCAATGTGCATCCACAAAAAATAGAGGTGCGATTTCGCGACCCCAATGCCGCTTACCGTGCGGTGCTCGCGGCCATACGTGAATGTCTGCTGAGCCGCGACCTTACCCCGCGGGCGCAGCTTCGCCCTGATGCCGCTGCGCCGCCGCCCATGCCGACTGCTCCTTGGCGGCCTCGCGACACCGCCGCCGAAACCCGCCGCGTGCTCGCTGATTTCTTTAAGGCGGCTCCAACCGGTGCGCAAAGCACCATGCGAGATCAGTTTGAGACTTTTACCGCGCCTGGTGCCGTGCCGGGCGGGCAAAGTTCTGCCGTGGCGCCGGCGGCTCCGTTCGCCGAATTGCCCTCGGTTTTGGAACTTGGGCAAACTGCCCAGGGTGATGCTGCGGTCCCGGCACAGCCGTTCGCCCCTGCAAAGCAGGTCGCTGCGGCCGGCCATGCCCCATCCCTGCCGGTGCCGGGGCCTTACCGATTTCAGCAGTTTCATCAAAGCTACATCGTTGTTGAAGAAGACGATGGTCTGGTCATTATTGACCAGCACGCCCTGCACGAACGCATCATTTATGAAGAATTGCTGGAACGCATTCGCCGCGGCACGCTCGAGGCCCAGCGTCTGTTGCTGCCGGTGGTTGTACCCGTATTGCCCGAACAGGCCGATGTGGTGGAGCGCGTGCGGCCGCTGCTGGCTCGCCTTGGCATTGAGATCAATCATTTCGACGCCGGCAGCATTGCCGTGCAAAGCCTGCCCACCCTGCTGCGCCGCTTAAACCCAGCGGAACTGCTCAAGCAGCTACTCGATCATCTGCTTGAAGAGGGCGACAAGCTTCAGGATGAGCACCTGCTCCATGAAGTGCTCGACATGGCAAGTTGTAAGGCCGCAATTAAGGCGGGCGATCCGCTCACCGATGCCGAGATCGCCGCCTTGCTCGAGCGCCGCCACATGGTTGACCGATCAAGCAATTGTCCGCATGGCCGGCCAACCACGGTGCGGCTGACGCTGCGTGATCTGGAGCGACAATTCAAACGCCGTTAACTTTATAATGTCCACTGGGGTGATGGCGTCACCTGGCAGCCGCATTCTCGCATGGGCGGCAATCCCACAGAATCGCATCCGCGGCGGCGTGTGACGACGCAACACGAAATGCGCACATTGTCATCGCATTCTACTGTCATTAAATAAGCGATAGGTCTATAACTTACCTTGATATGTAGCTCTATGAAAAATGGAGTTGGCATGCAGTTGTCAGTTAAAAAAATGGGGCGGGGTTTCGTCGGCGGGCGGCGTGCGCAAACCGCCTATGCCGCCTTAAAATTGAGTAATGGGGTGATTCATAAGGTTCCGTGGGGTCAAAAATCGCACCGGCCAAGTGTCCACGAACGGTGTCCATAGAGGTCGCATCATATAAAAACGCCATTTTTTGAATAATATAAGCCTTATATTACGCATAAACGAATAATAGAAATTTTTAAGATTTCTTCATGACAAAGCAATTATCGAGTCTATAATCTCACCTGTTGATTGGTTACTGGCTTACTTATAGGCAGTAACCGCAACTCGGAGCATCGCTGCCCGAAGGCGTGCTTAAGCGAAGTGCTTAGGTGGCCTAATGGACGCGGCCCGGTGCTCTTAGCGTAGGCAGAGATGGTGGCCAAACTTATATGGTTTTGGCCGGTGCTTTTAGTGGCAGCTTTGGGAAGAGATCAGAAGGTTTTGTTATGCCGACGACAGCACGCAAAGTTACGATGGGACGGAAGTTTTCTCTGGCAACGGTCTTGATGGCGACTGCGTGTTTCTCCGCGGTTGGCTTTGCCAAGACGGTCACGGTGAGCAAAGCCGCCGATAAGGTTGCCGCTCCCAGTGAAGCTGTGGATTGCATAAGCGGCCCCACCGGTGTGGCCTTCTCCACAGCGTTTGAAAAACAGATACTTAGCGCCGCGGCTGGTACGCTTGGCCGGTCTGTCGCACAACACACTAATGCGGTCGCTGCAACGTCGGCGATCAGCAATACAAGCTTCGCAGCCAAACCGGCTGCGGACATGCCTCTGGATGGCATGGGGGGCATGCTTGCCCTGGGCTCGGCGAGTTACTTTTTTGGATCGCCGTAAGCCCGAACTAACGTTGACCCTCTCTCCTTTCTTATCGCACCACCCACGGGGGAGCCACTTGCTCCCCCGTGGGTATTTTTGCCGACAATCCAACCTTAAAAGGTTTCTCTTCCCCGCCTCTGTACGCGGTTCGCTTGCCGGTTATACTTGCCCCTTATATTGGACAGGCTCCTAGGGCTTGCAGGTTGTCCGCAGCAGGAACAGAGTGCACAATGATTGCTCGCATCAATGGTACGGTTGAAGCGGTTGGAGCCGACGCGGTTCTGATATTCGTCGGCGACATGGGCTACGAGCTTTATGTGCCCGCGGTGGACCTGCCGCGGCTGCAAACGCAAGTGGGCAACCGCGTCACCTTTTTTACGCTGGAGTATATTGAGGGTAACGCGAGCTTTGGGCAGTTGGCTCCGCGACTCATCGGCTTTATGCGCAGCGACGACAAAGAGTTTTTTCAAAAGTTTATCACAGTCAAGGGCATCGGCCCGCGCCGCGCCCTGCGGGCGCTCACCAAACCTATAGATCAGATTGCCGGCGCCATTTGCCGCAAAGACAGCAAGTTTCTCACAAGCCTGCCGGAAATCGGTAAGCGCACCGCCGAGCAGATGATTGCGGAGTTGCACGGCAAGGTGGACAGCTTCGCCACACCCGGCACCGGCATTGCCGCTGAAGCGGCCAAACCGCGAACCGAGGCGCAAAGCCAGGCCATCGCCGCAATGGTTCAGCTTGGCGAGCGGCGGATCGAGGCTGAAAATTGGGTGGATCGCGCCTGCGCCGTAGACCCTGCACTGGCCGGCAGCAATGCCATCATGAAGGCGGCATACCGCCTCAAGGCCGGTGCTTGAACAGCGGCCCAGCGCCGCCGCAGAACCTTAAACGCATAGAGACCGCACCATGACCAGACAACGTATAGTCAGCGGGCAGCAGCTACCGGAAGATGAGCCTTCGCGGCAGGGCACCTCGCCGCTGCGCCCCAAACGCCTTGCGGAATACATCGGCCAGAGTGAACTGGTCGAAAAGCTGCAAATCAGCGTACAGGCCGCCAAGGCTCGCCATGAGGCCATGGAGCATGTGCTGCTGCATGGTCCGCCCGGCCTGGGTAAAACCACGCTGGCGCACATTATCTCGGAAGAGCTTAATGCCGGCGCGCCCAAAATGACCAGCGGGCCGGCGCTCGCCCGCCCGACCGATCTGGTCTCCATGCTTACCAACATTCGCGATGGCGAGGTGCTCTTTATTGATGAAATTCACCGCATGCCCGCCGCCGTCGAAGAATATCTCTATTCCGCCATGGAGGACTTTGCCATTGATGTGGTCACCGGCGGCGGCACCCACGCCGATTCGCTGCATATTGACCTGGCTCCCTTTACCCTCATTGGCGCTACCACGCGCGCCGGATTGCTCAGCGGACCCATGCGTTCGCGTTTTGGCATTGTGCACCATCTAAACTTCTATTCGCCGGCTGATTTGCTCACCATCGTCAAGCGCTCGGCCCAGTTGCTCGAACTGCCGGCCGATGCCGAGGCTCTTACGCTGGTGGCGCAGCGGGCCCGCGGCACGCCGCGCGTGGCCAACCGCATTTTGCGCCGCGTACGCGACTTTGCACTGGTTCGCGGCCAGGGGCGGCTTACACTGCCTATCGCCCGCGATGCGCTCGATTTAGAAGGTATAGACGAACTTGGCCTTGATGCATTAGACCGCCGCTTTATGAAGGTGCTCGCCCGCGATTACGATGGCGGCCCCGCCGGCCTTGAAGCGCTCGCCGCCACCATGGGCGAAGAGGCCGACACTCTCGAAGATGTCGTCGAACCGTTTCTGCTGCAAACCGGCTTCATTCGCCGCACGCCCAAGGGCCGCCAGCTTACCGCCGCCGCCTACAGCCACCTCAAAATCAAGCTGCCTCCGCCCAAGCCTGCCGAAAACGCCGGCGATGCACAGCAGCTATTTTAAACGTATGGCGATCGGCATTTGACGCCATCTGACACCCATGTTTGCCGCATACCGATCGGCGATTGCTTGGGCAGGCTACGGGCGTCAAACCCGCATTTGACAACCACGTTGCAATTGTCCATCATCGCCTGCCATGAACAGCCGCGACATAAGTGATATCTCCACGCCCGCCAAGCCACCTGCGGTCTCAAACATACCCATGGTTTACGCGCTGTGTGATGCCGGCCAGCGTGCGCTGGCACGCGGGCGGTATGTCGCCGCTAAACGCCTGCTTGAGCAGGCCGAGCGCATGGCATGGCACCGGCGCGATGCCGCCGCCCTGGCCCGAATCTATTTGCCCCTGCTTGAAACCTGCCGCCAAATCAGGCAGCTTGCCTGCGAAGGTTTTGTGTTTGTGGGAGGCCAGGCTAATCCGGCAGCTATTTGGCGCGCAAGCGGCGAGGCAAGTACTCATACGCCCGGTGTGGTGCTGCTGCCGGCCGCTATGCAAAAATCAGCACAAAAGATTTACTCGGCCGCGCAAAGCCAAAATCGCTCGCTCGAAATACTGGTGCTGTTGCAAGGCGGCCATCAATGGTGGCTTGCTTCACCTTACGCGCCGCGTTTGGCCGTCGGCCTGCCGGTACGCTGGCTCGGCCAGGCAGCCCCAGTAACCGCTCCCGAAGCTGATATGCCCTGGACCTGTCCGCTGGCCGCGCCCGGTTTTTATGCTGCCGGTTCGCCTCTGGCTGTTATGACCGGCGAGGCGGTGCTTTTGGCATTTGAAAAGCTGGCATTGCAATGGCAGTCGCGGCATGCCGTGCCGGCCGATCCCTGGGCTAAAATGGCGTTGCTGCGAACCGCACGCCGCATTGACCCCGCCTGCGAACCAGTACTCATGCGGCTGCTGGCCCTGGCGCAGTCGCTGTCGCGTCAATAGATGCGCCATCGCATCGCCCACTCATAACATCCCACTTTTTTAACCTGAAACGCGTCGCTTGATTGTAAAGTCTGATCCAAAGTGGGCGCTTCGATAAGATGTTGCCTTCACGGCACCGCCGGCCCGCCTGCCGCGCCGCGCTCGCCGGCAAGCGTAAAGCGCCCGGCCCAATGTATATGTACCCGCAACCACGGGGCGTTTAATTTGCCCGGCCATGCGGAGACCTCGCGCCGGTGCCAGCCTTTTTTTACCGACAGCCGCGCATCATGGCGCACCATCGGCCGGGCAAACAACGTCATCAGCCATATCGCTGCCTGATAGAGCGGCCCGCGCAGCAAGTCGCTGACGATAATGCCCCGCCGGCTCACCCGCAGCATCTCGCGCAGCACCGCCAGCGCCTGCGCCTCGGTTAAATGATGTAAAAACATGCCGGTAAAGGCGTAATCCACCGCACCATCCGCCAGCGGCAGCCGAAACGCATCGCCGCGCACCAGCTTTACGCCCGCAGCGGCACTGCCCCATGCCTGCGCAAGCGCCAGCGTTTGCGCGTGATTGTCCAGCCCAATAACCTGCAATTGGCGGCCCGTGCCTGCGGCCCACGCCAGCACCGCCATCGGCACATCGGCCGAGCCGGTGGCAACATCGAGCATGCAAATATTCTCTGCGCGTGATGGCCAACCATCAGCCCATGCCTGTAAATGGTTTAACACCGCTGCCGAGCCGCCGAGGTTCCGGTTAACCCACCGAATAAATCGCAGTGAATCGGCCAAATCCGCAGGTGAAACTGCCGGATCATCCATCTTTTCCGCAAGATGAACTGGCCGTTGACTTGGCATAATGCAGCACCCGCAAGGCGATTTAAATCTCCACGAGTCCGACAAGGCCCCGCCGCCCGCAGCCAATCCCGAGGTGTCTACACGGTATTCTGCCGACAGCAGGCCAGTAGAACCGCTGCCACCCGTGGATGCAACTCTTCGCCCAGTCGCGCATAGCATATCTGGCGGCGGGGTGGCTGGCCGCGATGGCGCACAGGTGTGGTGATATGGTTGGCGGGGATCGCTCGTCGTTCAGAAGGTGTTCTTTACTGTGCCGACCCCTGCACGCGCCTAAGAAACTGCGCCGGCGAAACAACCTCAATGCCGCGCCGGGCCGCCGCCGGAAAATGCTGCAAGTTTCCGGTAATAAGATAATCCGCATGGGCCGCGATTGCGGCTTCTAAAAAGGGCACAACGTTCATGTCCGGTAGGGCGATCGCGGTCGGAGCGGGGGCAAAGAGTTCGCCCTCCGCTTGAATCTCATCGAGAAGCGCAGCGACATCATGGGGATTAAAACCGAAGGCAGCTCGCCGCAGTACCACCTCATATTGATCCATGAGCTGGCCTGTGTAGCAGACGCTATATTTGCCGACGGCAATTCCGGCAGCTGCGCTGGCAGCCTTGCGCCGTTAACCACGCGGCCTTAACTGCCGCCGGTCGGAGTTGTCGGCATGGTTGCCGTTGGCGGCGTGCCGCCGGAAGGTCCGCCAAGGGGCGCTGCTGCCGGTACGCCAGTGGAGGGTCCTTCGGTGGGCACAATGGTTACATAAACCAGCGTGTGCCACCAGCTATGCTTGATGGCCACGGTGCAGGTTTCCGGTCCTTTGATGAACGTTTCGGTAATGGCCTGCGGGTTTTGAATTTCCTGCTGCATGCGCCAGCCCGAATTGGGCATGTTGGTCATATAAAACCGCGCCACCGACAGCCGCGGGTCCGAGCCTTTATAAAGCTGGTTTACCACGCGCAGATTGGTGTTGGGCACATAGGTGCTCTGCGATTGCGACAGGTCAATGGTAAAGCCGTAGGGTATGGGCACATCGGCAATAGGAGGGGTGGGGCCGGGCATAAGGCTGGCGTTCTTGTCACTGCTGCAGCCGGCAAGCAGGCTGACGCTCGCGAGCGCCAAAACCGCGAGCATGGTAGCCAGGCCGGTTGTTACGGTTCGTGTTTTCATGGCAAACTCCAATTCAAAATGCGCCGCCCAACCCTCTGCAGCCCGCCGAACAGGCTGGCCATCATGGGTCGGGCAGCTTTCTCATAACTCATTGTTGGTTGTTGGCGGTTGAAAGTCAAACCCAGCCTAGTCCTTAAACAAGCGAATCCCCCTGCCGAAACCTGATAATTCTTGCGTGATATTTTTTCACGCAGTCTCCCCAT
>JBMFVX010000084.1:0-12859 GCA_049965775.1 Phycisphaerae bacterium
TCTTATGTCTCGCACTGACGCGTTTGCTGGAAATCATCGGAGAAGCGGCCCGCGGCCTGTCTGCGCACACCAGGCATAACCATCCCGAAGTGCCTTGGGCCAAAATGATCGGCATGCGCGACCGTTTGGTGCATGGCTACTATGATATTAACTTGGATATTGTCTGGCAGACCGTCACAACCGATCTGCCAACAGTAAAGCCGTTCATCCAAGCCATCCTGAACAGCCACCCCTGACCGCTATGCACACAGCTCCAAAATTAAAATAAAAATCTCTGTGTAACCCTGCGGCTCTGCGCGCGAACTGTCGCCCATCGCCCAATCACCTCGCCCATGCCGCGCCTACAGCCCACCATGCAAAGCCTCGTCTTCAATCACATAGCCTCTCCTCGCCTGACTCAATTTTCTCTGCTGCGTCAGCCGCCGCCGCATCGCTCCACTGTTCGCCTGCTCCACTTTCACCTGCTCTCGCGGCCCGCAGGCCGCGTGCACGCATCCTGGCATCCTTCCACAAAAACCCAACGTTTTGCACTATTTGCAAAAACCGATCTTGGCATCCTTCAAAACCAAGCAATGTCCATACCTGTTTGCTCACACCGCACATCCTCGCCGCCGTCGCGCCGCCTTACGATGCGCCCAAGGTCAAAAGCTGCCATAAGCTGCCACAGACCCTGCAGGGCTGCAGGGCGCAAATGATGCCGGTTATTTCCTATTTCAGGCTCATTGCCCTAAAATGAATGGTTTGCACGGCGCCGGAGTGGCGGCCTGGCAATTGGCACAGGAGCAATCACAGAATGATTCAGCGACGGAAAACCCGGCAGGTTAAGGTTGGCAATGTGCTCATTGGCGGCGATGCCCCCATTGTGGTGCAGTCTATGACCAGCGGCTACACCCATGATATTGACGGCTGCGTGCGCGAAATCAACAAACTCGCCGCCGCCGGAGCCGACATTGTTCGCGTGGCCGTACCTGAAAAGAAGGATACTCTGGCCCTGAAAGAAATTCTCAAACAGGTAAGCGTGCCGATTGTCGCCGATGTGCACTTTCACTTTCAGCGGGCGCTGGAGGCGGTGGAAGCGGGCGTGCATAAAATTCGCCTGAATCCGGGCAACATCAACGACCGCAAACAGGTTGAAAGTGTTATTGACGCCTGCAAAGAGCGCAAGCTGCCCATTCGCGTGGGCGTCAATGAAGGCTCGATTGTGGAACGCAAAGACAAACAGCGCCGTATGAAGGAGCTTGGCGCGGTGTTCAGCGATAATCGCCATGGCCACCTCCTGGCCATTATGATCACGAAGCTCGAAGAATATCTCGATATATTTTATGAGCGGGACTTTTATGACATTGTTATTTCGGCCAAGTCCATTGATCCTCTGCTGGTGCTAGACGCCTATACCGAAATTTCCAAGCGGTTTGATCATCCGCTGCACTTGGGGGTCACACACGCCGGCCCCAAAGAAACAGGAACTATTCGCAGCGTGGTGCCGCTGGGCACGCTGCTGGCCAATGGCATCGGCGATACGTTGCGCATAAGTTACGCCAACGATCCGATTTACGAAGTACAGGACGGGCTGGAACTGCTGTATGTGCTGGGCCTGCGAACGCGCAAGGGCGCCGAGCTGATCGCCTGCCCCACCTGCGGGCGCATTCAGGTGGATCTTTTTACGCTGGTGCAGCAGGTGAACCGCAAACTCAAGGAAGAGATCACGCTGCCGATCCAGGTGGCCGTGATGGGTTGCGTCGTCAATGGCCCCGGTGAATGTGAAGGCGCCGACGTGGCGATTTTTGCCGGCGACAAACGGGGTATCATTTACGTGCAGGGCGAAAAAGTCGCCAACGTGCCGGAAGAACAGATTCTCGAAGCCCTGCTGGCTGAATGTAAAAAGTTCCAGACCAAAGTACTTGCCGGTCAGGCGAAGCTCGGAGAAAAGCTTGTGGACATCATTCCGCCCGATCCGATCGGGGAGCTGGGTTCGGGTTATGCCAAGATTCAGGCCGCCAAGGAAACCGGCGGCAGTACGGTAACACTGCCGGTGGTGCAGGCCTGAGGGATTGCAGCGGGGTGAAGCACCGTGACCAACGGGCGCTGCGCGATGATCCAGTTTTCGTGATGGGATTTTCCTTGCATGTTTGATTCACTTTCGGAACGTTTTTCAGGTCTGGTTAAGACGCTCTCGGGGCGAGGCCGCATAAGCGAGTCGAATGTCCGCGATGCGATGGCCAACGTTCGCACCGCCCTGCTCGAAGCGGATGTTAATTACGATGTGGTGGACCAGTTTTCGCGCCGGGTGCTGGACAAAGCCATCGGTGCTGAAGTGCTCAATTCACTTGAGCCGGGCCAGCAGATTATCAAAATTGTTTACGACGAACTAGTGGAACTGATGGAGCCATCGGCGACGGGGGTACAATTTGTCGCCTCGCCGCCGACGGTCATCATGATGTGCGGCCTTCAGGGGTCGGGCAAAACCACCACATGCGGCAAGCTTGCGCTGTACCTGAAAGGCAAAGGAAAAAACCCGCTGCTGGTGGCGGCCGATACCCAGCGGCCCGCCGCGATTGAACAGCTTGCCACGCTGGCGACACAGGTGGAGGTACCCATTTATCGTGAAGATGGTGTTGCCAACCCGGTGCCAATTTGCCGCAACGCCATTGAACATGCCCGGCAAACGGGACGCGATGTGGTTATTCTCGATACCGCCGGCCGACTGCATATAGATGCACCGCTGATGGAGCAGCTCCGGCAGATTAATGCCACCGTGCGACCGCATCAGATTTTTCTGGTAATAGACGCCATGGTGGGCCAGGATGCGGTTAATTCCGCCCGCGCATTTAATGAACAGCTTGAAATTGACGGCATCATTGTCACCAAGTTTGATTCTGATACACGCGGCGGCGCGGCGCTTTCAGTACGCAGCGTCACCGGAAAACCCATTAAATTCATGGGTGTCGGCGAAAAGCTGCAGATGCTTGAGGAGTTTCATCCGGACCGCATCGCGCAGCGCATTTTAGGCATGGGCGACGTGCTGAGTCTCGTTGAAAAGGCCCAGGAACACTTTGATGAAAAGCAAGCCCAGAAAATGCAGGCCAAACTGGCCAATGCCACTTTTACCCTTGATGACTTTCTTGATCAGATGCGCTCCGTACGAAAGATGGGGCCTCTTAAGCAGTTGCTTGGCATGATGCCCGGAATGGGATCAGCGCTCAAAGACCTGCATCTTCCTGAAGAGGAGTTGAATAAGGCTGAAGCGATCATCCAGAGCATGGCCCGCAAAGAGCGGCAAAATCCCGACATGATTGAAGCCTCGCATCGTCGGCGCATCGCCCGCGGCGCCGGGGTGCAGGTGGACGATGTTTCGCGTCTTATTAAGGGCTTTGCATCAGCCCGGGACATGGTGAAGAAAATGAGCCGAATGACCATGGGCGATAAAGCTGGCCTGGCCAAGGCGATGGCCGGCATGACGCCCGAACAGTACTCGGCCATGAGCCGCATGTCTGCAGGGCCGGCGCGCGAGGCAAGCCGGCTCTCACCCCAGCAGAAGCGCAAGCTGCGCGAACGCCGTCGCCGCGGTCAATGATACCCTGTTTGGCAAAGCAGAAAGACCGCCGGAAGACTCCGATTCTTAAGCCGTTATAACCGGATTCAGCCGCCACATCGTTCAGCGTCGCATATGATCAAAGCGCAACGCAAGGTTTTACCGTTGGCGCATTACTGCGAACTTGTCGAAACGCCATACGTGTTGAGCAATTGCATGAACTGCGAGTGGTAATATTTTCCGCCGATCTGATTGCCGTAAATGGCGTAAAGCTGCTCAAGCGATTTGGTCGTGGCATCTCGATGAGCATTGGCCCGCAGGTTGCCTCTGATCAGATAGATATACGCACCCCAGAAAAGTTCTGAGCCGGGGGTCAACTTGGGAATGGTTCGGACATACAAACTGTGCGAATAACTGTAATCGGCGGTTTCGTAGGCGCAGCGCGCCACGCCCAAAAAGTTGCGTAAGTCCTGTGGTTTTTGGCTTTCAAGCTGTTTATACAGCGCCATCGCCTGATGCGGGTGGCCCGCACGAACCAGTTCGTCGGCATAAATCTGCTGATAAGTGTATATTTCATCCGGCTTGGTGCCCGGCTTGCTCTGAAGATACACGATGAGCTGGTTGAGCAGCGCCGCCGCGTCGTTGGCCATGGATTGCGCTTTTACCGGGTCAGTTTTCTGAATGCGGCGGCTTTCGGAATCGTATTGCCCGATCAGGCCGCGAATAACGTCATCAGCACTTTGCGATGATTGATCGGCATATTGCTTTACCAGCGGCAAAATCTTCTGCGGTTCGTTGCTGAGCTGATACTGACGTATACGGTACCGCAGCACTACGCCCTGCAGCCGCGGTGAGAGCGTTTTACGGATAGCGTCCAATTTATCCAGCGCCCGGCCCGCGGCGGATGGGTCCTGCAAAGGGTCCAGCGCGGTGCTGGCCTGGATCAACCAAATGTCCTGCCGATAGCCCTGAACTTCTTTTATCACATCAGGCGGCGTGCCGGGTGGGGGCTGATCGAGACTGGCAAGAAAGCTTTGGCACTGCTGCATCAGGTTAAGCGCCGCTTGACGCTGTTGCGTCGGTGATTTTTTTTCATCCACGAGGTTGCCAAGCTCGATGGTTGCTATTCGCACCATCTGGTAATGCGCCAGCAGGTACAATTTGTTGGTGCGGGGGATGGTGTTGAGCACCTTCTGAGCTTGAGAAAGCTGCTTGGCTTTTTCAAGCTGCGTTGCATAAGGCAGCGCCCACTTGCTTTCGTGAAACGTGTTGTACGCAAGATCGAGGGCCTTAAGCGTGAGTTTGGAAAGGCCCGGCGTTGAGCCGCCGCCTTCGTTGAGTTGCCGCAGGTGGTACAGCGCGACATCCAGCACATTTTTAGCCCGTGGGTCGGTCGGCTTTGCCTCGATGAACTCCAAGTCCATCGTGATGGATTGGTCCAAACGCCCCAGCCGCCCGTTGCAGATGCCGCCAATGAGCAAAGCCTCCCGGCGAATACCAGGGGCAAGGCTTTTGTCGGCGAGCAGGTAATTAACGGCGTCGAGGCTTTGCGCATTGTTTCGATGGTGCGCCTGCAGCCACGCATAGGCGAGGGTTTTGATCGGCTCAAGCGCCGCAAACTTCGGCTTGCCCGTCAGGCCCCCGGCCAAATGCTGGTAGATCAGATCCTGGTACTGCGGCGCCTTACTGACAATGGTAAGCACAAGCTGGGTAGCGGCCTGCTGCTGCGATTTATCGCGAGCCAAAATTCGGTAGCGCAGAAGCTCGGCTCCCATGCGCGCACTTGGAATATCTATGGGCTTGTTGGCGCGAATCCACTGGCTGTAGGACGCCTGGCTGGCAGCGGCAGTTTTGAGGTCACCCTTTCGCAGCATGGCGACGATCTGCTGATATTTAGCCTGGTATTGCACCCACAGCGGTGCTGCGCTTGCCTGGGCTTGGGTCAAGTCGCTTATCGCATGGCCATATTTACCATTTTGAAGGTTGGCCTTGCCGCTCAGCAGAAGTGACTGGTATAAAACACCCGACTGCGGTCCGGATTTAATCCAATGTTGCAGCAGCGCTATGCATTGCTCCAGGAGTTTGCTCCGCTGCGGCGCGGCAGCCGGCAGGGAGAGGGCCAAAAAGTAATCTCCATAGGCCTGATAATACCCCGTTTGCGTTTTGCCGTTCATGGCGGTCATGTATATCTGCTCATCGGCATCGGTAAAGTGGACCGCATTGTTCAGCCGCGCGATGGTTCCGCTGAACTTGCCGGCCGCAAGTTTCAAAAGGTCATGCGCCAACTGCGCCGCCGGATGAAGCGCGGAAATATCTTTGGACGTTCCAGACCAGTATTCAATCTTATCCGACAGCGGCGGGACGATGTCGACAAAAATAAACTTCGCCTGATTCAGCGCCCAATTGGCATCCACGGCGCCGCCGCTGGCCTTAAAATATGCCTGCACATCGCGGACAAACTCCTGGCCCAGCTTAAACTGCTCTTCAGGATGGCCGGCGTAACTACCCCACTGCGTGAAAATTACAGCGGAACGAAACAAGCCGGCTGCGGGGCCTTTGGCATGATCTGCTGCGGCCTGCTGCACCAAGGGCTGCAAATGCAGATCTTCCAGATGACTGACAAAGCGCGTCTGCAGAAGCGACTGGGGCGATATTCCGGCGGGAGCAGTCGCGGCTACGGAAGATACTGCCAAAGCCGTTACTGCAGTCAAACCTGTTAAACAAAAAATAAAATGCTTTTTCATAGCCGAGAGTTTCCATCCTTGTTGCTTGCCTGTACAGGCGACTCCACCGTTGGCACAGGCCGCACATGAGCTTCCACTACGCCACTTGGCTGCCCCGGGGGTCGCGCGGCACAATTCATGCCCAGCCCGTTCAGGCCGGCGCGTAAAAGGCGACATGCTGATACCTCGCGCCCACGCAATCGCTATACACCGTAATCAGGTCCTGATAAGGAACATCTTCCGATGGCTTAATAAGCACCTGCACATCCTTGCCAAGTACTTGTCGTTTAGCCTCGAGCCGATGGTACAACTCACCTGAAAGGTCTTCGGTCTGCAGGCCTGGCAGCGATGCCATGGTGTGCGTGCCGCGCATCTCCAGCTTGATAATAAGTCGGGTGGCGGGCATGGGCTTGGTTTTGGTATTGCTTAACCCCCCCTTGATGGCCGGGGTGTTGTTGGTAAGGTACCAGTCCGGCGAAGAAAACGAACTTCCCAGCATGAAGAAAATCAGGATCACCATCACCACGTCCACCATGGGCGTCATATTGGGCCCCACATGCATACCGTGTTGCATACCGACTTTTCTGCGACCAGCCATAGTACACCTTCTATAAAACAGCGGCGAACCCGGTTAAGAGTTCGGCCTTTTGGTCATAAAGTGAATGCTTGAAATGCCGGCCGAGGCACAATCCTCAAGCACCGGGGCTATATACTTAAAGTGTGTGCTCTTATCGGCGCGAATCACGAGTTTAAGGTTGGGATTGCTCGCTTTATATTTGCGAAGCTCGGCCTTGAGTTGCTCATAGCCGATATCCTGACCCCATACAACAATCTTGGGGGCACGCTGAACGCCCGAACTGTCGCTGCGCCGTGGCACGACATTGATAATCACCTCGCCGCTCTTGTCCTTAAGATCGGCGCCGTTTTTCGCGTTTGGAATGTGCACACCCTTGACCGCCGCCTTTTTGGCAATGTGCCCCACCAGCAGGAAGAAGATGATCAGGCACATGACCACATCTATCAGCGGCGTCACATTGACGTGCTCACTTTCCATCGGCTTTATGCCGCGACGCAATCCCATAAGGCATTACTCCAAAATTCGCGCTGACTCCGCAGCAGTCTCTTCCGGCTCGTGCACAACTGCGGACGCATAAACCCCGCCCCGGCGATCACGCGATGGCTCGGCCGGGGGCCTACCGACATTGCGCGATCAGGCCTCTTTCGCAGCTTCCGCACGACGGGGCACCGGGCGAGCTACGGCCGTTCCACCGGATGCCGCTGCGGCACCCATTGGCGTTGCAGCGCTCTTGGAATCCTGCGGGCGCAGCGATTCGAGCAATTCTTCTGACAGCAGCGTGGCCCGCATGGCCATCTTGTCAATCTTTGTTCGGAAAAAGCCAAAGGCGATCAGCGATGGAATTGCCACCGCCAGGCCGCCGAAGGTATGCCACAATGCCGTGGCGATACCGGCCGAGAGATCGTTGACTTTGGCGTTGCCACCGGTGTAGTGGAGTGCCATAAATGCCATGATCATACCCAGCACGGTGCCCAGCAGACCAATCAGCGGGCCGATATTGCCGATGACGTTAAGCATTTCAATGCGGCGGAAAAGATTTGACGACTGCTCGGCGGCCGCCGTATCAAGTCCTTCGCGCATTGCGGAGTAACCCAGATGAGCGCGTCGCACACCGGCAAACAAGGCCTTGCTGACGAAACATTCGTCGGTGGCGGTAAAGTCCATGAGGTCTTTGAATTGTCGGGCGTTAATGAGCGTACGAATATGCTCGATTGTTTCGACCGGGGCGATGCGCGATTCCTTGATGTGAATGATTGCGTCAATAATCAGCGCGATGCTCGCCAGCGACGCACAAACCAGCACAACAATCACTGTGTAATCCAGCCCCATTAGAATCGGATTGGGGTGATACACCGTGGTGCCGCTGCCAACGCTCTGAGCCGACGCAGTGCTAGCAAGCCCTCCCAAGACGAGCATGGCGGCCGCAGCCGACGCGCCCATCCTCACGGAAGACTTCTGAAAGACACCGGCAAACCTGAAACTGCGAAGCATGAAAAACCTCCAAAAGGTAGGAACAATCTTTTAAGTCGTAAACCCCGCGTGCCACAAGCCCGCGGCAGGCCATTAACCACCCGCATCCGCACGCGAAACATAGCGGTATTCACCGCCATTTTGACTGGCCAGCAATTTGAGATTTTTGGTAAACGTTGGATCGTTGTTGGTAAAAGCATAAGTAAAAATGTGAGCCGTATGCTTACTGTTAAGCTTTGCGACCGCGGCAATAAGCCTTGGATCAAAGGCACCGCTGGTTAAAAAGTAAATAATCTGTGGGTGCATTTCAAAAGCGGCCTGAAATGGACGGTAAAATCGCTCATAGCGATACTCCGCCCGTCCGTGAGGCGCCACGTCAGCCAGCCGCTTGTAGAAAAGATTTTTATTATGCAGCGTTGCATGCATAAGCCGCGGCGGTCCCAAAATGCTGTAGTTTTTCCGGAAGATGATGACGGCAAAGGATTGCAAAGGCACCAATTTACCTACAGAGCTTTGCAACTGCGCCTTTAAAAAGCTGAAGTTTTCGAACATGTCGCCTTCGTGGTCAATAATGTAAACAATACGACGCGCATTACCGCCACGGCCCAGGAAGGCTGATTGCGGCCCATCGCCCATGCCGCCGCCGGGCACGCCAAACGGCGCCAGGCCGCCGCCCGATGACGTGCCGCCATTGGGGCCGACCGCAATTATATTCAGCGATTTATTGGAACTGTTGAGCAGCGAAGTAACCTTGGGAGACATATTGGTATTCCATGCGTGGCTCGTGAGCTTCTGCAGGTCTTGCCGGGCGCTGCGTGTCGGGTTGTTGTTATGTCCGGGATGCGGAATGCCGCCCGGATGGCTGCTGAATCTATGCTGCAAGCCCTGCGGCACAATGATTGGCTCAGGGTGCTGTTTTTTGGTGAGCGTTGTTATGGCGTTGTATGCAAATATGAAAAGCAAAAGCACGCCGGCATGGAGCAGAAATGATGCAATCCACGGAAACGCGCGATCCACCCACTCGGGCAATTCCCCGCCGGTTGTTTCCAATTCCTCCGGGTCTGACTCATCCGCATCCTGCCCTGCCGCTAAAGCGCCGCCCTTGAGCTTTTCCATCTTGGAGGTTGACGATGGCGCTCGCTTTTGTTCGCCGCCGCTCGCGGTGGGCTTTGACTTCCTCGGCGGCCCGGCATCAGGATCGGAAGCTGCTCGACTCATAACATTCGCTCCACCAGTTGTTTAACGCGCGCAGGTCATCTCGTGGAGGACCCGCATTCCACCGAAGGATTTATATGCAACCGGCGTACCAAATAGGTCCCTCTGCGTGGGGTTTTGGTCTTAAGCATCGCTTTTATTAACAAATAGGCTCGCCGTCCACACTCACGATTTTCAAAGGGTAGGAACGGCACCGTGACAACTCTGGCACAGCACCCGCCAGGCTGTGCCAATGGCGTCACGTTCCACCCAGCTCAGCACGAGTAATTAAATGAAACGTACCACCTGTTTCGTGGGCTAATCTTCGCATGAGTGCGATAAACCGAGGAGTTCTATCCAAAAAGTCGAGCGTATAAATGCGCACCGGGGTGGCCTGCTCCAACTGCTGCACGCGCGCAAGCAACCGGGCGTCAAAGTGCCCGTCCGTTAGAAAGTAAATAGCTTGTGGTCGCATGGCAAAGGCCACTTTAAAGGGCTGCAGGAAGGGCTGAAGTTCGTCATCGTTATGGCCTTCGGCTACGAGGTCATCAAGACTTCGGTCAAAAGCAGCCACCTCAACAGGCTTTGCGGCCACGGGCAGTCGCCCCGTAAGCACCTGATATTTATCGGAAAAAGCTATAACGGCAAAACGCTGAAATGGCATGAGTTGATGCACCGAAATTCGCACCGCAGCTTTGACCAGATGGAGCCGATTAATCATCGAGCCGGAGTGATCAATAATATAAACCACGGTTTTGGCATGGGTTCGCACGCCAAAAAAAGTCGTCTCGGGCCCCTGCCCCAGGCCTTGCGAAACGACCCCCAGCGTACCGCCGGGACCGCGGTGTAACCCAAAGAGTCCACCCGAAGCAGCGGCACCAGAGCCAAGCCCAATAATCGCCGGCTTCTGGCTGGCGCTGCCACCCTGCAGCAAGTTAGAGAGCGACTGGGGCGATGTGGAATGTTGCCACGCCGCCGAAGCCAGTTGCTCGCGTTGGCGTGCGGTTGCGTGCATTTTACCGATATCGGCATTGAGGGTGCGGTCGGCCTTTTTGCCGCCATGAAAAAAGGAATCGGGAATGACCATCGGCGGCGGCTGCGGGTGCATGTGCTTTGAAATAGCGCGTATGGCTATAAGAAAGCCCAAAAACACAGTCACGTGGATCAGCAGCGACACAATCCATACGAACGACAGGTTAAGCCAACCAAGGCGCGGACGGCGCTGGGGACGCAAAGCTACCACGGGGATAAACGAAGACGCCCCCAAAAGCTCCGGTGCTTGCCCGGAGGCGGCATCTACCGCATGCTGCAAGGACAGCACATCCGGCGATTGCGGCTCTACAAACTGCACACCTGTTTGGGTATCATCGGCGAGCACAGCCATGCCCCGGCCTCTAACAATACTACACAACCAATTTCCGCAGCCTTTTATCCACCTTCTTGAAGCTTGGCAGGCCCTAAAAAAACGGCCTTTTTGCTCAAGTACGTGCCATTATACACGCAGGAACCATGTATTATCAGCAACTCCCGATCACGCTCTGCATCAAAACATCCATTTCTCGCAAATGCGTTAAATCCCCATCACACATGCCTATCGGAAGAATGCCCGCATTCGCTTGACTCGCGTCCCATAAGTTACTACAATAGAAGTGTGATTCTTCGGTAATCGTTTCGGAGAGTCAGCACTGAGCACCGCGTGAGGGTACAAGTCCCCGCGCAATGGGCCGAAATTACTGCAACATTCGGCTGTTGGCCGTTGGTCGGCACCACGAAGTCCAGCCTGCTTAGCCAACCTGAAAACCCCACGGATTGGAGCTTTTAGAAACGGTGCTCGCCAAAGATTTTTTTCAGGAGATTTGAAATGGCACTTCGTAAAAAAACGACACCCGCCCCCGCACCTGTAACCAAAATCGCCGCGCCGGCGGCAGCCGCCCCCATTGGCCGCTCGGAAGCAAAAGGCAGCGGCACGCTGGCCGCACCCGCCAAAACTGCCGCGACGCCAAAAGCGGCAGTCAACCCGACGCACGAACAGATTGCTGTACGTGCCTACAAAATTTATCTGGCCCGTGGCTTTGGCCCTGGCAGCGCCGAATCAGACTGGGCCGAGGCAGAACGCCAGCTTCGCGCCGGCTTATAAGCCGGGCGATACCTCGCCCAGAGCGCGGTTTATGCACGGTGCATCGGCTTTGAAGCGTTCAACATCAGCTTTTCCGAAGTATCGGCCGTAGGCGCTTTGCGCCTCAGGTTGCAAGGCCCAACGACGTTTCGCCATGGCCGGCCGGGCTGGCCATGGGATGGCCTGCGCTCGCATCAGCGACGACTGCAGCATCGGACGTCGCCCGTCGCCCATGACTTCCCGGTCGTTCATAGGCTTGAACAATTTGCTGCACCAGTTGGTGCCGCACGATATCGCTTTTTTGCAATTCAACAAAAGCCACGCCACGCATACGTCTGAGTTTGGAGCCGGCATCGCGCAGCCCGCTCACTTGGCCGGCTTCAAGGTCAACTTGCGATGGGTCGCCCGTAACAATCATTTTGCCGCTGCTGCCAAGCCGCGTCAAAAACATCAGCATTTGCGAGGGCGTCGTGTTTTGCGCCTCGTCAAGAATAACGATAGCCTCATTGAGCGTACGACCGCGCATATAGGCCAGCGGGGCCAGTTCTATGACATCGTTGGCCATGAAGCGACGAATTTGTTCAAAGGGCATTAAATCATGCAGTGCGTCAAGCAACGGACGTAAGTATGGGTTAACCTTGGCCTGTACATCGCCGGGTAAAAAACCGAGCTTTTCGCCGGCTTCGACAGCCGGCCGCACCAATACCAGGCGACGCACCGCACCACGCCGCAACAAGCTGACGGCAAAGGCCACCGCCAGAAATGTTTTGCCGGTGCCCGCCGGCCCTGAGCAGAACACGAGGTCATGGCGCAACATGGCCTCGATGTACCGCTTCTGGCCTTCTGTACGCGGCTGCACCGGGCCGGCACCGGTGGCAACATCCATCATTTCTCCGCTGTCGCTCTTACCGGTCTTGTGGTGGTGTCGGGCGGTGCGAATTGCGTCTTGCACCATTTGCACGCTTAAGCCGGGGTGCATACGCAGCATGCGGCGCATATCGGCAAGAGCGATAGCGGCCTGCTCCACTGCGGACGGCTCGCCGCTCAAACGAAGTTCGCCGCCGCGCGCAGAAAAATGCACATCAAAAGCTGATCGCAAAGCCTTAAGATGACGGTCTGCCGCTCCAAAGAGCGCCACCCGCGCATCGGGTTCTATTTCTAAAGTCAGCAGCAAACGCAAATCTCCAATACCACCGTACCGCAAGCACAGGCGTCTGCGATGGAAGACATTTTATCATATAGAATAG
>JBMFVX010000085.1:0-12850 GCA_049965775.1 Phycisphaerae bacterium
GTATGGAGCGAAGGGTATCCAGATTGCGGAAGTGCCGTGCGCCGGGAACGACAAATTAAAGCCAAAAAGTCCGCCAACTGGATTCGCCAAGCTCTCCTACATGAGGCAACCTGAGAGCAGCCGGCTGTTAATCCCGATAGCCATCGGGATTGTAGGTTCGAATCCTACCCGCGGAGTTTGACTGAACAATCAAGTCCATTCTGGGTATACATTCTCCAAAACGAGCAAGGCCAATTCTACGTCGGCAGCGCCAGCGACTTGTCGGCACGTATAGCCCATCACAATATGATCCCAGATGACCATCCCGGTTGGACACAAAAGCACGGGCCTTGGCGACTCGTTTGGCAGGAAGGCCACCCAGACTGCCGCGCCGCCGCGCTTGGTGCCGAGCGGCATTGGCGGGGCCGCTGGCGATTTGAACCGCCCGGTGGCAGGCGGCGTAGTACTTTGGTACAGTGCAAAGGTGATTTGACTCATCAGCCCCGGCGGGTTGGCCATGAGAGTTTGGTTCAGGCTTGAGTATAAAGGATTGCGTAATGGCAAAATCAGAAGGTTCGTCAATTCTTGCGGCGGTGACGCCGGCCATTGTCATAGCAATTTTGGTAACGCTGGTGGTGCGGCTGGCACCCAAGAGCGTTGCGGCTTCGGGGCAAGCCGGCCCAGCCCCCGTTTTTGTGCACATGGATGGAGCCAATGCGTTTGTTGAATCGGTTGTGGCGGTTAAGCCCGGCCAGCCGGTGGTGTTTGTCAATGAAGACACCGGTATGCACATGATTGACAGCTACAACCCGCTTACCGGCAAAATTACCTCTGCCATGGCCGGGGTCGTCCAGGGAACAACAGGTCCCACCGGCACCATCAGCACGTATAAAGTCTCGTTTAAACTCCCCGGTTTTTATTACTACTATTGCCCGGTGCATGCCGTTTTGAGCAAGATTTACCATGGCTCGGTGCAGCCGGCGCATCGCCCGGGCGTCCACGGATTTCCCGGCTCGATGGCCGGGCTGATTGTGGTGACAACCGATAAGGCGCTGATTGCCGAAAATCCGCCCAGCAGCCAAAAACGCATTTTGTCAGATTACTTCGGCGGGTAATCGGCAACCAAGCTGTACTGTTGCTTAGCCAATGCGGCCCCGGCCATTGCTCAAAGCGGCTCCTCGCTGGGCCGGGGCAGCGCAACATTCCAATATTTCATCGTTTTCAAAAAATATTCGTGCCCGTGGCAACGTTATGCGGTATGCTAGTCAAGCCGTTGGAAGTGCGCGTATACGCTCTGTCGCAGCGGCGGCAATTGGAGTTGTGCATACCATCAGCATAGGAGACCCCCATGGCCACGGAACCGTCCGCCTCCGCGTTTTCTGAAATCACGCAAGAAGAGCTTGTGGTGGTGAAAAAGCTCCAGGAAAGCTATGCGGGGCTTAAGCAAGAATTGGGCAAAATTATCGTCGGCCAGTCGCAGGTTATGGAGGAACTGCTGATTGTGCTGTTTTGCCGCGGACATTGCCTGCTCGTTGGCGTCCCGGGGCTGGCTAAAACGCTATTGGTTTCCACACTGGCCCGCACGCTTAACCTGACGTTTAACCGCATTCAATTTACGCCCGATTTAATGCCTTCTGACATCACCGGCACGGAGGTCATTGAAGAAGACAAATCAACCGGCCAACGTTCGTTGCGTTATGTTAAAGGGCCGGTTTTTGCCAATGCCATTCTCGCCGACGAAATCAATCGTACTCCGCCCAAAACCCAGGCGGCCCTGCTCGAAGCCATGCAGGAACATCAGGTAACCGCCGGCGGCGTGCAGCGCCGCCTGCCGGAACCGTTTATGGTGATGGCCACACAAAACCCCATCGAGCAGGAAGGCACTTATCCTCTGCCGGAGGCGCAGCTGGATCGGTTCATGTTCAACGTGCTGGTAAGCTACCCAACCGAACAGGAAGAATTCGACATTGTGCGGCTCACCACGGCTCCGCGGCAGGTGGACCTCAAGCAGATTCTTACCGCAGAAGAAGTGCTCACGCTGCAGGAACTGGTTCGCAAAGTGCCGGTGGCGGATTATGTCATTCGCTACGCGCTTAAACTTACGCGCCAAACGCGGCTGAATCAGCCCGACACCCCCAAGTTCATTAAAGATTATGTCTCGTGGGGCGCCGGGCCGCGGGCATCTCAATACCTGGTGCTTGCGGGCAAGGCGCGGGCTTTGCTGCAGGGCCGGTACCATGTAAGCACCGACGATATTAAGGCGGTGGCGTACCCAACGCTGCGGCATCGGGTGCTTACCAACTTTAATGCCGAGGCGGAAGGCATACGGCCCGACGACATCATCCGCATGCTTATTGAGCAAACGCCGCGCGAGGGCGATGAGTCCCGCCAGGCGGCGGCGCTGCCCAGGGTTTTTGCGCAGTCCAAGGCATAATGGCCCCGCACATGGAGAGGATTCACCGGCATGTCGCAACTGGCCGAACCCGTTGATTACAGAAAATATCTTGAGCCAAAAACATTGGCCAAGATCGGCGCGCTAGATTTGCGCGCCCGGCTGATTGTGGAAGGTTTTGTCACAGGTATGCACCGCTCGCCCTACAAGGGCTTTTCGGTGGAGTTTGCCCAGCACCGGCCTTACACCACCGGCGACGACATAAAATACATAGACTGGAAAGTATTTGGCCGCACCGACCGCCACTACATCAAGCAATACGAGGAAGAAACCAACCTGCAGGTGATGCTGGTGGTGGATGCGTCGGAATCCATGGCATATGCGGGCCGGGCCACGCCCGACTGGCGCAAGTTTGACTGCGCCATCAGTATTGCCGCGTCGCTGGCGTACGTGGCGCTGCATCAGCAGGATTCCGCCGGCCTTGCGGTGTTTGATTCCAAGGTGCGGCGGCTGATACGGCCAAGCAGCAACCCGCGGCAATGGCGCACCATTATTGATGAGCTGACGACCACGCCGCGCGACAAAAAAACCACCATCAGCCATGTTCTCGATGAAATGGCCGAAGAATTGCGCCATCGCAGCCTTATTGTGCTGATCAGCGATTTATTTGATGACCCCGCCGCCATTGCCAAGGGCATTCGGCATTTGCGTTACCGGCGGCACGACCTGATTGTGCTGCAAACGCTGGATCACGACGAACTGACGTTTCCGTTTGAAACCACCACGCTGTTTGAAGGCATGGAAGAGCCGAGCCAGGTGGTGGTGGAACCACAGGCTATTCGCGAGGCGTATCTGCGTGAGTTGGCGCAGCACCGGGAGGCGGTGCGGCAGCAATGCCATGCGTTGCATGTGGACTATGTGCAGATAGACACCAGCCAACCGCTGGATGTTTCGCTGCCGGGCTTTTTAGCCACGCGGGCCGCCCGCATAAAGTAATGCGGTTTATGGAGTTGTAACTTGCACCTGCCGAGCATGCCGCTGGGAGTTTTGCCGTTTGTTACGCCGTGGGTATTTTTTGCCGGGGCGGGCGCTCTGAGCATCCCCATTGTGATTCATATGCTTAACCGGCGGCGCTTTCGCATTCAGCGGTGGGCGGCGATGGAGTTTTTGCTGGCGGCCCATCGGCGCAATGCCCGTCGGCTGAAGTTTCAGCGGTGGCTGTTGCTTTTGCTGCGTTGCCTGGCTCTTTTGCTGCTGGCGGCGGCCGTGGCGCAGTTCACCTTTGGTTCAACGCTGCTTAACCGGGTGCTTGGTTCAAGTCGGCGGGCGGCCATTGTGGTATGGGATGATGCGTACCCCATGGGTTATGCCGCACCGGGGCGAGACTCCAACTTTGCCCGATCGCAGCGGCTGCTGGCGGGCTGGCTGGGGGGGCTTTCAGGCGATGTGCGCGTGGCCATCATCCCGGCTTCCCAAGACGATGCATCGCTGGAGCCGCGGCCAACGCTCGATCATGCGTTGCTGCGCCGTTTGGTTTTGAGCAAGCACGTTACCGATGCCGCGGTAGACCTGCCGCGGGCTTTGGCCCAGGCGCTCCATCAGGTTCATAAGTTGCAGGGCCAGGCCTCGCACATACGTGTTGTTGTGCTGATGGATGGCGCCCGCTGCAATTTCGGCATGACCAGCAACGCCTCAGCCGACAGCGACGCAACCGCCCGCCAGCTCGCCCGGTACATGACCAGGCTTCGCGCGGCGGGCTGTCATGTTATGGTTGCGGACGTTGGCCGGGCGCGGCAATCCAACGTGGCGATAACGCACCTGGCGACGGTGCGGCCCATGGCTTTGGTCAATCAGCCGCTGGTGCTTTCGTGCCGCGTGTACAACGCCTCGAATGAGCCGCAGGCCAATGTGCCCGTAAGTTTTTATCTTGATGGCGTTCCGGCGGGGCAGCAAATCATTGGTCGCATTAATCCTGGGGAGAGTCAGGCCATAACAGCGCTGCTTACACAAAGCATTCATTCCAGAGGGCTGCATGTCATTACAGCTGATATTCCGCCGGACTTTCTGCCGGTGGATAATGTGCGGCGGCTGGTGGTTAAAGCCGTGCGGCACGTGCACATGCTGCTGGTGGATGGCGACCCCGGCGACTCGGCCACACAAACGCTTGCGGGCACGGCGTGGCTTGCCGCAGCCTTGGCTCCGCTTGAGCACAACAACATTTACAAGCCGCGTGTCATCAGCGAGGTGGAACTGTCCACCGCATCACTTAGGCATTATGCCGGGGTTGTGCTCAGCGATACGCGCACGCCCGATGCGGCCCAGGCGGCCCGGCTGCGTAAGTTTGTGGCCGGCGGCGGCTTGCTGATGATTTTTCCGGGGCCACGCACCAATGGTTCTTCCTGGACGCAGTCGCTGGGAGTTGCTCCAACCGGGCTGCTGGCGGCGGCCATGGGGCCGGTTGTTTCTGCGCGTTCCGGTGCTGGAAAGCACTATGTTAATTTTGACCTGGCCGGCAGCGAAAATGTCATCACCGAGCCGTTTATAGCTGCGGAGCGCGGCGGGCGGCATGTAGGTTTGGCCGGCGTGCGCAACACCCACTATATTAAGCTTGCGGTGCCAACCGATAACGCCAGTGCTGTGGTGCTGCGCTTTGCCGGCGGCAGCCCGGCTGTGGTGCTGCGACGCATCGGCAAAGGTGCGGTTGTGCAGTGGGCCATTACCGCTAACACGCGCTGGAGCGATTTTGCCGCACAACCTTCTTGGCTCCCATTCATTTACCAAATACTTGATTATGGCTTGCCGCCGACTGATGCCTACCGCAATGTGCAGGTAGGTCAGCGGCTGCATCTGCCGGTGTCACAGGCGCTAATCAACATGGGCGTGGCGTCGGTGAGTTGGTTCGGCCCGCCGGGCAGCAATCCGGCGATCACGGCAAAGGTCGGGCCTCAGGGTTTGGCGTGGTCAAGCAGGCCGCTGTGGCATGCCGGCTTGTATGGTCCTCGCATCGGTGCTGATGTGCCCGCGCTTGCCGTAAATGTAGACCCCGCGGATGCCGAAATACGGCACGTTTCAGCCAGGCGGCAGGCGATGCTGCTGGGTTTGCCGCCGGCCGACATTCTTGAGAATCCGCAGTCGCTATCGTTGCCGCAGGCAAGCGGCAATGCGGCGGCCGGTAACGCCGGACATAACTTGCTTATGGCCGCCTTGCTGGCACTGCTGGCCGAGGCGCTGTTGGCGCGGGCTTTTTCGCGTTATCGCCATGCCGAGACGGCGAGTAAAGCGGGGCCGGTAGCGGCGTAACGGTTTCGGTGGCACGCCGGCAGGCGGCTGCCGGCAGGCAGCCTGCAGCCTGCAGCCTGCAGCATGTTGCGACTGCCGCACTATAAGTGAAGGAAACAGACGCACAGATGATGGGCAAACTTATCCATCTTTTATTGGGCGGCGGCACCGCCCCCGGTGGCGGCGCTACTTCGGTGCACTTTTCGCTGGGAATTTCGCACCCGTGGCTGGCGGCGCTGGGGCTATTGGCGATTGCGGCTGTCGGCATTTGGAGTTACCGCGCACAGAGCGTGCCGCCCAAGCTCCGATGGTTCATGGGGGCGCTGCGCGGCCTGGTGCTGCTGATGGTGCTGCTTATGTTCTGCCGGCCCATGCTGGTGGTAAGCCAAACCTTGCGTACGCGGTCGGTGGTGGCGGTATGGATAGACACGAGCGCCTCCATGTCGCTGCGCGATCGGTACCCCGGCGGCTCGCCCATGCAGGTGTTGGTACAGCAGGTAGAAATGCACAGTGCAGCGCATGGGCCGATATCACCGGGCACAGCGGTGCAGCAAGCGGGCGATTTTTCACGGCGGCCCAGTCGCTTTGCACTGGCGTGCTGGAGTTTGTCCGGTTCTCCAGGCCAATGGCTGCAAAGACTTGTGCAGCGGCAGGAAGTTGCCATCTTCACCGGTGGCTCTTCGCCGACGCTTGTGGGCACTGCACGCGACGTAAAAGAACTAACTGACCTGGTGGCTAGCCTTGCGCACAAGCAGCCGGTGCATCGCAGCACCGATGTGCCTGGCATTGTGGCGGGAATATTCAGGCAGCTTCAGGGGCGGCCTGTTGGCGGCATTATTTTGCTTACCGATGGACGCTCCACGCCGGGAGGCGCTATCGCACCCGTGCAGGCGCTGGCCCGAGACAATGCTTCACCTATTTTTGGCGTTGCAATCGGCCGACGCCATCAACCCTTTAATGTACAACTTCAACAGGTGCAGGCGCCGCGGCATGCGTTTGTGCAGGACCCGGTGGCCATAAGGGCTGCTGTGCGCTTAAGCGGCGCAACGCAACCCTTGTCGGTTCGGCTGCATTTGTATCGGCAGAACGCCAATGGCAGCCGCGGCGCGGTATTGGCCAGCAAGAGCGTGCAGCTCTCGCCAAGTCAGGCGGTTACGCCGGTGCAATTGGTATTTCATCCAAACGAACCGGGGCATTATCAGTTCATGCTGGGTATAACGCCGGTGCCGGGGCAGCTTACGCGGCGCGGCGATGCGGCCGGCGGCATATCTACTGATGTGGTGCAGGCCAAGATAAAAGTTTTATACGTTGATGGTTATCCGCGATGGGAATACCGCTATCTTAAAAATGACCTGTTACGCGAAAAAACCGTGCAGTTAAGTTGCCTGCTGCTCTCGGCGGACAACGCCTTTGCTCAGGAAGGCACCCTGCCAATCAATCGCTTTCCCGATACGCAAAAAGAGATGGATCGCTACGACGTGCTGCTGCTGGGCGATGTAGACCCCGATTATTTTTCGGCCAAACAACAGGACTTAATCCTGCATTTTGTAGGTCATCACGGCGGCGGTTTCGGTATGATCGCCGGGCCGTATTATGCACCCAATGCCTACCGCGGTACGCCTTTGGCCCAGTTGCTGCCGATTTTGCCGGACGATGCTTCCAACCCTGCGTTACAACCGCCGCCGAATCAACCCTTTGAACTGCACCTTACCGATGCGGGCCGCAACAGCACGGTCTTTCAGTTTTTCAGCAGCGAAAAAGCCAATCTCAAGCAGGTGGCCCATCTGCCGCCGCTGTATTGGTATCAGCCGGTGCTGGGGCTGCAGGCCAGCGCTGCGGTGCTGGCCGATTTGCCCAGTCGCACCATCAATGGCCGTCCAATGCCGCTGCTGGTGCTGGGCCGCTACGGAGCCGGCCGCACCATGTTCTCGGCTATCGCCGACACCTGGCGCTGGCGCTATTACCACGACTCGCCTTTGTATAAGAGCTACTGGCTGGAAATGGTGCGTCTGCTTGATCGCTCGCGGGCGTTTGGCCAGGCATCTTCCATATCTATGACGGTGCCTTCGCGCCATGTGGAGGCTGGTTCGCCGGTGACCGTATCGCTGAAGGTGCGCGACCCGATTTTGCAAAGCCAAATGCCGCAGCAGGTGCGGCTGAATCTTGTTAATGCCGCCGGTGCAGTTATGCAACCGGTCATGCTTTCGCGCGATGGGGCGGGCGCCGGTAAGTATGAAGGCACTGTTACCCTATGGCGATCGGGTGATTATCAGATTGCTGCACCGGCGGGCGAATTACCCAAGTCGGTGCCGGCGATCCATCTGACGGCTTCTTTGCCCAATCGCGAGTTTGCCAACCCCACGGCTGATCCGCAAGGGTTGGCACGCCTGGTCGCCGGCACCGGCGGCAAACTGCTGCCGCTGCCGCAGGCGTCGCAACTGGCTCACCTGGTGCCCGATCGCAGTGTTGAAACGCTGCTTACCCAGGCCCGGCAAATGTGGAATAAGCCCATAGCCCTGCTGTTGGTGGTGTTGCTGCTGACGGTAGAATGGATACTGCGGAAGCGGTCGGGCCTGGTTTAACGTGCTTGGTGCCATTACCGCGCCCGGGGCAGAGCGAAGCAGGCCGCGGCTCAGGGGCTGTGAAATTTTAAGGACGGGGCGGCGCCGCAGGGGCCGCCGATGGAGTTTGGTATGACATCCGCAGGCACAGGCCAACCCTTGCTGGAGCGCATCAGCCGGCTGCGAGGCAAAGTGCGCCGCCTTACGCTGGCGCATGGCGTGGCGGTGGTGCTGGCCGCTTTTTTGGCCGCGGCGGTGGTGCTAAGCCTGCTGGACTATTGGCTGCACTTTGCGGGCATGGTGCGGTTGGTGCTGGCCTTTGTGGTATTGGGTGCCGTGGCCGGAGGTATATGGCGATTTATCGCTCGGCCGCTGCAAAGCCCGCTGGGCAATACCTTTTTGGCCGCCCGCGTAGAAGATGCCAACCCTCTTGCCCATGACGAGCTGATGTCTGCGGTCGGCTTTTTGGAAAGCCAGGCCGCTCGAAATAATGCACTCGCCAGGTTGTCGGTGGCGCAGGCTGAGGCATTGGCTGCCAGGTTGGATTTTTCGCGCGTGGCCGATGCCCGCCTTGTATGGCGAGCGATGGCTCTGGCCGGTTTGGCTTTGTTGGTGGTGCTGGGCATGGTTGCGGCCAATCCGGCGGCGGCTCGGTTATCGCTTCAACGCTGGCTGGCGCCGCTGGCTCACAACCCGTGGCCCCGTTCAACGCATGTGGCTTTTTTGTGGCCGCAGAAAAACCCTCCCCGCCTTTGGCCGCGGGGCGAACCACTTACCGTTCAGGCTGTGGTGGACAAAGGCTTTTCGCCGACAATGCATGTATGGTTGGTAAGCCGCGCCGGTGATCGGCGATTTTCACCGCAGCTTATGACTTTGCAGAACTCCCTGCCCGGCGGACGTGGTGTTTTCGCCCGCGTTATTCAGCCGGAAGGCCGCGCATTTGCCATCAAGGTATTGGCCGGCGACGACCTTGAAGAAAAATATGTGTCCATTAAGGTGGTTCCGCGTCCAACCATCATAGAACTCTCCGCCCTTGTTGCGGCGCCATCTTACGCCCCCAATGTGCCCAGCCGAGAAGTAAACCTGCAAACCGGCGCGGTGGCGGCGGTGGCGGGTTCTACCCTGACCATTAACCTTACCACCAGTGAGCCTATCGCCACCAACAAAGCCGGCCAGCCGCGCATCAGCTTTATAAGCCTTCTCACCGGCAAGCCTATTGCCGCTGCTGTTACCATGAAACTCATCAAGCCGCAGCAGGCCATTCTTACGGTGCCCGCAAACCATTCGCTGCACCTGCGGCTCCGCGTGAGAGACACCGACGGTTTTGCCAATCGCACGGGCGGGCTGGTTGATTTGCGCGTTGCGCCCGATGCGCTGCCTCATGTGCGCATTACGCGGCCTAAACAGGTGGTGGAACTTACGCCCGACGCCACCGTCAACATTCACATTACCGCTGAGGATGATTTGGGTTTGAGCGGCCTGGAGTTTGTCGTGCGGCGCTTTGCCGCCGCAACTTCGGCCTCTCAGCTGCTGCGCCAGCGCGTGGCTTGGGCCAACCAAACTTACGACCCGGCTACCGGCTCGGCGACGGCCAACGCGGTGTTTGCCTGGCCGCTTTCGGCCATGGCCCTTAAGCCCGGTGAGCGGCTCACGGCCTACGCGCAGGTGCGCGACAACTATCGCCATGATCTGCCCGGCGGCAAGGTGCAGCGGCACCAGTGGGTGCGTTCAGGTTATTTGCTGATTGATATTCGCAGCAAGGCCGCCATCGAAAAAAAGATGCGGAGCGATCTCGCCGCGGTGCGGCATGCCATCCGCATGCTGGCGCAGAAACAGCAACAACTGTTGGCCCAAACGCAGGCGATTGAAGAATCTGTCAAGCACGCGGGCAAAATAACGCCCCAGCAGCGGGCTGCCCTGGCGCAGCTTGCCCAACAGCAGATGACGCTGGCGCAGCGCGCGGCGGCCATTTCCAGGGCTATCAACCATGTGCAGCGCATGGCCGGCCGCAACAAGCTGGCTCAGTCGCCTCTGGGCAAACTCGCAAAGTCGGTGCGCAGCACCATGCAGCAGCTTGCCAAGCAGGTTATGCCCCAGGCCGGCAACTCCCTTAGCCAGGCGCACGAGGCGTCTGCCTCCAGTTCCAGCAAGGCCATGAGTCAAACCGCCGCCGCGGCCGCCGCTTCTGCTGCGCAGCAACAGCATGCTCTGGCCATGATGCAGCATGCCCTGCATAAGCTGGGCGCCAACAGCGAGTTTCAGCGATTGACGCAGGAGGTGGCCAAGTTGCTCACGCAGCAGAAGGGACTCACCGCCGGATTGCACACCGTCGCCCGGCAAACCATCGGGCAGGAGTTTTCACAGCTTGCCAGCGGGTTGCAGCAGCAGTTGCAGAAACTTGCCGGCAGTCAGATGCAGCTTTCTCAAAGTGCCATCCGGGTGACCGGGCAGCTTGGCGACGCCGCCCGGCGATTCGCCAAAACCAACCCGGCTATCAGCAAGGCGCTGGCCCAAGCCGCGGCGCTGGCGCAGCAATATCAAGTAAGCGGTTCCATGGAGGCGGCTTCGCAGGACGCGGGTAAAAATGAGATGCTTTCGGCATCCGGCAATCAGGGCAAGGCCCTTGCCGGGCTTGAGGCGATGTTGCGGGCGCTCAATCGCGAAAGCCGCGCCGCATTACGGCAGCTTGCCCGGCAGATGCTCGATTTACAGGCTGTGATTCAACACTTAATTAAGCAGCAGTTGCTCACACGAGGTTCGGTTGAAGCGCAGCGGCCGCAGGCCGGCGAAAATGTTCTGGCGCGCTGGGCCGACCCGCAAAGCCGGTTGCAGCTTTCCACCGTGAAGGCCGCACAGGAGGCCGGCAGCATGAGCCAAACCTATCAGGCGTCGGATGATCTGACGCTTGCCGCAAACAATATGGGGCAGGCGACCGGCGCTTTGCTGGCCGACCGCAAGCCCGATGCCCTTACCGGCCAGCATGATGCGCTGGCACATCTGCGGGCGGCGCTAAAATCGCTGGCTTCTCAAATGCACAGCGTAAATAACAAGCTAAAGGAGCAAACGCTCGCGGCTCTGCGTCGCCGCTACCAGCGCATTGCCGTGGAGCAAACCGGCGTGCAAAGCGATACGCTGGCCATAGCCCGGCGCAAGGCCCAGCGCGGCGAACTTATGCGGTCAGATCAGTTGCAACTTATGACCGATGCGGCCGATCAGGGCAAACTCATCGAGCGGCTCGGCGCCATCAGCGAGCGGGTAAAAACCAAAGCCCCCATTTTGTATTGGATTAACTCGCAAATAGCTTCCGACATGAACGCTGCACAAAACCTCATGATCGCCGCCCATGTAGATGAACCGCTGGCGCTCGCGCAGGAATCGGTTCTTAATCGGCTGCATGAAATAATCGCCGCGCTCAAAAAAGAGCAGCAGGCGTTGCAGCATGGCGGCGGTGGTGGCGGTGGGGGCGGCGGCGGTGGCAAGCAGCCGCTGGTGCCGCCAGCCGCGCAGCTTAAACTGCTGCGAGCCATGCAGTTGCAGATTAACGCCGACACGCAGGAGCTTTATCACTCGCTTAAGGGTGCTTCGCCGGCAGGGCGGGGGCCTCTGGAGCAGGCAATTCAACGGGTGGGCCAGACGCAGGCCCAACTCCAGACCGAAGCCCAGCATGTGGCGCATATGTTGCAACAGGGTGGCGGACAATAGGATAATGGCATGGGTTGCCGATAAACCCGGCATCACAGGAGTGCAGCGCAATGTACAGGCCGGCCGATCATTCGAGTATTCAAAGAATCAAGCATCGCGCGGGGGTGCTGTTTCTGACGGGCGCGGCGGCTTTGGCGTTGAGCGTGCCAGTTCGCGGTAGCAGCGGGTGGATGCAGCATGCCATGCTTTGGCCCAGCCTGTCGCCGCATTTGGTCGCGCAACCTACGCCGCAGCAGCAGGCAGCGAAGCAAATAACCAGAATGCTCCATGAAATGCAGGCCAGTGCCGGCCGACTGCAAAAAAGCGATGCCGGCGGCACCACACAGGATATTCAGCGCCGCATTGTTACCAACCTCGATACCCTCATTCAGATGGCAGAGCAGCAACAGTCGAGTGGCGGTGGTTCGTCGCAGTCATCGGCCAAGCAGCAGGGCCAGCAGTTGCAGCAATCGCAAGGTAACGGCCCCCAGCAGCCGAACGAAGGCCCAAGCCAGGCGGCCCGCAATTCCAAATATTCACCCGGCGTTACCTTGCCGGCCCAGCTCAACAAGCCTTTTGAGTCCAACAAGCGCCAGTGGGGCAACCTGCCCGCCCGCGAACGTAATCTTATTATCAACGGCATTCGCAAAGGCACGCTGCCCGAATACCGCTCGCTGGTCAACGCCTACTACGAGGCGCTGGGCCGACTCAACGAGCCGCAGAGCAAATAAGTTTTATCCCGCCGAGTTAAACGAGACCCGTGTTGAGGTCGCCGCTCCGCCCGGGTAATGGCGTCCTGATTCCATGCGTTGATGCTGAGGCAAATCATGCGCTCGGCGAGTAGGCACCAGCGCTCATGTACCTGAATAGCCAATCAATCTCTAACCCAACTTTCGCACTTCGGCCCCAAAAACCGCATTATCTTGCAAATAAGGCCGAAAGTTTCCACCACAAACCA
>JBMFVX010000086.1:0-12835 GCA_049965775.1 Phycisphaerae bacterium
CCAGATACGCAACGCCGCTTCCTACGCCAGTCGGAAACGCCGGAGTAAAGGTGAAGAGTTTTTATAGCGCTGTCGTGTTAGGCCAAAGCCGAACGGATAGAGGCACTTGCCGCGAAAATACATGTAGGTACGGCCATGCGTGACATCGTAATCATGAAAATGAGGCAAATCACGCACGCTGCGATACCATGTTTCGGCCAGTTTTCCGCCCGGGTTGTACTGGCCAAGTAGCGCCTCGGCGATAGCGGTTCCTTGCGATTGGCCGGCGCAAATAGCGCAAAGAATAGCCGGGATATGCTCATCCTCCCAAGGTATGGCCACCGGACAATTCGCCGATAGTATAAGCACGGTCTTGGCATTGGCGCTGTAAACCAACTGTGCCAACTCGTGCTGCGCTCCGGGAAGAACAATGTCTTGGCGATCCAACTGCTCATGATCAATCGTTTGATCGGTGCCAAGAACAAGAAATACAACATCCGCCTCTTTGGCTGCATGAACCGCATCCAGCAGCCACGCTTTGTTGGCCGGCCCCTGTACGGTGGCGCCGCGCACAAAGGTTACCTGCACCTCGCCCGGCTTTGGCTGCTTGAGCGGATGAAATTCAATATAGTCCAGATGGAGTAAATCCTTTTGCGCCGCATCGCCGGTAAATACAAGAAAAATGGAATGATTTCCGGTAGCGCCGCTTATAGGGGCGGAAAACTCGCGAAAGTTATCCCAACTGCCGGTGGGAGTGATCTTAATGCTCGCTGCAACAGGCCCGGTGGGGCTGTCCAGGCGAACTTCCACCACTGCACCGACTGCGGCACATGAGGCACGCGCCGTAATAGACGTGCGCCCGGTGAAGTCCGCGGCAGGCAATTGCACCCAGAAATTATTTTGCATCAGGCCCAGAGTCGCGTCTGGCAGTACACAGTTGAAGAATTTATAATCCCAATCAATTGTAGAAAAGTTTATTGCCGCAATGCGGTTGTCGGCTATTGGCGAGCCGAGGGCTGCGGCGATGCCCTCCAGCGGTGAAACATGCACGAAGGGGCCGCCGCTGTAGCCACCGAGGGCGCAGCGGTCGGCCATTGGGCCAATGACGGCGACTTTTTTGATGTCGGGTTTGTTGAGCGGCAGCAGGTTGTCGGCGTTTTTAAGCAACACTAGCGATTGGCGCGAGGCTTCCAGCGCAAGCGCTCGATGCTTGGGGCTGTCAACCGCCGTAAATGGTATGCTGGTGAACGGCACCTGCTGGGCTTCGTCGAATTCGCCGAATAGAAAGCGAGCGGTAATGATGCGCGTCAGGGCTTTGTCAATATCATGTTCGCTTACGAGTTCCAGGGCGACGGTTTGCGGCAAGTACTGCTGGTAGGTGCCCCATGCGAAGCCGCAATTTAAGTCGCAACCGGCCTGAATGGCCAATGCCGCGGCCTGCTCGTTGGTGGGCACATAATGGTGCGTTTGGCAGATATCAGAAACAGCATCGCAATCGGACGTTACATATCCGCGAAAGCCCCAGCGGCGGCGCAGGAGGTCGGTCAGAAGAAAGCGATCGGCGCAGCACGGGATGCCGTTGATTTTGTTATAGGCGCCCATCACAGAAAATACGCCGGCATCCACAGCCGAACGAAAGGGCCTGGTGTAATACTCCCAGAAACTGCGCGAGTTGACGCTTGCCGAAGTTGTGTGGCGGTCATCATCGGTTTCGTTGCAGATAAAGTGCTTGGCGCAGCAGACGGTTTTGAGATACTTGGAGTTGTCGCCCTGCATACCGCGGACGACGCCGGCCACCAGCGTGCCCATGAGGTGGGGGTCTTCGCCGAGCGTTTCATCAATTCGTCCCCAGCGAGGGTCCTTGGCCGTGTTGAGAGTTTGCGGCGAATAGTAGGCCAGCGGCGTGCCGTGCTTGTTGTGATAGGCGCGGGCTTCATCCGACACGGCTGTATAAACTTCTATCGCAAGCTCCGGGTTCCATGTATTGGCCATGGCCAGCGGCACGGGAAAGCTGGTGCATGGGCCGCTGCGCGCCAAGCCATGCAGGGCCTCATGCCAGTATTGATAGGCGGGCAAGCCCAGTCGTTTGATGGCCGGGGCGGTATTGCCTAACTGCCCAGTTTTTTCCACCAGGGTCATCTGTTGTACCAGCAATGCCGCGCGATGCCTCGCTCGTTCATATGCCTGCGGCGATATGCCTACCGTAGCCGCCGGTGGTGGCGGTGGGAGTGCCGCCTTAGCCTCGGCGGCAGCGACATCGCTCCGCATTTTTAGAGACGCCAGCCCAGCAGCCGCCGATGCTGTTGAAATAAACTTCCGCCGGTTGATTTTCAACGTCAGACGCTTCGGTTGATTTGGCATACATGATCCTGAATACGTCAACAAGTGAGTTTCTAACCGGGATTAAATGACATGGCAAGGTTCTTGGCGTGGCGCCGTAGATGCTGCAGACCACTATTCGCAGGAGAAAGCGTTTTAGCCGCGACGGATAAATACGCTACGACCCCCGTTTTTTCAGATCCGTTACCAAGTCCTGAAAGAAATGTTGTACTGAAAGCGATAGACCGCCCGGTCAACGGTTTGCCAAAGTTACGCCTGCAATTCGGCCACGACCGGCAGGTGATCGCTGGCAAAGCGAGCCATGGGTGAGTTCAACACATGGCATTGGCATACGCGCGGTGCGAGCGCCGGCGAGGCAAAAATATAGTCCACGCGAAAGGCAGGATGTGAAACCGTAAAACTTGTTTGAAAGTTGGTCGGCTCGCGACCTATCGCGTGTGCATCAACGTAGCCGTGAGCCAAAACGTCCGCGATTACCAATCGCGGGATCCGGCCGCCGTTGTCTTTGATGCGATGTTGCTTGCTCGCCGGCGCAGCCGAAACATCAATTGGCTGCTGCGGGTGATGCGCGTTGAAATCGCCCAGTAGTAAATGCGGCATCTTCGCCATGTCGTCCAGCAGCGGCCAGAGCGCGGCCAACTCAGCCATTCTTATGGCTTCGTCGCTGTCGCGTTCGTAGGGGTGCAAGTGAACGCCGACAACGCCCAGGCAAACATCGCCATGCTCTACGACGGCAGAGATTACGCCGCGGGTAAAGGCCGCTGATAACGGGCCAAGGTTAACCGCTTGGCGAATTTTCCAGCGGCTCAGCAGTCCGATGCCGCTGCGATCATTGCCGGGCAATTCCGCGCGAAAGCTGTCCATACCAAGGCGGTCGGCAAGACGATCAAACAGTTCCGCGTCCCAAGCTTCAGGCACCACCACAACATCAGGCGATGCGGGACGTATTACCTCACAAAGCGGGTCAATGCGGCCAACGCCGCCTTCAAGAATGTTGTAGGTCATGACTCTCATGGCGTATTTAGCTGCTCCTCTGTGTGCCCTGCTCCGCCTGGTGTTGCAGGCTGCAGCGTATGGTACTGAAGATTGGTCGTTTGGTTAAGTCAGACTCCGGGGCGGTGGTGGTCGTTAAATAGAGTCGCAGCATTACGTCCCTGACATCTGTTTAAGTGATTCAGGTTGGTACAGCCATAGTTGTTGCAATGGCGGCCTTGCGGCATACTTAGGTCATGGCGAATGAAAAGTTTTCAGTGGTGTTTCCGGCGGCGGGCAGCGGCACGAGATTTGGATCTGGTGATAAACTGCTGACCGATTTGGGCGGGCGGAGCGTCCTGCAGAGATCTGTTGGCATATTTGCACAGCGCCATGATGTTTCACAAATTGTCGTAGCCACAGCCCCCGATCGTTTTGAGTATTATCGCGATCATCTCGCGGCAACCGTTGGCGCTAAGGTGCTTACCTTGGTGGCAGGCGGCACCGAGCGGTGGGCCAGCGTGTACGAAGGCATAAAGGCTCTTATGCCAGGCATTTCGTTTGTAGCGATACATGACGCCGCGAGGCCGCTAACGCCTCAAAGCGTAATAGATGCGGCATTTGCAGCAGCAAGGCTGTATGGTGCGGCCGTTCCGTGCTTGGCTGAGCCATGTACGCTGAAGCGCATGGCGCCTGATGGCACTGTAGCCACAACGGTAGATCGGCAAGGTTTGTATCAGGCGCAAACGCCGCAATGCTTTAAGGTAAGTTTGTTGCATAGCGCGTTTGAAAAACTGCTGGCGTGCGCCAGCATGCCCGCCATTACCGATGATGCACAGGTCTGCGAGCTTGCGAGCCTGCCTGTATACATAACGGCCGGAAGCTCACGTAATCTTAAGCTCACAACGGCCGAGGACCTGCCCGTGTTAAACGCGTTGCTTGCTGGAACCGATGCGTTATGAGCACCAATGCCGATTTAGCTTCGCTATTTGAACAAGCCGCAGACCTGCTGGCCCTGCTTGGAGAAAACAGTTTTAAGGTGCTGGCCCACCGAAAGGTAGCGAGGGTTTTGGAGGATTTGCCGCAGGATGTCGCGAGTTTAAAGGGCAGTCTCGATGATTTGCCCGGCGTGGGCGAATCATCCGCTGAAAAAATCAAAGAATATCTGTGCACCGGCAATGTCGGCGAGTTTACCGCCCTGCGCCAACAGGTGCCGGCAGGCGTGGTGCAAATGCTCGCCATTCCTTCCCTTGGAGTAAAAACCGCCGCCCAACTGTGGCATGAGGCGGGTATTACCGATATCGCAACGCTTAAACAAAAACTTGACGACGGATCGCTGCTTACGCTCAAAGGCATGGGCGAAAAGAAAATCGCCAAAATCAAGGCCAATCTGGCCTTCGTCGGCAAAGAAGCTGACCGTGTGCGAGTGGATATCGCCATGGCCATTGCGCAAAGCTATTGCGCGTTGCTGGAGCAGCCCCTTAAGCAAGGCGGTGCGGCGACACAGGTTCAATATTGCGGCTCGCTGCGGCGGGGGCGAGAAACCATCGGCGATCTCGATATTCTTGTAGGCGGTGATGCTGCGGCCGCCGGACACATTGCCGAGCGGCTGCGCGGCCATTCTCTTACCGGGCAGATTGTCGCCGCCGGCGACACCAAAATCACGCTTCGCACGACAGCTAATTTACAGGTTGATGTGCGCATTGTGCCCGCCGAAAGCTGGGGTGCCGCACTGCAGTATTTCACCGGTAGTAAAGAGCACAACGTGAAGCTTCGGGAACGGGCGGTGCGGCAGGGCCTTAAGCTTAATGAATGGGGCCTGTTCCGCGGCGACAAACCGATCGCAGGCCTTTTGGAGCAGGATATTTACCAATCGCTGGGCTTGGCTGCGCCTCCGCCCGAGGTGCGTGAAGACCATGGCGAACTTGAGCAAGCGGAATCGCTATTTAGGGCAAATGCATCTTGGCAGTTGGTGACGATCGCGGATATCCAGGGCGACTTACACATGCATTCTACAGCCAGCGACGGCAGCCACTCGATAGATGATATTGTCGCCGAGGCCAAACGGCGGGGCCTTAAATACATTGCCATTACCGATCACAGCAAATCGCAGTTTCAGGCCCGCGGGTTGACGGTGCAGCGACTTATTGAGCATGTCAACGCCATCCGCGCCGTGGCCCGCAAAGCCAAAGACATTCTTGTGCTCGCCGGCAGCGAGGTGGATATTTTGGCCGATGGCTCACTCGACTATGAGGACGATGTGCTGTCGCAACTCGACTGGGTTGTTGCCTCGCCGCACGCGGCTTTGACGCAGGACTCCGATAAGGCGACCATGCGGCTCGTGCGAGCGGCATCGCATCCACTTGTGCATGTTCTTGGCCATCCGACCGGCCGCCTTGTAGGAACGCGGCGCGGTCTCGAGCCAGACATGCCCCAGGTCATTTCTGCTGCTCGCCGGAGCGGCATAGCAATTGAGATTAATGCCAATGCCCATCGTCTTGACCTTCGCGACGTGCATGTGCGGCTTGCAGTTGAAGCCGGCGTTCCCATTTGTATCAATACCGATGCCCATAGCTTCGACGATTTCGACCAATTACCCTTTGGTGTGCTAACGGCCCGCCGTGGTTGGGCAAAGGCGAGCGACGTACTTAATGCCCGAAGCGCAGCGGACTTCAAAAGCTGGTTAGATTCGCGGCGCGGGGCCGCTCATTGGTAGCAAGGTCACAAGCCAGGGGACCTGTGACAGAGCATCTCCCGGCCAACACTTGGCGAGTTGCCATGCTTTCGGGTAGTATTCCGCCCAAGGATGGCGCGGTGTTCAAAAGGAAACGGTGGAGTTGCTCGGACGAAGCATCTTAGCCCGTCAAGGCGCGTTCATCCGGGAGATCAGAAACTAAAGTCCTGTGCTTCGGCGCGCAAGCGGTCCTTATGGGGTTTGCATACGCGGTCGTACAGGATACTTAATCGCTACGCCATGAGGTTACGAAGTTGTGGGGCGGCTATGTTGGACTGTCCAGATTTTCTGTCGCTTTAGCCTGATGTTTTGAGGAGCGAAAAATGAATTGGTGGAAGAAAGAAATGTGGAATCATATGTTCAGACTTGTTCATCACAAACAAATCGGGGTTTACATATTGATGGGAGCCTTTTTCAGCATGATGTTTGCTGCACCGGCATTTTCCAGCAGCGTTGTGTCCGGGCTATCGTCCAGTGCATCTGGCATAACTTCCGCCACTGCTGCGGCGTCGCATTTTCATCCGTTTAACTTTATATCCTCACCCGATTTTCAACCGTATGAAAGGGTGGCCCTTTTTGCCGTCCTTGCCATTGCACTTTGTGGCCTGGCTTATGCGGCCTACCTGGTTAATTACATCCGCAAGGCCGATCAGGGAACGGCCAAGATGCAGGAGGTGGCGCAGGCCATTCGTGAAGGGTCCAAGGCGTACCTCTCGCGCCAAAGAAATACCCTGTTTCCAATTATTCTTGTTTTAATGGTTGTGCTGATTTTTACTGCCAATTGGCATACTGCCGCTGGCATCAACCTGCCGATCGGTCGTGGAATTGCCTTTTTAATGGGGGCGCTGTTCTCCATGGCCGTTGGCACCATTGGCATGCTCATGGCCACACAGGGCAACCTGCGTGTGGCGGCCGCGGCCCGTCATGGCTTTGGCAATGCGATGCGGCTGGGCTACCGTTCCGGCACGGTTACGGGCATGTTGACCGAGGCGCTGGGCTTGCTTGGGGCAACGCTGATTTTCATGTACTTCGGCGACCGCGCGCCCGGCGCTCTGCTCGGCTTTGGATTTGGCGGGACGCTGCTTGCCTTGTTTATGCGTGTTGGCGGCGGCATTTACACAAAGGCGGCCGATGTTGGCGCCGATCTGGTTGGTAAGATTGAAAAAGATATTCCAGAAGATGACCCGCGCAACGCCGCCACTATTGCCGACAATGTCGGCGACAATGTGGGCGATTGCGCCGGCATGGCGGCGGATATTTTTGAGAGTTATGCCGTTACGCTCGTGGCGGCCATGATTCTTGGTTGGGCCTGCTTTGGCCACAAGGGTGTGATGTTTCCGCTGCTGGTCTATGCCATCGGCGTGTGCTCCGATATTATTTCAACATTCAGCGTGCGTGCCAGCGATAAGGGCGGTGTACGTGCGGCGATGGGCGCTATCTTTTTTGGGTTTCGGTTTGCCGCCGTGCTGAGCACCATTGGATTTTTTATCCTTGGTTTCTTCTACCTTCGTTATGACAGCAGTTACCTGGCCGCCAACCCGGCCTTGAAGGTTGTAGAATCTCATGCTCCGTACTGGGCAAACTTTGGCATCGCAGGCCTCGATATCAGGCCTGCCGAGGCATCTTTTGTCGGCATTATTTTGGCGATGGTGTTGGCGTGGACAACTGATCACTTTACTGGCACCGAACATTCACCGGTCCGCTCGCTGGTGCGTAATTGCAACACCGGGCACGCCACCAACATTATCCAGGGCTTTGCCGTCGGGCTTGAAAGCAGCGTGTGGGCCATTTTGACCATCGCCGGTTGCCTGCTGGCCAGCGTGCTGATTTTTTCGGGTTCCAGCCCGGTATTTATCGCCTATGGCGTGGCCATGTGTGGCATCGGTATGCTTTCGCTGGCGGGCAACACCATCAGCATGGATGTCTTTGGTCCAATTGCGGACAACGCCAACGGCATTGGTGAAATGGGTTATGACCGCAAGGAAATCGGCGAGCAGGGGTATGCCCATGCGCGGCAGATACTCGCCGACCTCGATGCCACCGGCAACACCACCAAGGCTATTACCAAAGGTATTGCGATCGGCTCAGCTGTGATTGCGGCTGTAAGTTTGTTCGCATCATTCATTACGATTGTTGGCTCCGGCGGCGGCTCCGACCGCGTGCCGCTTTCACGCCAGGTTTACGATGTGGTTTCCGGCCTGCTTAACGTGGCCGATCCACACCTTTTCATTGGTTTGTTGATTGGCGGGGCGGTGCCGTTTTTGTTCAGTTCCATGGCAATTCGCGCGGTGGGCCGGGCAGCGTATATGATCGTCAACGAATGCCGCGTGCAATTTCGCGATAAAGCTATCTGGTCTGGCCAGAAAAAACCTGACTACGGTCGCGTGGTACGCATTTGCACGCTCGAAGCGCAGCGCGAACTCGTTGGCCCGGGCCTGCTGGCCGTCTTGGCCCCGGTGCTGGTTGGCTTTTTACTGGGTGTGCAGGCATTGGCTGGCTTTCTGGCCGGAGCGATATTGGCGGGCCAGCTTTTGGCTGTGTTTATGGCTAACGCGGGCGGAGCCTGGGACAATGCAAAAAAGGTGATTGAAGATGAGCCGCGCGATGCCGCCAAAGGCACCGGCAAAGGCTCTGAGCGCCATAAGGCGAGCGTCACCGGCGATACCGTCGGCGACCCGCTAAAAGATACCGCCGGCCCGGCCATTAACCCGCTGCTCAAGGTGATGAATATGGTGGCCCTGCTGGTGATCCCGCTCGTACTCCCCTTTGATCGGCACTTTACGAATTTGCTCTCGCAGCATCAACTCACGATGCATCAAATGCATAAGGCTGCGAACGGCCATGCCTGGGTCCCCTGGGTGGTAGCCCTGGTTTGCATTGTTGTTTTGGGTTGGGCTGTTTATCAGGCGAAACGCGAACCTGCGGAATTTGAACAGCCCCAATAGGGTGTTCAAATTCCGCGAGGGCTTAATTATCTGCCAGAAAGTAGTCCATTAATTCGTAGCCCTTTTCAACATGCAGGTCGCTCTCGCGGGCGGCTTTTTCGGTATAAGGCCGGGCAATTGTGCTCTTGCGGTGCGTGCCTGCCATGGCAAAGGGCACGGGGGCATCGTGATGCTTGCGTGTGGCACATTGCGTCGCGTGGTCCGGTATAATTAAGAGCCGCCACTGATCAAACGTTTGAAGCTTTTTATAAATCGGCCCTACAACAAACTTGTCTATGGCCTCAATGCTTTGAATCTTGGTTTCGTAGTCGCCTTGATGGCTTGCTTCATCCGGGGCTTCGACATGGCAGCAGACCACATCATAACTGTCGAGCGCGTCGCAGGCGTACTGGCCCTGGGCGCTATAATCGGTATCGTGATAGCTGGTAATGCCGGGCACCTCAATATTCTGCCAGCCTAATAAATTGGCGATCCCGCGCAGCAGGTCTACTGCGGTAATCATGGCACCGGTCTTTTTATAGCGGTCTTTGAACGTGGGTACATTCGCTGCCCGGCCCTGACCCCATAACCAAATGTGGGTCGCGGGCTTTTCGCCGAGTTGGCGTCTGACGACGTTAATATCATGATCGCTTAGCAGATCTGCCCCACGCTGCATTAAATCGAGAAGTATCTCGGACCCCGGCCCGCGCGGCATGTAACTTTTGATGGGTTGGTCAGGAATGTCGTGGGGCGGAGTTGTTTTTACCTTGGAAAAGTCCCCTCCGTGGTGCACCATCAGGTGGCGGTAACTCACACCGGCGTGAAACTCAACTGGGCCGCCTTCGGAGGCAAGTTCTTTGCGCAGCGAGTCCAGAAGATGCCGGGCTTCCTTATCGCCGATGTGGCCGGCGGAGTGGTCCAGCATGATGCCGTTGACAATCGTCACCAAATTGCATCGCATAACCCAGTCGTTGGCGGAGAGTTTGAGGCCCATGGCCGCCGCCTCAAGCGGAGCACGACCGGGATGATACCTGGCAGGGTCATACCCCAGCAGACAGAGCGTGCAAACATCGCTGCCGGCGGCAAAGTTGGGGGGTGTTGTGCGCACCGTTCCAATTCGCCCGGCAAGTGCAACCGCATCCATGTTGGGTTTGCGGGCCGCTTCGAGCGGCGTCTGGTTTGCCAGGTCTTCAATGCCGGAATCGGCCGCACCGTCGGGTATGATAATGGCGTATTTCATAGGGCGTTTGTTCCTCTGGTCTGTGGCAATTGCCGCTGCATCATCTTGACTCATTTACGCAGCAGGATCAATTATATTCAATCGCACCGCTTTGCCCTTGGTGCACTTGAGCCGGTCTATTTCAAGAACGGCCTTTGTAATGTCACCCTCGACCGCTTCGTGTGTGGTGATTACCAGCGGCACATAGGCACCCGCCTTAGATTCATGCTGCGCAATGGCCGAGAGGCTGATGCCTCGTCGGCCCAGGATGCCGGTAATCTGGTGCATGACGCCGGGCGAATCCAGAGCGGTAATGCGCAGGTAATTGCGAGCGACGATTTTATTCACCGGCAAAAAGCGCCCTGTCGTTCGTTTGGTAAGCAGCGGCAGGTTGGCAAACAGAAGCGATGCTGTGCCCATGGCAGCCTCGACTATATCCGCAATCACGGCGCTGGCGGTCGGCTTGGGGCCGGCGCCGGGACCATAATAGGTAGTCTGGCCGGCCGCATGTCCGAAGACGCTTATAGCGTTAAACGGCCCGTGCACATTGGCCAAAACGCTCCTGGCTGGAATAAGCGTTGGCGCAACGCGCAGCGAAATGTCGCCGGTGGTGCGCTCGCCAATGGCCAGAAGTTTGCAGGTATAGCCAAGCTCACGGCTGAATTTTAAATCCAAATCGTCCAAGTCGTTGATGCCGCGAATGGTTATTTTTTCAAACGGTACCTGCACACCAAAAGCCAGAGCCGCGAGGATGGCCAGTTTATGGGCGCTGTCAATGCCGCTGACATCAAACGTTGGGTCTGGCTCGGCGAACCCCTCGGCCTGCGCGCCGCGCAGCGCCTCGGCGTAGCTTTGGCCACTGGCCGACATCTGCGAAAGAATGTAATTACACGTGCCATTGACGATACCAATGACCCGATCAATGGAATTGGCGATAAGTCCGCGCGTCAGCGCCATGATGATGGGAATAGCTCCGCCGCACGATGCTTCAAAGCAAATGCACCGCCCGGCTTTGCTGGCGGCGGCAAAAAGCTCCGCACCATGCAATGCGAGTAAATGCTTATTGGCGGTAACCACATGTTTACCGGCAGCCAAAGAGCTCAGTAGCAATGTCCGGGCCGGCTCGATGCCGCCCATCAGTTCAACGACGATTGTAACTGCAGGATCGGCAAGAATATCTTCGGCATTGGTGGTGATCAGTCGCTGGGGCACAGTGCGGTTGCGAGACTTGCGTTTGTCGCGCACCAAAATATGCCGCAATTCCAACCGCTGGCCGGAACGCTCCTGGAGATGGCTTTTTTCGGCGAGAAGCATTTCCGCCACCGCGCTGCCGACAGTGCCGCAGCCAAGCAGCGCCAATCCGGTTGTCATGCCTGTGTACTCCACTGTTAGGTATCGAGCGCCTCATCTGGCGCACGATGTGCAGGATTATATCGTGCTTTTTATGGAGATGTCATCGTGTCTGCATTTAGCGGCGCCGACGGGTTGGAAAGCGACCCGTGATGGGGCGGGGCTTGGCGGCTGCGGCCGGCTGGGTAAAGCTTACCGGTGCGTACCCCTCGGTTATGGGTGGGGCGGGCGATGGATGGTCGGTGCCCGACTGGCCCGCCGCATTGCCTTCGGCGGGAGTCGCAGCTCCATCGGTGGCGCCGGTGCCATGAGCCTCTAAATGCCGCTTAGATGGTTCAGGTGAAGCGGTAAAACCTGGGATGCGAAAGTCTTCGAACAGATGGTTTATGAGCTTTTCGATCTCGGTTTGCAGTTGGGCCTGGCCCACAGATACAAAGGTAAATGCCTTGCCCGTAGCTCCCATGCGGGCGGTGCGCCCCACACGGTGAACATATACCTCGGGGTCTTCGGGAATGTCGTAATTAATTACATGCGTAATTTCATGGACGTCTATTCCACGGCTGGCAAGGTCGGTGGCCACCAGCACGCTGATTTTTCCGGTGCGAAAGCCGCGCATCACGCGCTCGCGCTTGTTCTGCAGTAAATCGCCATGAATCGGCGAAGCATTGACGCCGCGAAGTTTCAGTGAGTGCGCTACCTTATCTACGCTGCGCTTGGTGCGGCAGAAGATGATGGCCAATTTCGGGTTTTCATGGCGAATAAGCATTTGCAATGCTCGGAGTTTGTCCCACGGTTGCACGCCCACCATGTATTGGGTTGCCTCAGGGTTGGTAAGCGTGTCTTCGGCCTTGGCCGTGAAGATTCGCTGTGGATTTGTCATGTGCTTGGCAACCAGCCGCTCAATTTCATCGTTGATGGTGGCCGAGACGAAAATAGTCTGATGCGGGCCTGAGCATGCCCCCAGGATTTTGCGGACATCATCACGAAAGCCTATGTCAAACATGCGGTCTACTTCGTCACAAACCACAAATCGCATGCGATCCAGCGGCAATACGCCGCGTTCGTAAAGATCAATTATTCTGCCCGGCGTGCCTACCACCACATGGGGATGGCGCTCCAACAGTTTGATGTCGTGGCTGACCTTTTGGCCGCCGTATATCACCTGCAGCCGAATGGGCTTGTGTTTGGCAAAGCGAATAAGTTCCGCTTCAACCTGCACAGCCAATTCACGGGTGGGAACGACGACGATTGCCTGAAAGGGCTGATGCACGTCGAGCCGTTGCATAATCGGCAGGCCGAAGGCCGCGGTTTTGCCGG
>JBMFVX010000087.1:0-12797 GCA_049965775.1 Phycisphaerae bacterium
CCGCCACCCCTTTCGTATGACCTTACTCATCGGCCATCCGAAAGAAAATCTTGAGCCTTTATAGCGCTGTCGTGCTAGGGCGGCTGGATGCTGAAACACCCCCGCAATGCAGGCGCAAGCGATGGCGATTGCCGTGCTTTGGTTGCCACCGCCGTGAGCACCCGATGAATAACTGCGGCAAGCGTTACGGGCTGGGAATCAAAATGAAAGGTCATAGCTCCGAACTTAAGCAACTCACTGGCGGTGGTGCTGAGTCCAAAAGGCTGCACGGACACTTCAATGTTAGCAATGGTGAGTTGTGGCATTGTAAGCTTTCGCAGCACCGGCTTGCCTCGATAATTTGCCGGCGCTGCGGTGTGGTCGGCGGTGCGGCGGGTGTTGGCCAGCAGCGTTTGCAGGCCATTGGCCGAACTACCGTGCTGTATAACATTTACTACGAAGTCCGTAATGGTAGCATTGTGCAGTTGTGGAGTGCCGCCATCCAGAGCCGTCATGTTGTTGAGGTTGGCTTTTAACCCGGCGATGAGGAGCAGTTTGCTGGATGGGTTTGTTGGGTCGTAAACGGTGATGAGATTAATATGGATGGTGCTATGCCAGTAGCTGTGGGCAATCGTGCCAGCGTCACATCTGGCGCCCGTGGCCAGACTTATGCCGTTGACAATGTCCGGCACCATGCGGTCTTCTTTGGAAGAAATAAATAGTACGGCTACTAAAAACACAGCCAGAAAGCTCATCAGTGCGAGGCTGGTCTTTTTACCCATGATGTGTCCCTTATTTGGTCGCAGTTGGCATATCCAATGCGGTAATTTAACCGAAATGCGGACAATTGCGACGTTTTAAACAACGGCGTGCGTTGCACAAAAAGCCAGTGCGCCATCTTGATATTGGAAGGATTATTGTTGCCTACGGGTATCACCGAGCATATATTGCCCGGTGTTCGGCGTTTGTCGCCGGTTGTTCTTTTTTTTGGAGGCACGCATTTATGGGTAACACTTCCTCGAACTTGGCCGGTAACGTATCGCAGGTTTTCGGCAATCGCTGGTCGCGCCGCAGCTTCGTAACGGCGATGGGTGCCGCCGCAGCCGCCTGCACGCTGGGGGGTTGCAGCTCCATGAAAGGTCCGTCGGTCAACTTAAGCAAGGCCGGCATCCAAAAGTGTACATTCGGCACCTTGCCCAATGGCACAAAAATTGACCAATATGTTGTGACCAACGGCAACGGCATGATGCTTTCGATGATTACCTTTGGCGCCCGCTGGACACAGCTTGTCACGCCCGACAAAAAAGGCACCCCCGGCGACATTATACTTGGTTTTAACGAGCTTAAGCCCTACCTGCACCACAAAACCGACCCCTACTTTGGCGCCACCATCGGCCGCTACGCCAATCGTATTGCCAAGGGACGCTTTACCTTGGACGGCAAAACCTACCAGATACCCGTCAACGACCATGGCAACGCGCTGCACGGTGGACCGCATGCCTATGACGAACAGGTGTGGATGGCCGAAGAAGTTGAAGAATGGGGCAACTACGGCGTGCGCTTTCGCTATTACAGCCCCGACATGCAGAACGGTTTTCCGGGCTTGGTGCTCAACACTGTTACCTACATGCTTAACAAGGACAACACTATTCACGCTCGCTATCGCGCCAACACCACCAAGCCCACCATTATCAATCTGACCAACCATGCATACTACAACCTTAATGGACCGGGTAAGAAGGTGCTTGATCACGTGCTGGAGGTTAATGCCGACCATTACACCCCGGTAGACAAACTGATGATTCCCACTGGCGAAATCGCCAGCGTTGTCGGTACGCCGCTGGACTTCCGCAAGCCCACCGCCGTAGGTGCCCGCCTGCAGCATTTTGCTGGCAAGGGGGACCCGCATGCATTGCCGTTTGGGTATGACTACAACTGGTGCCTCAATGGCCCGATGGGCAAGATGTCGCTGTGCTCGCGGTGCACCGCCCCGGCAACCGGTCGCGTGCTGGAAGTGTACACCACGCAGCCCGGCGTACAGATTTACACGGGCAACTTCCTTGATGGCAGCATCAAAGGTATTGGCGGAACGTATCCGTACCATGGTGCTATTACCTTTGAAACACAGCACTATCCAGATGCGCCCAATCATTCAAATTTCCCATCCACCGTGCTGCAGCCCGGCTCGATGTATCACGAGAAGGCTTGCTTTAAATTCAGTACGGTCTAATGAGGCCATACAGTTGTACGGGCGGCAAGATGAACTTCAAGAGAGGCCGCGGGGCATAAGCTCCGCGGCCTTTTTTTGCCGTTTGTTAAATGCGCTGCGTCGCTGCCTGACTCGGAGGTGAGCCATACACAAGCCGGCGGAATGTTATGAAAACGTGCTTCACGCCCCTGTCTTATGTGCAGCCGCTGTTAGCTTGATTGTTGTTGGCAAGGCTTATAGGCTTATGCCTTGCCGCCGCGTGGCTGTGTGGGCCAAAGTGAGCGGTGCGATGTTTTTTTAAGGAAAGTGTGCGATGCGTTTACAGAATAAAGTAGCGGTTATTACCGGGGCAGCCACCGGCATAGGATCGGGTATTGCCAAGCGGTTTGCGGCCGAAGGGGCCGCGGTTGTTGTAGATTATGTGGGTAAGCCGGGCACGGCTGATCCTGTTGTCAACGCCATTAAGGCGGCCGGCGGCAGGGCGCTGGCGGTAGCAGCGGATGTTTCAGACCCGGCGCAGGTGGCCGATCTTGTGGCCGCTACGGTCAAAACCTTCGGCTCGCTGGACATTCTGGTGAACAATGCCGGCATTGAATACAAGATACCATTTACCGAGTTCCCGCTGGATAAGTTTCAGAAAATCATGGCTGTCAACCTGCAGGGGCCGTTTTTGTGCGCTCAAGCCGCAGCCAAACAAATGATTCTTCAGGGGCGGGGCGGGCGCATCATCAATATCAGTTCGATTCATGAAGATTTGCCCATGCCCACCAACGCTCCCTACTGTGCCAGTAAGGGGGCTATTCGCATGCTTACGCGAACTATAAGCGTCGAACTGGCGCCGCATAACATTACCGTCAATAACATCGGGCCGGGGGCTATTTTCACACCGATTGACGCCGATGTTGAAGCCAACAAACAAATCGAAGACGCCCTTATGGCTGAAATTCCCCTGCATCGCTGGGGCAAACCCGAAGAGGTGGCAGGGCTGGCGGTTTACCTGGCTTCGGATGAAGCGGGTTATGTCACCGGCTCAACTTATTTTATTGATGGAGGCATGTTGCGGCAGGCCGGCAGCCTTTAAGGCCCGTCATGTCCGATGAAGGGCGTATAGTTCCAGACGCCGCCAGTGGGAGCCGATGTCATGGGGGCCATAAGTCTTTATTTTCAGGTACACCAGCCGTATCGCCTGAAGCGCTACAGCGTCTTTCAGGCGGATGCCGATTATTTTGATCGGCTGGGTAATCGCTTTGCAATGGAGCAGGCGGCCCGCAACTGCTATATGCCCGCAAACCAGGTGCTGCTCGATGTTTGCCGCCGATGGGGCCGGGACGTAAAAATTAATTTCAGCATCACCGGCACGGCCCTGGAGCAAATGGAAGCTTTTGCGCCCGATGCACTTGAATCTTTTCAGTCGCTTGCGCAGACCGGTTCAGTTGAGTTTTTAAGCGAGACGGCATTTCACAGCCTTGCCGCGCTTTACTCGCCTGCGGAGTTTCAACGTCAGGTACAACAGCACACGGCCGCCATCAAGCGATTGTTTGGCCAGCAGCCGCGGGTGTTTCGCAACAGCAATCTGGTGTACAACAACGACATCGGCCATCTTGCGGGTAACATGGGCTTTATGGCGGTGCTTACCGAAGGGCGGGAAGGCGTTCTTGGCTCGCGGAAGAGTTCCGATCTTTACCAGGTGGCCCGCAGCAAAATCGTTCTCCTGCTGAGGCACTATAGGTTAAGCGAGGATATATCCCAGCGGTTTGGCGAGCGGTCCTGGAGTCAATGGCCGCTTACCGCCGAAAAATATGCCGCCTGGCTTAACGGCATGAATGGGCAGGGAGCAGGCTGTATTGTCGGCATGGATTACGAAACCTTCGGCGAACGCTGGCGGGCCGACGCCGGCATTCTGGAGTTTTTACGCGCTCTGCCCGAAAAGATATTGGCGCTGGGCGATCGCTTCAGTACGTTAAGCGATCTGGCCGCCGCCGCACCGCCGGCCGGAGAGTTGTCTATTCCACAGTACGTATCGTGGACGGACCAGTCGCGTGACCTTACCCCGTGGCTGGGCAATGCCATGCAGGCAGACGCCATGCAGGAGCTTTATCGTTTGGAGTCGGCCGTGCTTGCATCCCACGACGCCCAGGCCCTGACCGATTGGCAGCGCCTTACCTCAACCGACCACTTTTTATACATGAATACGCATTATTTTAAACGCGCCGATCTCGGCTGCTTTAGTCCGTATGAATCTCCTTATGACGCGTACATTAATTACATGGGCATTCTCGATAATTTAGCCTCGCGGCTGGGCCATCCGCGGTGAGTGTGGAAGGTGTACGAACAACGTGCAATCGCGCGAAGGGTTAACCAATGCCCGCCGCACTCCCGGCCCAACTCGCGGCTGCTTAACGCGGTCGCATCTTGGCGCTGCCGGCGCCCGTACGCTTTACACTTGAGCTTTCCGATGGCACACTGGCGGGCATGAATACGTCAACCACAACGCACCTTGCTTCGCATGCTTCCGCGGCAGAACCCGATTTGTCCATTCAGGTGGGCAAAATGCATTTTAAAAATCCGGTGCTTACCGCATCGGGCACCTGTGGCTATGCCGACGAATATGCTCATTATGTGGACATGACCCAACTCGGCGGCTTTGCCACCAAGTCCATCAGCAAGCTGCCGCGCAAAGGCAACGAAAGTTATCGCGTGGTGGAAACCCGCGCCGGAATGCTTAACGCCATTGGGCTGGCCAATATCGGTCTGGAACGCTTCTTAACTGAAAAGGCCCCCATACTTAAACGCATGGCCGAAGGCGGCACGCAAATCATAGTAAATGTCCCCGGCTGGTGTGTGGACGATTACGCCGACGTTGCCCAGCGGCTCGATGCCGAAGCGCCCATGGTGGCCGGCATCGAATTAAACGTAAGCTGCCCCAACGTTAAAAATGGTCTCTCGTTCGGCACCGACCCCGTTCGCCTTGCCGAGCTGGTGGCGGCGGTGCGAAAGCGCGTTTCGCGCGCTGCCCTGATTGTTAAACTCTCGCCCAATGTTGCCGACATCACCCTCACGGCCCGGGCCGCTATTGAAGCCGGGGCAGAGTGCCTTTCGCTGGTGAACACATTTACCGCCATGGTGGTGGATGTTGAAAAGCAAGTGCCGATGCTGGCCAACCAGACCGGTGGCCTTAGCGGGCCGGCGATTAAGCCCATTGCGGTGTTTATGACGCACCGGGTGTACAGCCAGGTGGCCAAAGCGCATAACATCCCGCTTATAGGCATGGGAGGCATTCAAAACTGGCAGGATGCGATGGAGTTTATACTCGCCGGAGCCTCGGCCGTTGCGGTGGGCACTGCGCTATTCATAGACCCGGCCATACCGGTGCACATTTGCCAGGGTATAAAAGCATATATGCAGCGCAAGGGCATAGGTTCTCTGCGCAATTTGGTAGGCGGCCTTAAAACATAATGAGCCGGCGAGGTATCGTCTATTGTAGGGCGGCGCGTTAGGGGGGCAGCATAAGGCAGCGAGTCCATTGCATCAGGCTTTGGGCAAGTTGCGCACACGGTCGAGCAGCACCGCCAGAATGATAATCAGACCTGTAACCATTTCTTGCACACCCTGCGAAAAATTAAGCTGTGTACAGCCGCTGCGTATGGTCATAATAAATACGGCTCCCAGTACGGTGCCGACAATAGAGCCTTGGCCGCCGGTGAGGCTGGCACCGCCAATAACGGCTGCGGCAATGGCCGTAAGGGGTGTGTTGGCGGAGGTGGTTGGGTCGCCTTCGGTAAGGTTGGAAAACATCAATACGCCGGCGATGCCGGTAAAAGCGCCGCCGAGAACATAAATTGCGAGTTTGGCGCGGTTGACTGCTATGCCGCAGAGACGCGCGGTTTGCTCGTTGGAGCCGATGGCAAAAATATGCCGCCCAAAGCGCGTGTAGCGCAGCATGAGCGCAGTAAGCACGAGCAGCGCCAGTAAAATCCATACGCCCCACGGCACCAGGGGTGCCTGGCCGGGAGCCATGAGGTTGTTAAGCCAGGTGGCGTTGGCCGCAACGGCCTGCTGATGGCTAAGTTCATCGGCGACACCGCGAAACGCCAAAAAAGTACCCAGCGTGACGATAAAAGGGTTAAGTCCCAGCCACGTGATGCACGCCCCGTTAAACAGTCCGCAGGCGGCTCCAACGCCGACGCCGCCGAATGCTGCCAGCAGCGGCGGTACGTTGGCATTAACCAGCAGCGCCACGGCCACGGTGACCACGGCAATGGTGGCGCCGATGGATATGTCTATCCCGGCTGAAATAATAACGGGCGTTGTGCCGATGGCGGCAATGCCCACCACCACCGAGTGTAGAATAATGTTTTGAGCATTCGCCCGCGTCAAAAATGAGTCGGGGCGCAGAGCGCCAAACAGTATGCATACAGCCACAAGCCCGATGGCCGGCCCCAGCACCGTCAGCACGCGGCGAACATCAAAGCGGCGCGATGTAACATCGGCCTCGACCGGGCTGGTTACCTTGGTTGTATCGCTCATGCGGCGGCTCCTGTTGCTTCAAGCATAATGCTTTCTTCAGTAAGGGAGGAAACGGGCCGGGCGGGATGCAACTGTCCGCGGCACATGACGGCGATGCGGTCACATATACCCATAAGTTCGGGCAAATAGCTGCTTACGACGATAACGGCTTTGCCCATCTTGGCCAGTTCGTCAATGAGTTTGTATATCTCGGCCTTTGAGCCGACATCTATACCGCGGGTTGGCTCATCCAGCAGCAGTACATCCACGCCATGATAGAGCAAGCGCGCAATGGCAACCTTCTGCTGGTTGCCGCCGGATAGATTGACAACAACCTGCGCCGGCCCGGCACAGCGGATGTTGAGCTTGGATATCCATTGGCGGGCGATGGCCTGCGTGCGGCTCGGACGCACCAGCCAGCCCAGCCGCGAGAGCGTGATATTGTCGGCGAGGCTCAGCCCGATGGCGAGGCCCTCGGCTTTGCGGTCTTCGCTGAGCATGCCCATGCCCTGGCTCCAGCGGATGGCCGGCCGTGAGCTTGCGCCACTCACAAGCCCCACCTTTACCTGGCCGCTGGTGACGGCATCAAGGCCGAAAATGGTGCGCAGCAGCTCGGTGCGGCCAGCGCCGACCAGGCCCGCTATGCCCAGGACTTCGCCCCGGTGCAACTCCAGTGAGGCTCGCGTGGGCTTATTTTCGCCGCTAAGGTTTTGAGCGGCCAATACGGTTTCGCCGGGTTGATGCAGCGATCGCGGGTAGAGGTCTTCGACTTTGCGACCGACCATGAGGCTGATGATGTGGTCGGTGGCGGCCTCGGCCGTACTGCCGCCGCCAACGCTCTGGCCGTCGCGGAGGACGACAAAACGGTCGGAAATTTCCCGCACTTCCTCAAGAAAGTGAGAGATATAAATAATCGCCTGGCCTTGGCATCGCAGGCGACGAATAAGCTTAAAAAGACCGACAATATCGTGGGCGGTAAGGCTGCTGGTAGGCTCATCAAGTACCACCACTTTGGATCCGGTCGCGGTGGCGCGGGCGATTTCGACCAGTTGCTGTTCTGCAATTGAAAGCCTGCCGACAGGCGTGGTAAGCGGGATGTCGGGTCGCCCGATTTGAGTCATGGCATCGGCGGCAATTTGTCGGGTTCGCCGCCAGTCCATGAAGGGGCCTAGTCGCGGCTCGATGCCAAGCAAAATATTTTCCATAACGGAAAGGTGTCTGGCCAGCGAAAGTTCCTGGTAAATCATGGCGACGCCGGCGCGCCGCGCGGCCATAGGGTCGCCGGGGCTATACGGTTGGCCATCAAGCCACATGTGGCCCTCATCGGGCCTGTAGGCGCCCGAAAGTATCTTCATAAGTGTACTTTTGCCGGCGCCATTTTCGCCAACGAGTGCCAGCACTTCGCCCGCGTTGACGGCGAGGTCTACGCCGGCCAGAGCCTGGGTCGCATCAAAGCGTTTACGAATTCCCTGCATGCGCAACCGAGCCGCCGACGGTTCCGAGGTGCTTGGCCTGGGCAAAGGAGGGCTGGTCATGGCGTTGAAGGCCTCATGCGTTGGATGGTTCGATTTCCGCGATGCAGCCGTGGCCCGGCGTCTTATGGAATTTTCGGCACAGTCACCAACTGTTGAATCGCCGGCGTGGCAAAATTTTTGGGAGTTACAATGACGCAGCCCGTATCAAGAGTGCCAGGTACGCTTTTGCCCTTGATGTCATCAACGACGTACTTGACGGCCATGTAGCCCATGTGGACGGGGTTCTGCACTACCACGCCGTTAAGTTGATCAGCCTTGATGGCTGGGACGTAGTTGGGCTGCCAATCAAAGCCGACAAACTTTTTCTTGCCAAGCAGGTTGGCCTGCGAAAGTGCTCGCAGCATACCGAACGTGGAGATTTCATTGACGCAAAACACGCCATCAGCCTTTTGAATATCGGTAAGCATGTCTTGGGCCTTTTGCTGGCAGAGGCTCGGCGACGAGCCGCCGAACTGGTTGGCAATAATTTTAATGCCTGGGTATTTGGCGATGGCAGCCTCAAAGCCTTTGGCCCGGTTGATGGTGCTGATGTTGCCCACAATAAACCGGAGTACGACGACCTTGCCTTTGCCGCCGAGCAGCTTGGCCATAAAGTTGCCCGCCTTTTCACCCGCCTTGAAGTTGTCGGTGGCTACGAAGCTCACAAAATCTTTTCCGGGAGTGCCATTGAGGTTGGAATCCATAATCACAACGGGAATATGAGCGGCGTTGGCCTGCTTAACGCTGGGCACAAGAGCCGCCGGATCGCAGGGGGCAAGCACAATGCCGTTGACGCCTTCAGCAATAAAGTTCTGAACCAGTTGAATTTGTGAGTTGCGGTCACCATCTAAAACCGGTCCCTGAAAATCAATATTGACGCCCAGCTTTTTGCCAGCCTCCAATGCCCCGGCATGTACATACTGCCAGTAAACATCGGTGCTGCCGCTGGGAATGACGGCAATCGTCAGCTTTTTGGAACCGCTTTCAGTTTTTTTACTGCATGCGGTAAGGGTTGTAGCCGCCAGGCCAAGGGTCACAAGCAATACGGTTGTAACAAGATGTTTGACGGTCATGGGAACGCTCCTTTTATTAATGTCAAAGCCAAACAATGTCTGAAAATGTCGGAGGTCTTGCCGACGCCATTGAAGTATTGTACCGCAATTTTGGTCGCTGGGAAGTACCGCACGGGGGCTTGGCGCGACAGTGCACTCAAGCAGGGCAGATGAAGCCCCGACGGATGGCTTTGTGCCGTAGAGGACCTTCTCGGCCATCGCCCGGAGATTTCGGCATCTTTGGCTTGCACCCGATGGTCGCTTCCTGACCCATCCGGCTTTGGCCATCTTTGGCCGAAAGGCGAGGGCCTTGCGGGGCGCGGTTGCGGCAATTGGGACATTGCCGCCGGCCTCTTTCATCGCTTAATGCGATGGTATAATAGGGCCAGTGGCGGATTCTTCAGGCTCCATATCGTTGCGGAAGAAGCCCTGCCACATAAACCCGTACAGCATGATCACTACAAAACATCCCAGCGGCATCAAAAAGCCGACGCGCATAGACCATTTGTCGGCCATCCATCCCATAAGCATCGGCATAACCGCGCCGCCAACAATGGACATAACAATCCAGGAGGCCGCGAGCTTGGTTTTTTCACCGAGTCCGCGAATGCCCAAGGCGAAGATGGTTGGATACATGATTGACATAAAAAAGTAGCTCAGCATCAGGGCAATGATCGAAATCCAGCCAAGGTTCAAGCATACCAATGCCATCATAAGGGTATTAATTAACCCGTAAACGCCCAGGGTGACATGAGCCTTGGCAAAGCGCAAGATAGCGCTACCCGAAAATCGCCCGGCCAAAAAGCACCCAAAGGCCACCGAGAGGCCTATGCCCGCGCCGTATTCGGTAATGTGCCATTGGCCCGCATGCAAAAACTTCATGGTTTTTGGTAAATGGTTGGCCATCCATGTGGGTAGCGCTGGCGAATAATCCGGATCCTTCACATAGTTAATAAAGAAGCTGAAAATGCCGGTCTGGCCAGCTACATAAAAAAACTGGGCTACCACGGCCAGTACGAAATGCTTTTCTTTAAGCAGCGGCCGTGCATGTTGAGTGGGTTTGGTGGCGGCCTGTTCTTCCTGCGGGGCGTGAATGTCAGGCACCGGAGAAACAATAAACGCCACAATCAACACCGCGACCAAGCCGGCGAGAATCAGGTACGGCAGATACAGCGAGGCGTTGCTGGTGTCGGCTTTAGCGGTTTTTGAAAGAATAAAATAACTGATCACAATAGGGCCGAGCATCCAGCCGATGGCGTTGCAGCTTTGTGCTAGGTTGATACGGGCCACGGCCGCATCTATCGGCCCTAGCACGGTGGTGTAAGGGTTGGCGACCGTTTCCAAAAAGGTCATGCCGGCGCCGACCACAAAGAGAGCCGTTAAAAACGACAAAAAGATGAGGCCTTCAGAAGCGTGGACGCGGACGGCGGGCACAAACATGAGCGAGCCGGCCAGCGCCAACAGCAATCCAGTCAGGATGCCGCCGCGGTAGCCCAGCTTGCGTGCCACCCATCCGGCGGGCAGGGCCAGCAGGAAGTAAGCGCCATACCACGAGAATTGCACAAAGGCGGATTGGGCCTTGGTTACATGCAGCGAGTCTTGAAAGTGCTTATTGAGCACATCTATCATGCCGCTGAACAGCCCCCACAGCAGGAACAGGCTGGTAACCAGTGTGAAGGTAAACCAGCGGTTGATGCCGTCAGGGGTGCGAAACATGCCGGACAATTTACTCATGGCGTATCCTTATGTGTTGCGACAATAAAATAGCGTACACCGCAGCACTTTCGAGTTTTGCAGGCGGTTGTTTTGATTTCCCAAAGCCCGGTCGGGTGCCTCTGCCAGGGGCATTGACGCTTTCTTAGTTTACCTTAACCGTTTCAGGCGGCAAGTCCCGGCTGGGAGGCCTCTCTTCAAGATGAGGCACTACCCAGGCTTTTCAGGCGTAGCAGGGGTTTCAATTGCCACAGCGCGCCATTGGGTGGTGGCGGCTATACCGTTCGCGGCCAAGATGGCTGCGAAATAAAACGTCGCCCCGCCGCGAGTCACCCGCGGTTCATGCCGCCTGGTCAAACCTTTTTTGGTTCGCGCCGGCCAGCGACAGCGATGCCGTGGCGCCCGCTCGCGGCAACAGCGCCGCACCGAATGGCCCAATTATGACCGTGTGCGGTATAAACATGCTTGTTGCGCGGCAATGGCAAGCTATCTGTGGCAACGCGACCGAATTCCCATAATTTGTTCTTGAAACCCCAAGGCTTTGCGGCGAAACTAACGCTGCGAAGAGTGGCATTAAATGGAGTATGAAATGCTGTTAACCCAGGTGCTTATGGCAACGCCCAACACGGTCAAGTTTTTCGGGCACTTTCATGTGCTGCTGGTGCATGTGCCCATCGGCATATTAACACTGCTGGCGGCCATGGAAATAACCGGCCGCTTCAAGCGCTGGCAGCACATTACCGCGGGTCGTGGATTCATTTTGCTGCTGCTCGCTCTCGCTGTTGTTCCCACGGTCGTCTGCGGTTGGCTGCTGGCCTCCGGCGGCGGATACAGCCACAGCACATTGGCGTGGCATCGGTGGTTGGGCACCAGCGTAGGCGTGCTGTGTGTGGCGATGCTCGCGGTGTTTTGGTGGAAGAAAAAGCCGACAGTGCTTTATTATGCGTTGCTGGCGCCGGCGTTTATTGTCATGGTGGCGGCGGCCCACTTTGGCGGCGATCTTACGTTTGGCAGCCGCTACCTGGGTAAATATGCCCCGGAGTATTTGCGGCCCATGCTGGGCTACTCCGCACAGGCGGCTGCGGATTCAGCAAATGCGCAAATTCCCCTGGCGAATACTTCGCGGATGGTGCAGCGTGTTGCATCGGTTGAGACCGCTGGATCTTACACCGTTTTGCCTATAAGCGATGAATCACCACAGAGCTTTTATAGCCGATATATTCAAACAATTTTTACGCATGATTGCACGCGATGCCACGGCCACGAAAAGCGCAAGGGCCACCTTCGTCTGGATTCATATAAATGGGTAATGTACGGCAGCCGGGGCCGGCCCGTTGTGGTGGCACGCCATCCGGAGCACAGCAAGCTATACCGGCTAATCACGCTGCCGTTGTGGCAAAGGCATCACATGCCGCCTCGCCGACGCCGCCAGCTTACAAAAGATCAAATTGCACTGATTCGCTTTTGGATTGAATCGGGCGCCAGCGGCACGGCAACCCTTCGGTCGCTTCATCCTCCGAGGGACATTACCAACATTCTTAACCGCACTGTGGGCACCCAGCGACACGATGAGCCTTTAATGGTTCGCACCAATGATATGGTGGTTCTGGCGAGTCGCTAGGTCTGATGCCGTGTGCCAGTTTTTCCGGCGAGCGGATAACAGCGATGCTGATCCGCAACGAAGCCGGAGGCCCTCGATATGGCCGCCGGCTTGCTGGCAGTAGCGGGCCTGCATTGCGAATGCGCAGCTAAGGGCCTGTAAATAAATAACTGATACCATTTGTGGTTATTGTCCGATAATAAGGAGGATGGATCGCGCAACGC
>JBMFVX010000088.1:0-12763 GCA_049965775.1 Phycisphaerae bacterium
CCATGACTTCCACGGCGACTGGAACTATACGATCACGCCACGTCAACCGTAGCGGTTATTTGTTTACGCGCCCTAAGATAGCCAAGCACGCGGGCGGCCTGGCGTAAGCCGCTGCGGTTAAGCAGCACATACGGAGCGGTGAGGGCGAGCACCAGCACCATAACCAGCCAACGCGGCCCAAGAACTAAATGGGGCGGCAACGCGGTGAAAATTGCCGCCGCAGCGACCACGGCTACAATCGCGGGCCATCGCGGCTCGGCGGTAAATAAGGGGTCTTTAATGGCGTCTTTTCGGGTTTCGTGATGCGTCATGTATTAACGTCTCCGTAGTGTTGGGCGGACAACGCCCGCTGGATCGGCATGCCGCGCTGCATCACTCATATATTTTGAGAATGTCTTTCGCAACATAGAGCCGATTGCGTTGTCCCGCGGACGCCGTAGCCACGATGCCCGCGGACACAAATAGATCGATAAGTTTCTGGGTGGCGGGTGCAGTTCGGCCAATGGCACGGGCTGCCTTGGCAACCGAGATATATGGATTTCTGAATATCTCATCGAGCAGGTCGGGCGCCGCAATTGAGAGGCGACTGGATTTTGCCCGGAGGCGATTAAGAATCTCCCCACGCATTGCCGTGGCTCGAGCAATCCGAGTCTGTACGTCGCTGGCCGCGAGCACGGCACCGCGAAAAAAATAGCGAAGCCAGCCGTCCCAATCGCCCCGTTGGCTTACGCCAAGCAGACGGTCATAGTATTCCCGGCGGTCACTTTCAAAGAAGGCGCTCAGATGCAACAGGGGTTTTGACAGCAGGCCCGTTGTGCCAAGCATAAGCGTAATCAGCAGGCGACCAATGCGTCCGTTACCGTCTAGAAACGGGTGAATGGTCTCAAACTGGTAATGGGCAAGAGCGATGGATTCAAGCCGCGAATGCTGGCCGGCACCGTTGATATACTGTAAAAGGCTATCCATTAAAAGTGGGACTTCCAGCGGTGGCGGCGGAATAAAGCGAGCTTTTTGCAGTTCGCTTGCGGTGGGCGATCCAATAAATACCTGCCGGTTGCGGAAATTTCCTGGCTCGGCTTCGCCGCCGCGAACATCGGTCATGAGTTTTTGGTGCAGACTGCGAATCAGATGTGCTGTGATTTGAGGAACATCTTTTATTGCGTCAAGGCCAAGGTTTACTGCGGAACCGTAGTTGACCACTTCCTGAATATCATCTGGAAAGTTATGCCGGTTGGGCGAGGCTTCATAACGAAACAGGTCCTGCAGAGTCGCGACAGTTCCCTCGATTTTGCTTGAAAGCACCGCCTCGCGCCCCAGCAACGGTCTGATGAAATTATCCGTTCCAATAAATGAGGCACTTCCAGTTGTCATGCCTCGCAGTTCGCCAATAGCATTTACGGCATCCTCTGCGGCTCGATTGGTTGCGTCACTACGAACATACTTCGGCGGCAGCGGGGGCGGGATAAACGCGTGCATACCACTGCCAATGGCCACCAAGTTGCCGGGGGCATTTGCATCAAACTCGCGCGTCAGCATCCGCACACCAAAGTGAAACTATTTTTCAGTGCGGTTCACACCTGCAAACCGCTCTTATTAAACTCAACTTTAATAAGACAACCTCTTATTAAAGCAAACGACTCGAAACTTTAATAAGGAATTATAGCACATCATATTGTGCAGAAACAGCGTGCAAACACTACCGGTTGAGTTACAAAAGCCAATATCTACGTGTTGCAGAATCTTTTCGACTCTTAAGCACAAGAAATAATCACTTCTGCTTATTCACCATTGCGTGCACCTTCATTGGAAGGCCCAGCAGCTTAATAAAACCGATGGCGTCTTTGCCGTCGTATTCCGCACCCATCGTGAAGCTGGCGAGGTCCTGACGGTACAGGCTTCTGGGGGAGGTGACCGCCGCGACCGTGGCCCGGCCCTTGTACAACCGCAGTTTTACCCGGCCCGATACCGGTTGGCATACGGCGGTCATAAAGCTGTCGAGTGCTTCGCGCAGCGGATGAAACCACTGCCCGTAATACACCAGCTCGGCGTATTTAAGCGCAAGCTGCTGCTTGTAATGCAGCGTTTCGCGCTCGAGGCACAGCGATTCGAGCGCGCGTATGGCGGTCAACAGAATCGTGCCGCCGGGCGTTTCGTAGGCACCGCGGCTTTTCATGCCGACGAGCCGATTTTCGACCAGGTCTATCTGCCCCACGCCATGACGGCCTCCGATGGCATTGAGTGTTTCAATGATTTTATGGGCGGCAAGCTTTCGGCCATTGACACCCACCGGCGTACCGGCTTGAAAATCTACCGTGACAAACTCGGCCTTATTAGGGGCTTTGCTTACCGGCACGCTCATGACCCACAGATTGTCGAGCGGCTCGTTGGCGGGGTCTTCAAGATCAGCGCCTTCATGCGAAATGTGCCACAGGTTGCGGTCGCGCGAGTAAATCTTCTTGACGCTTTGGGCGATCGGAATACCCTTTTCTTTGGCGTATTCGATGGCGGCCTCGCGGCTGCGCAGTTCAAAGCGGTCGTCCTTCCAGGGGGCGATGATTTTAAGCTCAGGCCCAAGGGCCATATAGGTTAATTCAAAGCGAACCTGATCGTTGCCTTTGCCGGTAGCGCCGTGCGAAACCGCATCGGCTCCCTCGGCATGGGCAACCGCCACCTGATATTTGGCGATCAGCGGGCGGGCGATGGAGGTTCCGAGCATGTAATTATGCTCGTAAACCGCGCCGGCCCGCAGCATTGGAAAGCAATAATCGCGGGCGAACTCTTCGCGCAAGTCTTTGACAATGCACTTGTCAGCACCGCTGGCGAGCGCTTTGGCCTTGATGCCCGCAAGCTCATCGCCTTGGCCAAGTTCCGCGGCAAAGGCAATAACCTTGCAGCCGGGGTAGTTGTCTTTAAGCCATGGCAAAATGACCGAAGTATCCAGACCGCCCGAGTAGGCGAGAACAATTTTGTTTACCGTTGTTGACATTTCATGCGCTCCAAAACACCGCAAGGGGGATATTGTGCGGCAAGGGCTCGCGGTTGGCAAATTACGCAAAAGGTGCCAGCCGGGGCATTGAGCCGCTGCCGCGACGGGTTCACCGCAGTGGACGCAGGGTAACGCAGAGGACGAGCGCCTTGGCTGAAATCTGGTCATATCGCAATGAGCCGGTCCTTATGTGGCAAGGATTGTGTTTTGGCTTGTTGCCTCGATATTACAACATCAAGCGACCTGTTAACCGTATAAAACCTCTGTGCGACCCTGCATTGCACGCCTGTAACATCTTTTTTTTAGCAAGAATTGCGTCATGTGGCACTCCAACCCCCGTCGCGGCACAGCAACGACCGCGCCAGGAGCGCAGCGCCAAAACAAAATAAAAAAATCTCTGCGTACATCTGCGTCATCTGCGGTTAGCCCCCATCGCCGCCCTTGCGGCCCGCTGGCCGCGCTGTGTCCCCCTGCGGTGAATATCGTCTGCCGAGGGACTGCCCGCCGGGGACGCGACGCGACGGGCGATGGGGGTCTCGATCATAAAGCGTCGTGCTACGAATCCGAAGGTTGCAGGTTCGACTCCTGCCGGGCGCATGTTAAAGAAAACCTAAGCTGAATGCATGTTTTGTGCATACCTTCGGGTGTTCCGGAGCGCAGCTAAAACCCCTTGAATATCCGGTAGTCTACCGGATATTTTTTGGAGTGCTGCGTCATGCCGTACGTTTATCACATTCCATCGTATCGTCGCCATAGAGCCACCGGCCAAGCCGTGGCAACAATCAATGGCCGTGATTTCTACCTTGGGCCCTACGGCACCACTGCGAGCCGCCGCGAATATGACCGCCTGATCGCCGAGTGGCAGCTTGGCGGTCGAACATTGCCCGCATTGGGTGTTAGCGTAGCCGAGCTAATGCTGGCCTACTGCGAGCATTTAAAGCAGAGTGCACGCGATAATCACGGGCAAGTTAACAAAAGCGAGTTGTCGGCATGGGTTTGCGCCGTCAAGCCGCTTAAACACCTGTATGCGAGCCTGCCAGCGGCGGAGTTCGGGCCGCTAAAGCTGCAGGCCGTTCGAGAAGAGTATGTGAAGGCCGATCTTGCCAGGGTGACTTGCAACAGCCAGACGCGGCGCATTGTGCGTATGTTCAAGTGGGCGGTGTCGCGAGAACTCATACCGGTTGCGGTGTATCAGTCGCTTAAGGCCGTTGAAGGCCTTCGCCGCGGCCGATCAGCCGCAAGGGAAACAGAGGCGGTAAAGCCGGTAGCCTGGGGCACGGTTGAAGCGACGTTGCCATTTGTTAACCGGCATGTTGCAGCGATGATTCGGCTGCAGTGGCTTACCGGCATGCGGTCGGGCGAAGTGTGCCGCATGCGTATGGCCGATCTGGATATGACCGGCGAGCTTTGGATTTACCGGCCCCAACTGCATAAGACGGCCAACCTGGGCCACGCGCGTACGGTGCCTCTGGGGCCGCAGGCACAGGCTGTGCTTCGGCCGTTCCTTAAGGCGGTGCCGGGCGCTTACCTGTTCAGTCCCGCCGATGCGGAGACGGAGCGCCGGGCGGCGCTGCATGCCAGCCGGGAGACGCCCTTGAGTTGTGGCAACAGGCCGGGTAGCAACGTACGACGGCATCCGAAGAAGAAGGCTGGAGAGTGCTACGCACCCGATAGCTACAAGGGGGCAATTGACTATGCGCTAAAAAGAGCCAACGCAGCGCGTGCCGCGGCGATCGGTGTTGCCGTGGCCGACCTCGCGGAGTCTGACCGATTGCAGCATTGGCACCCGCACCAGTTGCGCCATGCCGCGGCAACGCGCATTCGTAAGCAGTATGGCCTTGAAGCGGCGCGGGCGATGCTGGGGCATAAGAGCCTCGCAATCACGGAGATATATGCCGAACAGGATAAAGGCAAAGTCGAGGAGATAGCGCGGCTGGTGGGCTAATGGCCATCGGGGCGACGGAACACCTGTGCAAATTTTTATTGTGCCAGTTCACGGGCCCGTTCCAAGGCCCGTCGGAATACCGGTGCCTCTAACGCCCCCGGCTGGTGGATGAGATGGAATAGATTCCGCAACGCTTCCGGCAACCGCTGACCGTAGGCCACTGTCGGTGGTTCGGGTAGTGTGGTCGGGAACTTCACATCACGTATCAGGTGCGCCAGACAGGACGGCACGAGCGAGCCCTTTGCCATCAGGCCCGCTGCGGGTTTGGCTGGCCGAGGGGCCGTGAACTGTTACAGAAGCGCGGCCACTGCAGGGGTGTGGGCATCGCGATATTTCGCGGTAGTGAATGATATGCCTTCTGGCGTGCAGTGGTTGGCGTTTTTTGGGTGAATGAGTGGTCCTGTAAAAATCTTTAAAAAATTTTTAAAAAAGCACTTGCATTAGTGCAAATCTGGATTATACTAAGGGCAATCTTGTTGCGTGCCGGAGTTCTTAATGCAGGTATGTTGCCTGTGTTGCTCAGGTACGCAGTGAAGGTAAGTAGGCGAGAGCAACTTTCTTGATCGTTTAAGAATGTTCCATCGCCCCATTTTGGAGGACTTCTTATGAAGCGTTCCTTGTTCTCTCATGCGGCATTGGCTGCGGGTACGGCTGCGGCGGTAGCCACGTTGGTCGGGTCACAGGTGGCAAATGCCAACCTAATCTCGAATGGCAATTTCGCGACCAATGCGTCGAGCTATACCACGGATTATGGCTACGATTACAATGCCCAAACAGGCAACACCAACCCGGCCAACCCGACGGATTGGTCGCCAGTGAGTACAGGCGGCGTCAATGGTACCAACACCAGTTATCAAACTTTCGGGCCAAGCAGCCCAACGGAGCTCAACGGTACGAGCAGTACGATCGCTGATTACGCATTCGTCCAAGACGGCGGCGGCTTTACACAGACGTTTAGCGTTGTCGCGGGCACAACCTACTCACTCACCTATGACGCCGCTGCGCGGAACCAATCATCAAGCATCGGCACCAGCACGGCTCCTGCCGGCATCATCGCGACCGTGACGGACCCAAACTCCACCGTCATTTACAAGCAGACCAGCAACTTCACCAATGCTACTGAATTCTATTCCAACGACAACGCCGGTGGCAACTATTTCACCACCAACACGGGAAGTGGCCTTGACTTTACTGCCGTCACAACCGGCTTGGCGACGCTGGAGTTTTTGGATTACGGCAATTCGAGCGACTACTCCGCCGATTTTACCAACGTAGCGGTTACCGCCGTGCCTGAACCAGCCAGCCTCGGCCTGCTGGGCATCGGCGGCTTGGGCCTGCTGCTGCTGGGCAAACGCGGCAAAACCGCCTGACTGCGGATGCCCCGCAAAAGCTAAAGCCCGGCGGACTTATTCTGCCGTAGGTATGAACTAAACAATCCTAAGGCCGGTCTGCGAAAGTGCGGATCGGCCTTTTTTATTTGCGAGGGCGCTGCGACGACTTGGGGCCGCCGTTGAGTATGACTTTGGCCAAAAGGGCCGTGAACGGTTGCGAAGCATGCAACGGAAGCGTCCCTAGGTGGGTTCCGTGGGTGTCCGCAGCGGCCGGCTGTCCGCAATGGGTGAGTTTACGAATCCCATGCGGGCGGCCGGCCGTGCGGTCCTCGGGGCATTGGCACGATATCCGGATGTGCTTTGCAGGCGAGGTGGCTTTTTCACACAAAAGCAAGATGCTCCCTGCTTCCCATGAAGGGACTTCAGGGAACAGGGAGCATCGAACAGCAGATAAACCGAGCGGTATCACGGCAGCGGGCAAGGTTGCGAGGCTTATGCCACGCCAACGCGGGTCCGTAATTTGGTATGCGTTAACCCTATAGTGGCATAGGCCTTGCCACCGCAGACCGCACCCGTGATACCGCGGCCGATGCGCGCAGCCCGGGCCTTGCCGTAGGTTTCCGCAGCCCCTTGTTGGCGTGTTGGGCCGCCCCGCTACTGCGTAGGCCGACAGGGTGGTGGCGGCTCTTCGAAAAGCCGGGGCGCTTTAGTATCACGCCCTGTGATAAATACATTTATATCGCCTTGACTGTGATTGATACCGTCTTCTGGCTCTGTTGGGGGTGTTCCTCTCCATCGCCAGGCACCTTGCCCAATTTCCTTCGCCATCGCCAATATCCGTGGGTCAATTTCACCGCCGCCCCATTTCTGTAGCCGCGTTATTTGGGACGATGGCGATATGGTGCAGAGCGGTTCGCCCTGTCCGAAGTGGTGCTCGAGGTCGTCCATGTCCGCTCGCAGCTCGTCGAGGGCCGAGTGTACACATGGCTTGTTGTAGCTTAATTGCTTAAGGGCTAATAGACATTCGTACGTCTTGGCGATGGCCCTGTAGTTCTCAAGCTCAGGTGTGCAGTGTGATAAGTCGGCAGGTGTGAGGTGCTGATCCGTAGGGTCGAAGTCAATGAGCTTCTGCCACCATTCTTTGACCGGCCATCGGCTGCGGTTGGTGTCATCGGTCGGGTCGCACATACGCCAGCTTTCGTGCAAATGCTTGCCTAGTTCCTTGTATTTGTCACGCAGGTGCTGAAGCGTTTCGATACCCCATGTGCGCAGCCAACTGCGGCTAAGCCTGTGCTCAACCCGGTAGACATTATCTTGGGCTACGGTGTCCCCGCCGCGACACGACGTGATTGCGTCTTGATTGTAGAGCCAACCTTGCTTTATTCCCTTCGCAATGAGCTGCTCGCATCGGTCGGATTTTTTGCATTGCGTTCGGGCTTCGGCAAGTTTGTCGTACAAGACCATCTGGCGGCCGGTGCTGTGGCTGCCGAACGTCATTCCTGTCAGGCCCTGTCTTTTGTCATAATGTGTGGTGATTTTGTCCAGGTCCGGGTCAAAGTACGGCGTTCGCCATCGGCATCGGCTCACGAGGTGGGCAGCTACTTCATCGGCAAAGCCTACGTCGGACATTCGGAGTGACTGTGACGACCTGATATCTGTGGCAATATCCGTGCGGCGTAATTGCCACCGGCTGGGGTCGGCGTGCCCTGTTATTGCGGCCAGCGAGTTTATTAATGGGTGGTCGGCCTTCTCAATGCCGATGCTGTCGATCCCTTCAGCCTGGATAAAGACTGTTGGCGGGTTCTGCATGCGGGCGGGCCTATCGTCCGGATGAACGATTAATATGCGAGTCCCGGTGTATTCGTTGTGCAGGCAGTACGCCTTGGCACAGCCGCAGGCGCGTTCAATTGGTCGCGCATCAAGGATAGTGAATTCGCCCATGCCGGGGATTTCGATAGTCTCCGCACGGACGCTTTTCTTCTGCTTGGAAGTGTGGCATCTGGCAAGCTCGCCGTTGCGGCGGTCGAATTTTACTTTGACTGCCTCGGCGAAGTTGGAGTATTGATCCGATTGCGGGTAGCAGATTTCTGTCGGAGAGATGGCCCATCGATCATATTCGCATGTAGTGTACATGTAGAGCGAATCAACAATCCGGTGCATTGGCTTTGCTGTAAAACTCATGGTTGCACCCCCATGCGTTCGAGTTGACGGCAAGCATTGGCCACGGCCCGCTCGCGCTGCCGGGGAGTGCGGATGGTGCTTTCCTGCAGGTGGTGTGATGGCTGGGTTCCTGCGGCAGGCGACGCAAAAAACTCGTGCAGCCACGTTTCAGTGGTGCACAGGGTGGCACCTACGCGTTCGGTCCGCAACTTGCGGCCGCGCTGGCCGGTAATGGCCCATCGGTAGAGCGTGCTGAAGTGCAGACGTGTGTTTGCCCGCCGGGCCGGGAGCCAGGGCAGCTTGGGTACGTCGTGTAGCCTTATAAGCTTGTCTTGATTGTAAGCAAGCATAAGAATATTCCTTTCAGGATGACATGACGGCGGCGCCGCGTTCGCGCAAAGGCGATCGCGGGCAAAAGCCGTCAAGCGCGTCTTAAGAGACGCTGGTCGTCAACTGGGAAGTATGCTTTTCGTTTTTGCCGCTTTACAAGCTTTTGTCGCCCCGATGGTCAGTTGGCAACAATACCAACAGACGCCATTGGTCCCTTGGCGACCGCGTTCAACAATGCGGCTTACAGACTTGGGAACTTGCTACTCAGATCTGGCTTTCGCTTTACTTAGCTCGCTACATCGGCGGCCTTTGCATTCTTTTCAGCGTGCCTTGTGCTGGTGCTAATTACGCCCAGTATTTTTATTGGGCAGAATCGTATCACAGTCAATGGCTATTTGTCAACTGCCGTGCGGCCAAACTGGCGAAGAGCCGATTAATCCGATATCACTCCGTTGCGTTTATTGCGATTAACCGATATATTGAAGTTGTCGAAAGGAGTGAAAGAATTCCATGGCCACACTTATTAAGCCGCGCCCACCGAGAGAGGCAATTGCCGCAGACTCCGATCTGGCCCGCCAGGCAGGCCGGCGCCTTCGGTCGTTGTTGGCGCATGGGCGATCGGATACGCTTGCTTTGGACGTGCAAATAAAAACAAAGTCCAAGGTTGCTATCACGATCCCTGTTTCCGCAGCGCAGCTGCTTGCTGATGTGTTGGACCAGATGGCACAAGGCCGGACAGTCAAAGCTATTCCCCTGCATAGCGAACTGACAACGCAGGCGGCGGCGGACCTCCTGCATGTATCGCGGCCGTTTTTAATATCGCAGTTGGAAGTCGGGCGTATGCCGTTCCGCACCGTGGGGACTCATCGGCGCGTGCTGCTTGAAGATGTCCTGGCATACAAAAAGCAGTTGAACCGCCGTCGGCTCAAGACGCTATCAAAACTCTCCGCGTTAGATCAAAAACTGGGCTTAATTTAATGGCGGAGACATCACCCGTTGTCTTCTTCGATGCGTGTGTGCTGTATCCTGCGGCACTGCGTAGCCTGCTGATGTACATGGCGGTGGACGGTCTGTTTCAGCCACGCTGGAGCAATGCCGTTCATGAGGAGTGGATGCGAGCACTGCTGGGCACCCGGCCCGATATAACGCGGCAGCAGGCTGAACGAATTCGCGATTTAATGAACGAGCACGCAGGCGACTCGTTGGTATCTGGATTCGAACATCGCATCGGCAACCTGTCCCTGCCCGATCCGGCGGATCGTCATGTTCTGGCGGCGGCGATTCACTGTCGGGCGAGCATGATTATCACGTTTAACCTGAAGCATTTTCCTGCCTCTGCGCTGCGAGAATTTGGCATACAGCCCTGCAGCCCGGATAAATTCATCAGCGACCTGCTTGCTGCGGCACCTAATCTTGTATGCCAGGCGGCTCGGCGTCATCGCCAATCACTAAAATCTCCTCCGCTGGATGTGGAGATTTATCTGCAAAGGCTCGAAGCTTGCCGCATCAGCAATATGGTGAAGGCCCTGCGAAATTTGAGTGCGAATCTGTAAAACATTTATGCAAAGAACATACGCGCGTACCCGACGGAGCGCCATTTTCAAATCCGGTATACTACCGGATTTGAACAGCAGCATTGCTCAAAATACCGCAAATCATTGGGGTTTTTTGCAATCGCTTGAAAATGCTTGCAAATGAGTTGGCATGTGATAAAATACCAATGTTTATAGGGGTTTTCTCGCTGTCAGCAAGCGGTAAAAACATGCCCTTCTTGTCAGAAAAACGGGATGTTACAGGATTGCAGTAAGGGGGCATTTTCTCAAAGTTCCCATTATTATGGCTGTATATACATTATAAGATGTTTATTATGCAATGTTTTTATGCCTCTCGTTGAACTGCAGCAATCGGGCCTGGCGAGCCAACTTACCGGGACATTGGGACCACGTTCATTTATACGCCCATCAACTGTATCGGGCGGAGTTTCGCGGCGGCGGCCTGTGCAAACCCGCAGTCAACGTTCAAGTTCTTGCGGTGCGCTGGACGATACAAATTTAAAGCAGCCGCTTCATCACGGCGGCCCGCGAGCATGAAGTGGTCGCCTTATGCGACTCTGCCCCCCGCCTTGCGAAGTTGGGCGAATGGACTCGCCGGTTTGCGGCCAGCCGGCCGACGCCGCGAAAACCACGCCTTGCACATAAACCTCACGAATAGCAGACAAAACACCGAAAACGCATGGCTTTTTTGGAGTAATTTTTTTTGTTGCATCGCATGGAGCAAAAGTGGTATAGTGGAACCGCCGGGAGAAAGGCATCCGCCGGTCCTGTGGGAAAAAAGGAGAACCTTATGGCGAAGGTTGATCCAGCACGAGGCGGTCCTTCCAAGTCCCCACCTCTGGCCAAGGCGGCCGGCTTCTCGGATACACCCGAGTTTGAGCGTCCGCACAGTTCCAGCTATTTTGGCGAGTCGCCGCGCGAACCGATGAAGATAAGCTTCGTCGAAGAGCCGGCGCGCCAAGATAATCGCTGGGATCGCGAGCCGGTGGGAGCGGGCAAAGCAACGCCGTCGGAGGTTTATCTGGGTTGATGCCCCCGGATAACCCCCCGGCCAGTGTTGTGGAAGGTTCAGCAAATTAATCTGAGTGTGGCGCGGCAGGTTCCTATAATGCGGCCGTTTGACCACCGCGCGGAAGGTTTCATTTCAATTCTCTTGGCCGAATACAACAGCCCCTTCTTAGTTGATTATTACATCAACTGGCATAACCTTTGCCCGCCCAAAGTCCTAATCTCCTATTTTTATTGGACAAGCAGCCTATAACTGTCGAAAAAGACTCTGGCGAAACACGACCCGCACGGGCTGCCGCTCGCAGCGCCTCACGATGGGCAGTCGCGGGGGTTCGTGTTTGGCCGGGGGCGGCCATGAATGGCCAAGGCCCCCGCCATAAGAAAAGGACACAAGCAGTATGGTCAGCTATCCAACAAGTGTGGTCGAAGACATCAGTTGCCGGTTCAGGCTGTTGCGGGCGATAGCTCCGCTTGCCAGTTCTGTAGAGTATGAGCTTTTGGAGGATTCGTCGGCGAGTTCGGCAATCTGGATCAAAAGTGCCCGGCAACCTGATGTGGCCTTTCAGCTTATTGACGCGGGAGGGTGCATTCCGGGCTTTTGCATTGAGCCGGATGCGGCGGCGTTGCAATCCATCGGATTATCAGCCCTTGCGGATGCCCGCATCATGCTGCTGGTCGAGCCAAGCCCCACAGGCATGCGGGTTAATTTTTCCTGCCCGCTGATTTTGAACCCCAAAACCGGCCTGGCCACACAGATACAGGCCGCCGCAAGCCCACAATGGCAGCCCCCCGCCCTGCGGGAGCCGGCGAGTCTGCGGTCACGGTCGCGGTCGCGGTGGCAGGCGTCACTGGCGTTTATGGCGTAAGCCGGCTGATTAGGTTTTCGTATGTTGATTGGTTATAATGTAAATATTGAGGTTTAGAGGAGTCAGGTGCGGTTTATCGCCCGCTTACCGGCGGAACGGCGCTGTACAAGAGATGGACATTTGGCCAAGAGCCTTATAAAGCGCAACGGAATGGGTTTTTTTAGGCAAGGAGCAGGCCCATGCTTGTACTCTCGCGGCAACGCGATCAGAGCATTATGATCGGCGATAACATCGAGATCACCATTGTGGATATCCGCGGCGATAAAGTGCGTCTGGGCATCAATGCGCCCAACACCGTGCCAGTACATCGCAAAGAAGTTTATCAGGCCATTCAGCGCGACCGCACCAACGGGACAGCCAAACCCGCCGACGCGGCCAACGGAGCCCCTCCACCTCCCGCCGAGCCGAGTACACCAACCAACTCTTAGCGGTATGAAATGCGACTGAATGTTTGGCGGCGAATAAGCCGCTATTTCAGGACGCAGCCGCACCCTGCTTAAATTATTAGGCTCTTCGGGCAATCGAGTGGGTAAATTATCCTGAAAAACATGATATGATCCTTCATTGACGGTCGTTTTCTGCTA
>JBMFVX010000089.1:0-12602 GCA_049965775.1 Phycisphaerae bacterium
CTGTCGTAGGTGCAGAAAACCCTTATTCTACAAGCTTAGAGTTGCTGTTGCCCATGTCGTTGACCGGACAGCAGTGATCCGGCATAACATCGCAAATCGCCTGCAGGCCGATCATGGGCAGCAAAGCGCCCCAGCTATAATACGGATTGTGTGCGGCCTTACCGCTGGTCGCGAGGTAGTTTTCGCTCCAGACGCCGGTCTTGTTCCAGTTGTTCATAAACAGCCGCACGCTTTTGCGGGCAAACGCATGAAGCACCGCCGGCGGCGCGTAGTTCAGCAACCCCTGAAACGCCAGATAATTGGTCGCCCCCCAAATGTCGCCCTGCCAATATTCCTTCGTGGTGTCAAAACACGCAACACCTTCTCGGCCTGCGCAACAAAACACGACGGAACCTAAACTATGCTATTTTCAGGCCTATGTAAGAGCCACGGGCTTTCCGTGCAGGGCGAGGCTTGCGTCGGGAGACTCAACCGAACAGAATCGTTTTATATCGCAATTTAATTTGCCTATAGCTAAGCAATCCTATACGATCCGTTGCGGTAGTTTAAGGTATGAAAAGCACGTTGCTATCACTTTAGCTTTGCTCTAACCTGAAGGACTCTGTATATGAACAGTTTGCGACAAATGGCCGCGGCCCTGCTGGCATTTGGCTCGCTGGTGATGGCATGTCACATCACCGCAGCCACCGATTCTCAATCGAATACCAGCGCCGCGGCTATTAACAAACCCGTCAAGGTGTTTATCTTGCTTGGGCAGTCAAATATGTGGGGCGTAGGGCATGTTGGGCCGATGTCATTTAAAGGCTCGCTGATGCGTGCAGTGCAAAAAGATCATCTCTATCCCTTTCTGGCAGACAAATCGGGCAATTGGTCTGTAAGTCACCGCATTCGTTATGTACATGTCATGCCGGGCAGATCCGACTATTCCAAAAAGCAATGGGACGCTTACTGGAACAGCCACTCTCTCACCGAAAAAATGCCCAACAACATGATGGATTTATTGTATAACCAATGGATGAGCGTGACGGGACATCGGTTCATTGGACCGGAGTTTGGCATTGCTCACGAGGTTGGCAAAGATGTCCATGGGCCTCTTTTGATTTTGAAGAGTTGTATAGGCAATCGCAGCATCGGTTGGGACCTGTTGCCGCCGGGAAGCAAGAGCGAGTTTTATACCGATAAACAAGGGCGTGTCTGGCAGTATGCCGCCTACGGTCAAACACCCAATAAATGGATTAAGGGCACCCCCAGAGACCAACGCCATCCGGTGAGGTGGTATGCGGGCAAGGAATACGACATGGACACCACTTTTGCCAGGTATGTTCTGGCCAACCTTCCCAATTTTTACCCGGGGGCCAAGCGTTATAAAGTGATGGGCTTTTTCTTCTGGCAGGGCGAAAAAGACCTCGGAGACATTGGATTGGCGACTCATTACGAAAAAAATCTTGCCGCCTTTATCCATGCGGTACGCAAGGCATTTAACGCCCCCAAAGCACCATTTGTTTTGGGCACTCTTGGCGAGGCGGTCAAGGGCCACGCCAAGGGTACCGAGGCACTGGTTCTGAAAGCTCAACTTGCGGTGGCCAACCCGGCGATTCATCCGGAGTTTAAGGGTAATGTGGCTACCGTTTATACCCATCCTCTATCGCTGGGAGGTTCGGGCAACGGGCATTACAACGGCAACTGCCAGACCTATATGAATGTCGGCCTGGCCATGGGCAAGGCCATGAACAAACTGCTGCAAAACCATTAAATCAGCGACTGGGCAATATCCTCTGACACGCTCCATTGGCCTTGCATCGCCAATGGAGCGTCTTTTTATGTACGTTTTATGCGGTTGGACGCTGGCGTATTTCCCGCTACCCCTACAATCGTCCGGGGCGGCGCCGACCCGCCATGCGTTATCTTACATGAAATTTGAATGCGTGCCTTATGAAGAACCGCGGGCTTATCGCCTTTGGGTAGCAGCGACGATGGCAGCATAACCACATCATCCAGCGGCTCAGTTCCAATCCAGTGCTCTGTTCGAGCGTCTATGGGGCACCTTTTGATTTGAACTGCAGCGCTCCACTCCACGCAACAATACAAGCGATATCAAAGCACCGGCCCACACGCAAAGAACACGTCCTTGCGTTAACTTTTTTCAAGAGAGCGGCCTGCCAGCAAGCCTCAAAGCCTGCGACAGCCTTACTGGCCGATTACCACAGGCAATTGGGTTTTCTTATCGAGCTTCGCCGCCGCCTCAGCAAATGCTTTGCCGATTGGAGCCATAATCTTGGCGGCGCCGAGATAATGGAAGTCAAAAGCCGACATACCCTGCAGTTGCTTTAATTCTTTCGGCGTAAAATTCGCGTTCATAAGTCTTAGTTTGTTACTCCAAGATGTGTTCTTTTCCGCGGCCGCCTCTGCGTTTACCTTGGGCCAGTCTCCTTGATAACGTTTGAACAGGGCTTCTAACTTGTCGTCCCAATAGGGAGCGGTCTTCACAACTACCACGTTGCCCTTAAACTGTGGAAGCAAAGCAGTCGCCGCCTCGGCCTGACGGAAATAGATCATAGGCTTATTGGCATGGTGCACACCGTCAACTCCCAAAGCGCCAATTACAAAAGGCATATGAGGCGCAGACAAGTCTTTGCGTACATCGTTGATAAACATGGCCATTAGCCGCGTATACAAATCGTACCCGCCGGGCTTATTATTATTGGGATAGGTCCAGTTATCCACATAATCGTTCCACCCTTGGAACCAGACAAATCCGGCGAGTTCGTAACCCTGCTTTGGATTGTATTGCGGATCCACGCGTTTGATGTTGGCCAGCACCTTTCGCACATAATTGATCATCAGGCGGTAATAATGGCCCGTGGCTTTCTTTTGATTGGCCTTGGCCTGTGCTACGTTCTCATGCCGCAACTTGAACTGCTCCAATGCGTAGTGATTCCACACATACGGCCCGGCGCTGGGTGGGCGGAAATCGTTATTAAGAGTCTTGCCACCCCAAGAAGTCTTAATGAGAAGAACAGGTCCGCCCAGCAGTTTTTCAATGTAAATGCCAAAAGTGAATTCCGGGCCTATCTCGCCAGGCCCGGCGCCAAAGCCGGTCGTCAATTTGCCTTTTTGCTCAGTCGTATCATTGCCGGCACACCCGATAGACGCTATCCAGACATTCTGCAGTACTTTTGGTTTTCCCTGGGCATTGAGCATCTCTTTGAGAATCGGCGCCGTCTTTGGATCAGTCGCCATATAGGGGAAGGTAGATACGTTTACATGGCCTTGCATATTTGACTGCCCGGCCATGATAAACACTTTCAGCGGCTGCGCCTGCACGCTTCTTGCAGCCATTAACACCACGCCACCCACCATGGCTACCATCGTCCAGATTGCACTTTGCCGCATGCTTTTTCCTTTGTATTAACCTGTTGCCGTTCACGGCCATTAGAGCCACCTCGCTCTTAATGTACCAGACAGCAACTATAAACCTGAATATCGTATATTGGAACCCCATCGAAAAGTCAAGCTTTGCTCTATTGCAGAAGATACGCCCGCAACCAGACAAGACACCTTGCAGACGCCGCAGACGCTTGAGAACCCAACGCGCAAGGTATAAACTAACCCTCTTGATGCAGCCCCGGCCGGACGCTTTTGTGTGTTGGCCAGCTCGCCCCAAACCGCTGGACGGTGTGGACCCGTCGCGGCGCTAAGGCCTGATAGTGATTGAATAGTGAGCTAGAAATGTCAAATGCCCCCGCAGCGTATGTGTCACCCGATGAGTTGTACTCCGAGCTTGGCCTTACCGGCCCGCGGCCGTATTCGGCGATAAAGGGCATTTTGTGGTTTATTTTCTTTGCGGCGGGCGTTGCGGCACTGATCATAGACCTTCTGCTGCGGTTTAAGTATCTGCCGGTTGCAGAGCCACTGCATTTTAATAAGATCGGAATGATTAACGTTACGCTGCAACTGGTTTCGTGCTACATCAGCGGCGCAGCGATCGGTTTGTCGCCGCCGAATAAGCTTTTGCGAGGCATAAGCGTTGCAGTGCTTATTGCCAATGTCGCATTCATCATGCTTTTGATCGCCACCGGCCCCTTCGGCCTTAGCCATACCCGATAACACCGGTTGGTTGTTAAGCAGCCAGCTTGGCCGGGGCATTGCCTCCGTGGCGTCCCGCGCAGCCGCAGATACCGGGGGTTGCCCATAGCTTTTGAGCAGTTTAGTGAGTAAATCAGCCGCGAAATGCCGCCGAATAAAACTCCTACCAAGTTAATATGTATTATGGCTTGCAAATTAAAAATCATCAATTATAATGGCAACAATTAAACTCCTATTATATTGATAGGATTTTAGTTATTGGAGTCAATAAGATGAGCACTGAAACAGGTACAGTCGTCGCTGCCGATGGCCGAAAGCTCAACAAGGTTGAGGCGATCAAGCTGGCCAAAGACGGCCTGGAAGTATGGAACGACATATTTGAATGGGCCGCCATGGATGTGACCGAGCCGCTGGAGTCGCTGCTTAGCCCGGCGCAGCTCGAAACATTTCATCGCACGGTGCCCGATTCCACTGCGGCCGATGTAGTCAAAAGCGCGGCTCGGCGCGCAAAGATATCGGAAGAAGATTTTGTGCGGCTGCGCTGGTTTGGCATCTATCAGCAGTTGCCCAACCTGTGCCACTTTATGTTACGCATCCGTATTCCCAATGGATTTGTAACAGCCCCACAAGCTGCAGAGGTGGCGAATATCGCCGAGAAATATGGCCGCGGCTTTGCCGACATCACAACCCGCCAGTGCTTTCAACTGCACAACCTCACCATTGAGGCACTGGCCGAAATATTGCCGCAGCTTGAGCGGGTAGGTCTGGTAAGCAAATTTGCCTGCGGCGATACCCCGCGCAATGTGGTCGGATGCCCTTTGGCCGGCTACCTTGAAGCCGAGACCATTGACGCATCTCAAGTGGTGCGCAGCGTCAACCAGATGTTTTTGGATGGCAATCGCGAGTTCAGCAATTTTCCGCGAAAATTCAAAAGCGCCATCGCCGGCTGCCATTTGCATTGTCATCAGCCGCAAATAAACGACATCGGCGCCTTTGGCGTGGTTCGCAAAAATCCGGTGACCGGGGCCGAACAGCGCGGCTATGGCATTACGGTGGGCGGCGGGCTTTCGAGCCAGCCTTACATCGGTCAGGGGCTGCGGGTTTTTGTTCATGAAGAACAATTACCGGCGGTAGCGCGGGGCATTGCGCACATATTCCGCGATTACGGCTACCGCGAAAAACGCACGCGGGCGAGGCTTAAGTATCTTGTCGCCGACTGGGGTTGGCAGAAGTTTCGCGATTATCTTGAAGCCGCCATCGGCTTTAAGCTTGAGCACGACGAAAACATCGCCTGCCCGGAATATGCCCCGCATACCGATCACCTTGGCATAGGCCCGCAGAAACAGCCCGGCCTTTCGTATGTTGGCGTGCCTGTGGAGCGCGGCCGCATTACAGCGGAGCAACTCCGCCATGCCACTGCAATCGCCGAGCGTTACGCGGCACCCGGCGAGGCCCGTCTGGCGCTATCCAACAAGCAGAATCTGCTTTTTATCAACATACCGAGCGACAAAACAGCGCTCATGGCGCGTGATCTGGAAAAAGCAGGGTTGCCTCCGCATGCACCGTTGTGGCGCACGAGTCTGCTGTCGTGCACCGGCACCCAATATTGCAACCTTGCCATTGTTGAAACCAAGCAGCGAGCCGGCAAGATTCTCAAATATCTTGAAGAAAATATTGAGATAGACACCCCCATCATGGTAAGCGTGACGGGATGCCCCAACAGTTGTTCGCAGTATCAGATTGCCGACATCGGTTTGATGGGCGTTGTCTGCAACTTTCGTGGACAGCGCGGCACCGAAGCTTTTCAGATATTGCTTGGCGGCGGCCTGGGGGCCGATGCGGCCTTTGGCAAAATCGCCATGAAAAAAGTGCCCGCGGAGCATGTGCATAAGTCCATCGGACAGATTGTCGAGGCATACAAAGCAAACCGCGCCGACGAAGATGAGACGTTCCGGCAGTTTGTGCAGCGCAATACGCCCGAGCAACTCGCGCAATGGCTGCATATACCCGAAATGGCGGAGGTGGCTTAAACGGGGCATGCCATGTGCGATGCCGACGCAGTGCATAGCCCGCGATGCCACCTCACATGGAACGCTCTTGCTGATGCTGGCGTATTTTCTCAAAAAGCCGGGCCGTTTTCATCTCCCGCTTGATGGTGCTCCGCAGGCGAAGCTCATGGGCGTTTAAGTCGCCCAGCCGCTGCTGTTGAGCCAACAGGCGCAGTGCCATGCCCCACACCACCAATGCGTGCGGCGTATTGCCGATGTCATTGAGCACAATGGCAAAGTGATTTAGCCCATCTGGATTTTGCCCACCCGGCAACTCGATCGCCATGAGCAGCTCGTGCAGCGCCTGATGCGAATGCCCCTGTTTGTAGAGCACCCAACCCAGGCTGTCGCGTGAGGCGGCATCAAATGGATAATTGCGAATCGCCCGTAAAATCATCGCTTTGGCACGCAAAAGATGCACGCCTTCGTCGGCCCAGGTGTAGCCCAGGTCGTTATTCACTTCGGCATTGGCGGGCATTATGGAGAGCACCCGCAATTGTGTCTCTATCGCCTTCTTGGTTTGATGCGATTGGAAGTACAGATCGGTAAGCACAAGCAGACGAGACACGTTTGTCCCATATCGGCTCATGAAATGATGCATAAGCTGCACGGCAGCGGCGGTGTGCTTTTCTATCTGCAGACGATACGCCAACGCCTCAACTGCCGCACTCGAATGTGGACACCGCCCCACCAGCGCCTTAAGCACCGAGTCGCCTTGCTTTATTTTTTTTAGCTCGATCAGCGACTGACCGCAAAAGAGTTGCCAACTGACCCACTGCGGATGCCGCAGACTCCAGTGCATAAGAGTATTGGCGGCAAGCGCTGATTGATGCTCGGCAACCAGGGTTTGTATATATTGCCGTGCGACGTCAAGTTGATCGCCATAGCGCTGCAGATAGTCGCTTAACAGCCGGGCCTGCGCTGGCATATTGTGCATGCGGCCTTCGATTTGGCACAAGCCCACCAGCACCAGCTTGCTTTGGGGTCGGCGGCGCTGCAGGGCCTGCATTTTGGAAAGCATCGTGGTCAAAACCGGCGGATTGGTTTGAGTCTCAATTTTAAAGATGACAGAGAGGTCGTCCTTCGGAAATTGCCGCAGGTAAGTCGCGCGAAAGTAATTGGCCACAGTGGGTGCGCCGGCCTGATCGGCAAGCTCAATCATGCTGAGGTAGCCGGTGCGGTCTTTTGGAAATTGCCGGATGAATTGCATGACGTACCGCTTTTGAGCCGCAACGTCGTGCCGATTCTGTTCGATAGATATCTGCAATGTCAGCAGCGCCCGCGATTTTGGATAGTGCCTGAGTCCCTGGCTTACAACTGAAAGGGCCTTAACGGTGCGGTCTTGCGCGGCGTACGCCAAAGCCAGCCACCGCCATGCCTCATCGCCAAATTGCCCCGACTTCACCGCCTGCTGCGCCAGTGCCACGGCCTGACGATATTGCTCGGCAGTAAGCAACTCGCGGAGCAACAAATCATTAAACGTTTGCTCGTGCGGCATAAGCCCAACGGACTGGTACAGCAGCCCCAATGCCATGGTATGACGCCCCGCTGCATCGGCCACAACCGCGAGCAGACAGTAATGCCACGCCCGCACTGCCGCCGGGGCATCCCCATGGCCCTGGTCCCCTGCCATGCTTTGCAGTCTGGCGTAGGTAACATAATGGCCGCAAAGCGTATCGGCGGCGGCTATGGCCGCAGTGCCTGTCACGGTGTGATCGGCGGCTTGGGCGGCAAGGCTCCATAGCTGCTGCCTGTCGCTGCGTACGGCCGTGGATTTATGCGAGGCGGCCGTCGAGCAACCAGCCAGCATCAGAAGCGATAGCAGCGTCGGCCAGCACAGCATCTTGATATGTCGAGTAAACAAGCTACGTCTCCTTGCGTATGTACAATGCAATTCTACATTTTTGAGGGTGCTTATGTAACTGCGCAATTGTTACCTGGAGTTTTGGCCGCAGATGCGGTGAACCCCATGCGCCAGCGGGCCGAATTTTACTTTTAATGCCGGGGTGATTGGGCTATCATGCGTTTTGTGAACTGTGCATTAAAGAAGGAGTCTGCATGAAGATTTTTATTGACACCGGCAACCTCAACGAAATTAATGAAGCCGCCGAACTCGGTGTATTGGATGGCGTTACCACCAATCCATCGCTGATTGCCAAAGAGGGCAACGTGGACTTTTTTACGCGACTCAAGGAGATTTGCGCTATCGTGCCGGGACCGGTTTCCGCCGAGGTTGTCAGCACCGACAAGCCGGGCATGCTCAAGGAGGCTGCCGAGCTTCGCAAAATTGCGCCCAACATCACCATCAAGCTACCGACCATTCGCACGGGGTTGCAGGCATGCAAGGTGCTTGCCGACGATGGCGCGAAGGTCAATATGACGCTCTGCTTTCAGCCGTTGCAGGCGCTGCTGGTGGCCAAAGCGGGCGCTACGTTCGTATCGCCGTTCTTGGGCCGGCTGGATGACATCGGCCAGGATGGCATGCAACTAATTCGCGATATCCGCAAAATTTACGACAACTATGGCTTTAAGACGCAGATTTTGGCTGCGAGCATCCGCAGCCCGCTGCACCTTGTTGAAGCGGCGCTGGCCGGAGCCGATGTTGCCACGGTTCCGTTTGCGGTTATTCAGCGCATGCTGGATCACCCATTAACGGAAAGCGGCCTGAAAAAATTCATCGAAGACTGGCACAAGTCGCACCCCGGCAAGTAGTCGGGACATGAGGCGTCTTATAACGTGAAGGCCGACCGCACCGTAGGACCCGCGCCACGGTGCTGGGAGCCTGAGAGGCGGTCTGCGGCTGGGGCATGTTGTAATTTTTCTTTTGGTCAAGTACCGTTAAGGGGCATCAGGAGGCGTGGCAGAGCGGTTGATTGCGCCGGTTTTGAAAACCGGTTTGGGTGAAAGCCCAACGGGGGTTCGAATCCCTCCGCCTCCGATTTCACTTACTTATCCAGGAGACGACCGCCCACATGAGCGATCCCTTGCCCTACCGCATTGCGGCGCTGGTCTATCTATTTAACGCGCAGGGCGAGCTGCTGCTGCTGCACCGTCGGCGAGCACCCAATAAAGACCTGTTTTCGCCCATCGGCGGCAAGCTTGAACAAAGCCAGGGCGAGTCGCCGTTTCAATGCGCCATCCGCGAAACCTTTGAAGAGGTCGGCATCACGCTTGCCGCGTCGGAGCTGCGCGTATGCGGCATTATTTCGGAGAAGGCTTTTGAAGGCCACGGCCATTGGCTTATGTTCTGTTTTGAAGCCCTGACCCCGCAAACATTTCCCGCACGCGACATCCCCGAAGGCCGCCTTGAATGGGTACCGCCGCAGCAGGTGCCAACCCTAAACATACCTGATACCGATCGGCATATTATATGGCCGTTGATGCTCGACCACAGCCGCATGCTCTGCCGGCACAACACCAATAAGGAAGGCTCGACCGCCGATGCTACGGCGAGCGAGCCTTTTTACGCCCACATAGATTGTTCCAATCCTAAGCAGCTTGCGGTGCACTGCGAGTACCCTGTCGCCAGGCACTGGGTGGTGCCGTTGGCTTAACCCCAGCGGCGAGGCCACGCGTCAGGCCTGCTTGGGCAATGGCGCACCCCATTACTCCTCTTCATCCTCATCGTAGTAGAGGTCATCCTCGTCATCGTCCGCGATGGTGTCATCCTCAAAATCATCGTCGAGGTCGTCGTAGTCGTCGTCGTCATCATCATCGTCGTCGTCCTCGTCATCATCGAGGTCGTCATCTTCATCTTCAAGCTCGTCTTCTTCCTCCTGCCGTCGTTTGGCAAGCATGACGATCTCACCGTTACAAACGGCCGCTTCGTCCAGCAGTCCCACCAGCGACGCCGTCAGCGGCGGGCAGAGCTGCGAATCGCCAAGCTCCGGCAATCCGGCCGCGTAAAACAGCTCCAATGAAGCAGCATCTGATTCAATACAATTCAACATACGATGGCCCTCATGAACACAAGTGTAAGTCGTCATTAATAGTCGCTCCAACTTAAGATGAGGTTTTATAAATCGGCCCCGCCAAATACGCAATAGCGCCGACAAAAAACCCCGACGTGCAAGGCCACACCCGTCTAAAATGCCGCCTCGCCCACCGAGGCTGCACAACAGGCCCTGCGCCGGTAAAATAACGTGTGTTGTCGGTAAGTCAACAGGTGCGCGGGCAAATTTCAGCCCCGCAGGCAAACCTCCCCTCACGGAGCCTTGCCGACCGGGCCGATGCTTGAACATGGGAAGGGCGTTTATGGCAAAGAAAAGTCAACGGATTGCGGTATTTCCCGGCACCTTTGACCCGGTAACGCTGGGCCATCTGGACGTAATCGAGCGCGGGCGGAGGCTCTTTGACCATGTCATTGTGGCTATCGGACACAATCCAGATAAAACGCAGCTTTTTCCGCTGGAAGAGCGGCTGGCTATGATTCGCCGCCTGGTGCCCGCGAGCAAGCCGGGGCTGGCCAAGGTTACGGTGGAGGCCTACAACGGGCTAACGGTGGAGTTGGTGCGCCGCCGCCGTGCCGTCGCCATCCTGCGCGGCCTGCGCAACATGACCGACCTTGAATATGAGTTTCAACTGGCTTTAACCAATCGGGCGGTGGCCGGGGTGGATACCGTTTTTATTATGACCAGCGAACGACTGGGCTTTACCAGCAGCAGCCTTATTCGACAAATTGCGACTTTGGGCGGCCCGCTTCAAAGCCTTTCTGGCTTTTTGCCGAAGCTGGTTATAGCCCGGCTGCGCAACTATCGTAAAAATAAGAGCCACCTGTTTAAACAGGTTCCGGTAGACCCCGATTTGCACTAAAGCGTCGCCGCAACCGGGGTTATGCTACATTTGCCGCAGCAGTCAATATTCGTTCAAGGCTGCTTAAGGCGTGCTTCCCGCGTATTTAGTGCCGGTCGAACTGGGCATCAAACACAATCTTGCTGGGGGCGAAATCGAGCTTTTTAACGAACGCAGCCGCTTCAGCGGCCCCGTGGCGGCGGTCCATGTTCTGATCTTCCCACTCCACGGAAAGCGGCCCGTGATAGGCAATTTCATTAAGAGCGCGAATAACCTGCTCAAAATTAACGCAACCACGGCCCAGCGAACGAAACTCCCAAAACCGCTGGGCATGTCCAAACGGCAAATGCCCGCCGAAAACGCCGCTGCGCCGGGGCACCGGGCTGACCCAGGCATCTTTCAGGTGCACATGATAGATGCGGTCGCCAAACTCGCGAATAAAGCCGACATAATCAACCCCCTGATACACAAAATGAGACGGGTCAAAATTAAAACCAAAACTCCTGCGTCCGCCGACCGCATCAACCGCCATGCGCGCGCTGGCGGCATCAAAGGCAATTTCGGTTGGATGCGCTTCGAGCGCGAAGACCACGCCATGTTCATCAAATACGTCCAATATCGGATTCCATCGGCGGGCAAAATCCTTAAAGCCATCTTCTATCTGGCCCGCCAGCACCGGCGGAAAGCTATACACCAGATGCCAGATGCTGCTGCCCGTAAAGCCATTGACCACCGGCCGCTTGAGCTTGCGCTTGAGCGCTGCCGGGGCCGCATCAAAAAACTTGCGGGCGGCGCGGGCGGTGTTTTTCATCTCCTCGGCTGCACGCTGCCGCACGGCTTCCGGCTTGCCATCACCCCAGACGTGCGGTGGCAGAATCGCCTGGTGCCGGGCGTCTATGTTGTCGCACACGGCCTGACCTACCAGATGAGCACTGATAGCATGGCAGCCAAGGCCATGCTTCTGAAGCAGTTGCCACTTGCGGCGGGCATAATCTTTTTCTGCCAGGGCACGCCCCACCTCAAAATGGTCTCCCCAGCAAGCCAGTTCCAGGCCATTGTAGCCAAACTCTTTGGCCTGTCGGCACATATCGGCAAGGGACAAATCGGCCCACTGGCCGGTAAACAAAGTAACAGGACGCGACATAAAGGCTCCATAGATAAGCGGGCATTGCCTGCGGCGGCCTCGGTTTGGAAACCCGCAGCCACCATATTAGCCAATTCAGCAACCTCTGGCGAGATGCCCACTTCGCGGACAGCACTATATCGGTTGATGAGTGTCAACCTATATCAGGACGAGACAGACTCTACTTGCCACTGCTCACCCGTTCTACTATCTGGCTCATGCCCGGCCTACAACATCCTTGGCAGCAAACTGTTTGCGGCCAACCGCTGAAGGCTGAAGGCCAAAAGCCGACCGCCGAGCAGCTCCTTGACAACTAAATAAAACCACCCAAAAAGCGCAGCGCCCAATCCGCGCGCCACGCGCCGCGTAGCACTCACCGTCGCGGCACAGCAGCGACCGCGCCCCGTCACAAGCTCAAGCGCCCAAGCTCTACTTTCTACTCACTCAAAACTCCCCTCTGGGTGGCCTGCGGGCCACCCCCCCCCTAATTTGGCCACCTTGGCCCCCTTGCCCAAAACACCCTCAAAACCCCAACAAAATCATCGTTTTTCAAG
>JBMFVX010000090.1:0-12593 GCA_049965775.1 Phycisphaerae bacterium
CCTGCCCGCAGCAACCATCGTGGCAAAGACAGCGGCGTATAGAATATCGCTGCACGCAGGGCAGCTTTTTAACGTGTAGATATTGTTAAGGTTTTTTACCTGATGAAATCCAGTCGCCAGCGCTTCGCCGAGTTTCGCGAAAAGGTTCGCAAAGGTCTTCTCACCGGCGATCGCCTGCGCGAGCCTGGCGCCAAGTATGAAGAACCGCCTTCGATGGGCGGCCGCCATGTTGGACCTTCGTACGAAAAACACGAATTCAAATTCTCCCGCCGCCGCCTGCTGGGCGAGTATCGCCTGCTGCTGCGCGGTTATTATGGCTCCATCGCAACGTTGCTGGCTGTGGTTGTCGTGCAGTCGCTTACCACACTTACCCCGCCCGTCGTGCTGAAACTGCTGATTGACAACGTTTTTGTCGGCAAGCCCCTGCCTTTGCTGGGGCTTAACCCCCAAAGCTCGCTGGCCCGGTGGCTCACCGGGCCGGCCGTGCATGGTCTGGAGTTTCTGGTGCTCGCCCTGCTTGTGGTTGAGATTGTCGGCATCACGGCATCCTGGATGCGCCTGTTGGCCACTCAAAGGCTTAATTATCGCCTCGCCGGAACCCTGCGGCAGCGACTTCTGGAACACCTGGCCACCCTGCCGCTGGCGCAGCTCGCCGACTACCGAACCGGCGGCATCATCAGCCGCATCATGGCCGACAGCGACCAGGTCGTCGGCGGCATACAGAATGCCATCATCAACCCGGTTGTGTCGCTGCTGCGCATGGCAATCATTCTCGTCATTCTCACGGCTACCGACTGGAAGCTGTTCGTCGCGGCGGTGATTCTCATTCCGCCCATTATCGTCATTCATTTTTTTATCTTTCGCCGCCTGCGCCCGCTCTGGCGAAATATTCAGGACGAGCGCAGCATTTTATCGGCTCGCGTGAGCGATATTTTTTCGGGTATTCGCGTGGTGCGCGGCTTTCGGCGCGAGCGCAGCGAACAAAAAGAATTTGCCGCCCGACAACACACGATGATCCGCAAGCAATATTACACCTCCGTGCTCGGTCGCCTGCTGGCCACCGGCTGGGGCATTTTTGTGCCCGCAATTACCATCCTCATTTTGTGGTACGGCGGGCAACAGGTGCTTAACCATAAGTTGCAGACCGGCGATCTGGTTATGTTCGTAAGCTACAGCATCATGCTGCTTGGCCCTATCACGCAAATGATCGAATCACTTCAGGCCCTGCAGCAAAATATGGGCGCCCTCGACCGCGTAACCGATGTGCTCAGCCAGCCCTCGGACATGCCCGACAAACCCAATGCCCTTGCACTGCATCAACCGGCCGGCCATCTCACGCTTCGCAACATCAGCTTTGGCTACAAGGCCGATCAAAATGTGCTCCACAACCTCTCGCTCGACATTCCGGCCGGTGCTACGCTCGCCATTGTAGGCCCCAGCGGCAGCGGCAAAACTACGCTTGTTAACCTCATCGCCAGATTTTTTGACGTTCAGAGCGGAGCCATATTACTGGATGGCTGCGACATCCGCGACATTCGCCGCGACGATTACCGCCGCCTCTTCGGCATGGTGCTGCAGGATGTGTACCTATTTGATGGAACCGTCGCCGATAACATCGCTTTTGGCCGCCGCCAGGCCACCCGACACGACATTATCGCCGCGGCGCGCCTGGCCAATGCCCATGAGTTTATTATGGAGTTGGAGAACGGCTACGATACGCCCATCGGCGAACGCGGTATGAAACTCTCCGGCGGACAAAAACAGCGGCTCTCCATCGCCCGGGCCATGCTTGCCAACCCGCACATACTCATTCTTGATGAGGCCACCAGCTCGCTGGATACGCAAAGCGAGCGCCTCATACAAAAATCGCTTCAGGAGCTTATGCGCGGACGCACCACCATCGCCATCGCCCATCGCTTTAGCACCATCATAAGTGCCGACCGCATTGTGGTACTGGTAGACGGGCGCATTGTCGAGCAGGGCACGCACGAAGAACTTCTGGAAGCCGGCGGCATGTACCATGCCATGTTCACCCAGCAGTTCGACAGCCACCGCGACCCGACCCTTGAGCGCATCGAATGGGAAAAGGTATAACGTCAGCGCCGCAGCGGCCCCACCACATTGCACACCTGTAACATCTTTTTTTTATAAAGAAGCACACCACCCGGTACTTCAGCCACCCGTCGCGGCAGCGCAATGACCGCACCCCGCAAGCGCAGCACCGTTGAGGCAGGGACGCCGAAATCTCCCGACACTGGCCGGGACAGGTCTCTGTGGGCAGGAACCGACTATCGGGGTTCACCTTTTCACGTTTGCACGCGGCGCGCACGCCGCGTGGTAACGGGCGATTTCGCGCCGGGTCAGGTTGACATATTCAAAGCCCCAGCCTCCGGCCCGCCGCGAACCGGGCGGTGAAAGCAGCGTTGGCTCCATGTCGTTGTTCAGGTTGTTGTCGTATTCATCCGGATGTTCAAACTCATTAAACTGGCACAAAAATAAAAACCGCGGTCGGTACCGTAGCGCCGCCCGCCATTGGGTACGGTATGTTTGGCCATAATTTTTGCCTCCCGCATCGGGCGCAAGCCAGTTATTCAGGCCAGGCCCGGGCGCATTGACGGCAGGGTAACCACACGCCACGGTCATTGCTTCAACTCCGTCCTGCTTGTTGCCATGAAAATAGGTTGGTTGCGGGTCTTGATCGTACCACGACCAGACGCCATAACGATTTTCGTGGGTCGTCTGCATCCAAGCGCCGACGTAGCGAATGGTAAACCGCGGGTCGTGCAGCTTGGGCGGCCTGGCAGATCGGGGGCCATTGAGATACAAATTCAGCAGCGGCTTGCCGCGATACTGCAAATACAACCCTTTGTACTTTGGATTTTCAATAAAGTGCTTGTAAACATAGTTAAGCTGCGCGTCGTACCAGGGGCCGGTGTAGGGTGTTGTGTGGTTCATCCAATAGTTATGTTCCGGCCCCATCAAGAACACAATTTTTGGATGCTGCCGCATGTGCCGGTATAAATTAAAAAGCACCTTGTCGGCGGCAATACATTCTTTGGCGGCCGGCGATGGAAAGGGCTGCGTGAGGTTGTTGGTCCAATCCACCTCCACAAAGTTAATTCCCATTTTATTAAACCACAGCGTCTGTTGCCGCAGGACGCGCGGGTCCAGCGAACTGTAGTGGCCGAGAACGGGCATGGCCTCCTCACGCCCCCACCTGGAATACCCCGGGCCGAACCATATCTCCCACTCCATGCCGATTAAATGATCGGGATCGGTAATAATGTTAAAGCTTCGCCGCTGGACCGTTACCAACACCGAATTTGAAACAGCGCCGCCGCCGGCGACGTTTATTTTGTTCGCTCCCACTTCAGGCAGCGGCAAGAGCAGATGTACCACGCCGGCCCGCGACGTGCGCTGCGGTGCGCACCACGCTTGGCCATTCACGCTGGCCCGCAGCCGCACGCCAACCGCAAACGCACCGGCGGCATTTTTCGCCTGCGCCGTAACCACAACGCATTGCCCATCAAAGACCCGGCGGTGGTTTACCGATAGGTCAATCGCCTTGACCGTTGCAGTCGCGGCAGCCGCGCTGGGCACGCTGGCCGTCACAGCCGCATTCACACAACGGCCCGCAGGCATTGCGCCCGCAACCATAGCGCCTGCCAGCACGCAATAACAACCAAGTCGAAACAATTACCGGCCCACCTTTCGTAAAACAAACACACACAACGCGGTGCCGCCAATCGCCGGAAATGCGCCGCCGCTAACACGCAACGCTTGCTGCCAGCGGTTCATGGCGGCTCACAGCGCCAATGGCAATCGTATAGCGTCCGGAAGGAACCGTCCATTTATTCACGTTGCTGTCAAAGCGCCATCGCCTGCTGCGGCCGCACCGTCAATACGCAATCGCACCCATAAACCGGGGACCCCGGTTGCGGTTCCGCCGTTTGCGATCAGGATAGTGCTGCCATAGCGACGCCGGATAGGGCGACGCGCAAGGCGGGTCGCATTATACCGCCTCGTGTTGACCTGCCGCCCGAATCCGCTTCAAATAGGCTTGTTCGCCGGGCAGGCGGGCGCACAGGCAAGAGGTTATAGTGCTCAAAACACTTCATTGGTACATCATTCGCGAACTGCTGCGGATTTTTCTGCTCACCACGTCGGTGCTTACCACGCTGCTGGCGTTTGGCGGAACATTTAAACCGCTTACAAAATCCGGCCTGGGCCTGTTGCAACTTATGCATGTGCTTTTCTACCTGATTCCGGCCATGCTCGCCTACGCCACGCCTCTGGCCGCGCTCTTTGCCGCCGTGCTGGTTTACTGGCGCATCGCCACCGACAACGAGGTCACAGGAGCGAGAGCCAATGGCATAAGCTTTTACTTTTTAATTTTGCCGGCGCTGCTCCTGGGCCTCACTGTTGGCGGCCTGGACCTTGTGCTGGTGGACTATGTCGTGCCGAGCTTTCTGCAGAAAAGCTCGCGTGCCATCCAGAGCGATATCACCGATGTGCTGCTGCACTCGCTGGGGCAGCATCAGCCATTCCAGGTCAACAATCTTGTTGTATACGCCGACAAAGCCTACCCCATTGCCGTGCCCGCCAACGATGAGCCGCCGCCCGGTGCGGTTCGCAACATCATTCAATTGCAGGGCCTTGCGGCGACGGTGTTACGCGACAACCGCCCCACCTCCATCGTGCTGGCAAAAACCGCCAACGTCATAATTGACAAAATCCGCAAACTTAATCAGGTGCAGGTTGCGGTGCAACTTGAGGATGGCACCGCCTTTGACCCCAACAGCATCCGCCAAATTCGCGGAACCATCCGCTACCTGCCGCCCGATGGCAAACCCTACGTCATTGGTTCGCTGCTCGAAAATGAACCGAAGTTTTTTAACAACGCCCGCCTGCAGCACCTTCGCAAAGACCCGTTGACATTTCAGCCCATCGCCAACCTCCAGGGCCGGCTGAGCCGGCTAAAAACCTTTGATGCCGTCACGCAGTATTATCTGGCGCATTTTAAGCCCATGCAGCCGCTGACGTTTACGCGCACCGATGGCCGGCTCATTGTGCTCGAGGCGCCCAAGGCACGCATCAATAAAAATCACGATCTGATATTCAGCCGGCAGGCCGCTGCCCGGGTGGTGGTTAACAAACTTGTTGACGGCCGGACGACAACAGCCTACTCCGCTGATGAAGCCGCGATGCACCTCGCCGCCGACGACGCCGGCAGCAAGAAAATCCATGGAGCCATCACGCTGTCGGGCAATATTCTCCTGCAAAATGTACTGCTGAAAACCGGGGCACATGCCGGCCCGGCACAAGTGGTTCTTGGGCCGCTCAGGGTGCCCACCGCCGCAGGCTCGCCAGTACCCAGCGATGCTCTGCCACCCAGCCCGGCGCAAAAATCCCTGGAATGGCAAATCACCCATCAGGTGCAGCATCTGCGCCACACCATTACTTCTGAACTGCAAAGCCGCCGATCCTTTGCGCTTTCCTGTGTTATTCTTGTGCTTTTGGGGGCGGCGCTGGGCCTGCTGCTCGAAGGGCGCAACCCGCTGGCGGTGTTTGTCGTGGGTTTTGTGCCAGCCATGCTGCTGGTGCTTCTTATCACCACGGGCCGCACCATGGTGGAACGCACCACCGGCTCAACGCTGCCGGGGGTTATGATCATCTGGCTGGGCAACGGCGTTATTTTAATGTTGAATGTGTTTGTTTACAGCAAGCTGCTGCGCAAATAATCCCCCAGGGCCTATTTTGAATCGGCAACGTATGAAACTGGTAGATCGCTACATCATTCGCAACTTCCTGTTCAACTACCTGCTGGCATTTATGGTGCTGGTGGGTATGTATATTCTGCTGGACCTTATTGTCAATTTTGATCAGTTTACGCGTGCCAACCCCGACGCCAGCCTCGGAGCCTGGATGTCGTTTTGGGGGCTGCTCGCCGAAATCACCAGCTTTTATATGTACCGCACGCTGGTTATTTTTCAGCAGATATCAGGCGTTATACCGCTGCTGGCGGCAGGCTTTACCATGGTGCGCATGACGCGCCAGCGCGAGCTTACCGCTCTGCTGGCCAGCGGCGTTTCGCTGTATAGGCTCGCTGTGCCGATTATCATTTGCGCCATCGGTTTCAGCCTGCTAGTCGTGGTAGACCAAGAAGTGCTTATGCCGCGGTTCGTCGGCGAACTGCTTCGCTCTCACGGCAGCCTTACCGAGGCCGAGGTACAGCCCACGCCCATTTATTTTTTGCCGGAGAGCGACCACTCCCTGGTGCTGGCCTCGCGCTACAACCCGCAAAAGCGCAAGCTCTATCAGGTGCGCATCATCGAACGCAACAAGGCTGGTGTGCCCACTGCCCGCATCGTCGCCAAAACCGCCATCTGGCACAGCCATATTGGCGAGGGCCTTATGCAGGGCGGCTGGGTCATGCACGATGTCATTCAGTATGATCAAAAGCACACCTTCGCACCGGACGAAACCCCGGTGCCGGTAAAGTCCATGGTGTACTACACACCGCTGAACCCGCACCAGCTGCGGCTTATATTTGAGAAAAAGGCCGTGGACTACCTCTCCACCGCGCAGGTAAACAACCTCATGCTTAACAGCCCGCCCTCCACGCGTCTGCGCCTGCAGAAAATTATGTATGTGCGATTCTCGCAAATTGTGATGAATTTTTTGATGCTGCTCATCGGCATTCCGTTTTTGCTGACGCGCGAACCCTCCAAGCTCATAGGCAATATGCTTTACTGCACCGCTGTTTCGGGCTTGTGTTTTGTGGCAACGTTTGTGTGCTTTCAGCTCGCGGGCACCGTGCTCTCGCCGTTGGTGGGCGCGTGGCTGCCGGTGCTGGTCTTTGCGCCCGTGGCCGTCGCCATGCTCGATTTGATTCAAACTTAAGCTGCCAAAGCCTTCTCCAACCAAGCTGCATGGCACCCGGCATGGCCGCGCTCCGCCGCCCGACCCGCCGCCGCATGCTTATTCATAATTGCGATTTCTTTGGCGCGTATTTGCAACCCAAGCCACCATAATGTTATATTAGTAAGCTCGTTTACCGCTCAAAGCGCCCGCCGATGTAAGGCGGAGCGCACAGGCGCGAGGCTAAGCGGCAACGTTTGCACAGGATTGTAAGAAGGTGAAACTGCTTATAGATATTCACTAAGCCCATGCCGAGGCCGATTTTCGACCCGGGCATGGGTTGAAACATCGGCCCGGTGCGGTGGAGTGTGACCCCAGCAGCCGGTGCCCGCGAGAAACGCCCTTCCCTGGCATTGCCGCCTCGGAAATGCAGGACGCTTCTGGCGGGCATTGTGTTTACCCGACTCGTAACACTCGCCCGTCGTTGAGCTATACCCGACAAAATCTGATTTTTACGAACCCGTTTTTTGAGGAAACCTTTATGGCACGTGACCTTACCAAGTTCCGCAACATCGGCATTGCCGCTCACATTGACGCCGGCAAAACCACCGTCTCTGAACGTATTTTGTACTACACCGGCAAAACGCACAAAGTCGGCGAAGTACATGAAGGCACCGCCGTCATGGACCACCTGCCTGAAGAACAGGAGCGCGGCATTACCATTACCTCCGCCGCCACCACCTGCCCATGGCGCATCAACGGAAAAGAAGATGGCGAAGAATACATCATCAACCTCATTGACACTCCCGGCCACGTGGACTTTACCGTTGAAGTGGAACGCTCGCTGCGTGTGCTCGACGGCGCCGTCGCCGTGTTCGATGGCCGCGAAGGCGTTGAAGCCCAGTCGGAAACAGTATGGCGGCAGGCCAGCAAGTATAAAGTGCCGCGGCTGTGCTTCATTAACAAGATGGATAAAATCGGCGCGGATTTTGAATTCTGCGTCAAAACCATTATTGACCGCCTCGGTGCCAACCCCGTGCCCATTCAAATTCCCATCGGCGCCGCCGACACCTTCGCCGGCGTCATTGACCTTATTCAAATGAAGGCCTATCAATGGGATGAAGAAAGCAAAGGCCGCAACTGGGGCGAAATTCCCATTCCCGCCGACCACAAAGCCAAGGCCGATCAGGCCCGCGCCTACATGATCGAAAAAGCCGCCGAATGCGACGATCACCTGATGGACAAATATCTCAACGATCAGCCCATCAACAACGACGAAATTATGGCAGCTCTGCGCAAAGGCACCGTCGGCTCCATGATTAACCCGGTGCTCTGCGGTTCGGCCCTTAAGTACAAGGGCGTACAACTGCTGCTCAATGCGGTTGTTTATTTCCTGCCATGCCCGCTCGACAAGCCGCCCGTGGTCGGCCACGACCCCCGTGATAAAACCGCTGAAATCGTCCGCAAAATTGACGCGTCTGAACCGTTCTGCGGCATCGTGTTCAAGATCGTCAGCGATCAGCACGGCGATTTGACCTATCTGCGCGTATACTCCGGCAAACTGATGGCCGGTTCGCGCATCATCAATTCCACCCGCGACAAAAAAGAAATCGCCAGCCGCATCTGGGAAATGCACGCCGCCGACCGTATCGCCCGCGAATATGCCGAAGCCGGCGACATTGTGGGCATTGTGGGCTTTAAGTACGGCCTCACCGGCGACACCGTGTGCGACCCCGACCACCCGATTGTGCTCGAAAAGATGGAGTTCCCCGAACCCGTCATCAGCATGTCTATCGAGCCTAAGAGCGCCAACGACAAAAACAAACTCGGCGAGGCGCTTACCACGCTCCGCCGCGAAGACCCCACCTTCCGCAGTAATTTCGACCCCGAAACGGGTCAGACCATCATTCACGGCATGGGCGAACTGCACCTCGAAATCATCGCCAACAAACTGCGCCGCGACATGAAGGTTGACGTCATGGTGGGCAAACCCAAGGTTGCCTATAAGGAAACCATCACCAAAGCGTCTGAAGCACAGGGCAAACACGTTAAGCAGTCGGGCGGGCGCGGCCAATATGGCGACTGCTGGATTAAGCTTGAGCCGTACACCCCTGTTGAAGACGACGACTCTGAAGATACAATTCTTTTTGAGAATCTCATCAAGGGCGGCGCTATTCCGAAGGAATATATTCCGTCGGTTGAGTATGGTTGCCGGCAGGCGGCCAAGTCCGGCATACTTGGCGGATTCCCGGTGCTCAATATGAAGATTTCGCTCTTCGACGGCAGCTACCACGATGTTGACTCATCGCAGATTGCCTTTGAACAGGCGGGTATCCTGGCTATGCAATCGGCTATCAAGAAGGCCGGCCCGGTTCTGCTGGAACCCATCATGAAACTGCAGGTAACCACGCCGGCCGAATTCGCCGGCCCCGTGCAGGGCGACATGAGCAGCCGCCGCGCCATGATCGAAAACACCGAAACCCGCGGCAACACCATCATTATTGATGCCACCGTGCCGCTGGCCAGCATGTTCGGTTATTCGACCATTCTGCGGTCACTTACGCAGGGCCGCGCCAACTACACGATGGAACCGCACAGCTACGCCCAGGTTCCCAACCATGTAAAGGATGAAGTGCTCGCATCGCTGAAATAAGCCAAGGTTGCCCGCGGCAAAGGCGAATCTGTAATAACAACACAAAGGGCGATGGATGTATGTCCATCGCCCTTTTTTATTGAACGGGCTGCACGGCCGGGCCTGGCCAACCTGTGAGAAAAACTCCGACCTTACTCCATCGTCAACACCACGCGAAAGCGAGCCTTGTTGCTCATCATATGCGCGAAGGCTTCATTGGCTTTCGTCAGCGGGTATTTTTCGATCATGGTTGTTACGCCGCTAAGCGCGGCAAATTTAAGGGTATCTTCCGAATCAAATGCCGTACCCGATGGCCAGCCCACAACGCCGGTAGCCTTGCCAATAATTTGCAGCGGCGCAACCGGTATTGGATCAGTACTGACTCCCACCACCACCAATCGGCCATCGGCAGCCAGGCCGCCGATGACGGTAGACATGGTTTTGGCGTCGGGCGCGGTCGCGAGCACGGTTTTGGCCCCGCCAAGCTTTTTAAGCTCGTTTGCCGGCGACTGCTTGGAGCCATCAATGTAGTGATGTGCACCAAGCTTCAGCGCAAGGTCGCGCTTGGCCTCTGAGTTGGAAATGGCCACAGTTCTAAAGCCCATAGCCCGCGCAAACTGCACACCGAGATGGCCCAGACCGCCCACTCCCTGCACCGCCACCGTGTCACCGGCGCGGGCGCCGCTGTTGCGCAAGGCATTAAATGTTGTTACCCCGGCACACAGCAAGGGAGCCGCCTCGGCACTCTCAAGCCCCTCGGGCACAGCCGCGAGGCCTTCCTGGCCGACCAACATATATTCTGCATACCCGCCGTCAAAGCCCAGCCCGGTAATCTTTTCGGAGGCACACTTGATAAAGTCTCCGCGCCGACACGGATCGCATACAAAGCAATGCCCCCCATGCCAACCCACACCCACGCGCTGCCCCACCTTCCATCGTGTTACCCCAGGACCAACGGCATCTATCGTGCCGACCACTTCATGCCCCGGCACACGTGGATACGAAAGCCCGGGAAACAGACCTTCTTTAACAAAAACGTCACTATGGCACACGCCGCAAGCCTGCACCCTGATGCGAACCTGCCCTTCGCCTGGCGTTGGTACCGGCCGCTCCACGAGTTCAAAATCGCCTTTCGCCTTTGAAACCTGCATCGCACGCATGGTTGCCATAAATAAAATACCTCACACTGCACCGCACCAAGAACATTCAGACACCATGCTGAATACAAAGCTCTTGAGGTGAAGTTATTGTAGAATCTTGCCCAGGAGTCTGTCCAGGTAATGGCCGGGATTGCGATGGCATGCTTTTTGGCAAGCAGGTTGAGCGGGCATAGGGGTGGGGCGCCGCGTCGGGCGGCGCGGGCCGCTTGGGGCCACGGCCAAATTATTGCGCTGGTTGGGCGGGGCATCTGCTATTTTGTGTAACTGTATACGGAGGGGGCGACCCGGGGGCAGGCTGGAAGCCTGCGTTACAGGGGTGAGTCTGCTGCGGCCTGCGCTGGGACGGCCGTGACCGTCGCAGGCGACGCAGCTCGGGGCGCCGCGTCGCGCGGCGCTTCGGCGATTTTTTTAAACCTGATCGGGAGTTTACACGATGATTCGCAAAGCATTTGTCATGCAGGTTAGTGCGGGCTGCGAGCTTGAATATCAGCGGCGACACACGCCGGTTTGGCCCGAGCTTGCCGCCGTGCTCCGCGAGCATGGCGTACACAACTACTCCATATTTCTGCACCCCGAAACCCGGCAGTTGTTTGCCTATGTCGAAATCGAAAGCGAAGAACGCTGGCAAGCCATTGCCGAGACGGCCGTCTGTCAAAAATGGTGGAAGCACATGGCCGACCTCATGCCGCACCACGCGGACAACAGCCCGCAGAGCCACCCGCTGCGCGAAGTGTTTCATATGCACTAATCACAGCCAGCAGTGCCGGCAGTTGCCGGTGTGCTTTTAGAGCCGCCGGTTTGACTGTAACGACCCTAGCAAGTACGCTTAAACCATCGAGCCGCGGCTCAATCTGGAGAGATGTCCGAGTGGCTTAAGGAGCACGATTGGAAGTCGTGTGTGGGGGTAACTCCACCGTGGGTTCGAATCCCACTCTCTCCGTTTCTCCTGTGGCCGGAGGTCGCAAACATGCGATTTTCGGCCATTTTCTTTTCCGGGGCGTGCCCGGAAGCTCCCTTTTGTGGCGTTTTGTGGCGTTTTGTGGCGTGGGACCACTCCGCCGGGGAGTTTTCGTCATGGCGCGCACCGCAACATCGTTTCGTGTTGGTCGAGTCCAGGGGTACCAGCGCGGCAAGGTCTGGTATCTCTGTTATTTTGAACAAGGGCAGCGTAAACGCCCGCGTGTCGGTTCAGACCGTGACGCGGCGCGCATGCTGGCCGCCCAGACCAATGCCCAGATTACCGTCGGCGCTCCGGGCGTGTTGAGCTTTGAACCCGTTGCCATAGCTGAACTGCGTCAGCGCTGGCTGAACCATCACGAACAGGTGCTGCGATCCTCGGTTTCCAGTATCCGCCGTTACCGCGCCGCCACCGATCACTTGCTGGAGTTTGTCCGCGCTGTAACACCGGTGCGTTTGGACTCCGGCTTCACACCGCAACATGCCGAATCCTTTGTCGCCTACTTACGACAACTTGAAAAAGCTCCCAATGGCCATGCCAATGCCCGTAAACGGGGCTTACGTGATAAGGGAATCAAATTCATTCTCCAAGTCTGCCGATCCATGTTCACCTATGCCCGTTCCCGCCGACATCTTTCCCCTTATGCCGAAAATCCCTTCAGCGTCATCGGCATTGACCGTATGCCCATTGAGAATGCCAAGCCGATCACCATTTTGACACCGGATCAAGAGGTGGCATTTCTCAAAGCTTGTGATCCGTGGGAATTTCCCATCTTTCTGCCCCTGATGCTCACCGGCTTGCGGCCCGGAGAATTGACGCATCTACTGTTGCCTGATGATCTTGACCTTTCCGAAGGCATCTTGCGAATCCGCAACAAGCCGGAACTGGGCTGTCTTGCTTCAGTAGGAATTGGACAAGGGGGCTTTTGGCGTTAAGGATACAATGGCGCCGTTTTTAGGAATCCGTTTATGTCCAGCACCGC
>JBMFVX010000091.1:0-12494 GCA_049965775.1 Phycisphaerae bacterium
CGGTGGGAACGCTACTGGGCCAACCGTCCCTCACTCGGCAGGTGCAGGGCCGCGTAAAGTGTCACGCACCCCGCTGCAACAGTTTTTGCCTCGGGTGCTTGCAATTCCGGCGACAAGCACCATAATTCTTTCTTTTCGTGGATGCATTGGCTGCCGTATGCCGGCTATCCACGTTGAAGGGGCCTGCAGGCCCGGCTCTGTTGAATGAGCCCGCCTGCCGGAGTGGTTTTTTCTATGGATTGTACGCTGTTAATTGCCGTGGCCCTGGGTGCTTTGGGGGTATTTTTGCTCCTGCCGCGGGCTCAGGCGTCATGGCGCAAGTTGGGTGCGCTGATAACAGTGCTGGTGGGTGGGGGCGGCCTGTTCTATCTGTCGCGCTGGGCTGAATTGCAGGAATCGGCTTCGCCTGCCGGCGGACTTAGCCTGTATTTTTATATCTTTGCCGCGATTGCGGTTGGATCGGCGCTGGCGGTGATAAGCCATCCCAAACCGCTGTATGCGGCGCTCTATTTCGTGATTTTAACACTGGCGACGTCCGCGCTGTTTTTAACCCTGTACGCGGAGTTCATCGCGATTGTTCTCATTGTAATTTACGCCGGAGCCATTCTGGTCACCTACGTGTTTGTTATTATGCTGGCCAGTACGCCCGGCGGCGCGCCTGCTGCCGAGTACGACAAGGTATCAGCCGATCCGCTGATTGCGGTGTTGGTAAGCTTTCTGCTGCTCGCCACGGTTTTGCAATTGATGTTTCATGTCCCCGGCCTCGGCTCGCCGGGCTTTATGGATGCCAACACCGGATTGCACGCACGGGCCTTGATGGCGGCCAACTTGGGATACCATTTGCCGCAGTTTTCGGGAATTAAAACGCCGGCCGTGGGCGGCATGGCTGTGCTGGGGCGCAATTTGTACTCGCACTATGCCCTTTCTCTTGAGTTGGCGGGCGTTTTGCTTACTGTTGCCATGGTGGGAGCAGTGGTAATTTCGCGTAAGAATGAGCCCCCGGCAGCGCTGGGAAGCGGAGAATTGCCCACAGAATAATCGGCTGATAATAGAAGGCAGCACTATGGAACTTATGACCAACGCAGCGCTCTATCAGTACCTGGCTTTGGGGGCGGTGCTTTTTGCCATCGGCTTGGTTGGTTTTATGTCGCGCCGCAACATGATTATGATTTTCCTTTCAACGGAAATCATGTTTCAGGGTGTGGCGATTAACCTGATCGCTTTCGCACGCTATCACCTGAATGCCGATGGTCAATCGTTCGTAATTTTTCTGCTGTCGGTGGCGGCCGCCGAGGCATCGTTGGCCTTGGCGCTGGTGGTGCTGCTGTACCGCCGTCGCCAAACGCTGAACATTGACGCCTGGTCGGAAATGCAGGGCTAAAACGGCTGGGGCACGCCACACTGCGAGCACGGCGAGCCCATATAGAATCGGCCGGCTTTTAACAGAACTTGGAGCACGCACAACAACATGATGGATACTTTGGCAGCCTTAACGATTGTGCAAAAAGCGGCGCTCATTCCGCTGTTCCCGCTGATTGCGGCGGTGCTCATTACCCTTCTTGGCGGCAAGGTGCTTAAGGGTCTCTCGCATCTGCCGGCCATTGCCGGTGTGCTTGCGTCGTTTATTGTCGCCGTATCGCTTTTGATGAGTTACAACGCCTCCGACGGCGGCTTAAGCTATGGCAACGTATTCACGTGGTTTGGGGCCGGCGGGTTTCATGTGCCGGTGGGCGTTTATGTAGATTCGCTTTCGATTCTATTCGTCTGCTTTGTGACCGGCATCTCAACGCTGATATTCATTTACTCCGGCGGGTACATGGCCGGCGATTATGGCTATTTTCGCTTCTTTGCGTATCTGAGCATTTTTGTGTTTTTTATGTGCATGCTCGTGCTGGCCAATAACTTTGTGCTGGTTTACCTCGGCTGGGAGGGCGTGGGTCTGGCTAGTTACCTGCTGGTGGGCTATTACTACCCCAAACCTTCGGCACGCGAGGCTGCTAAAAAAGCATTTATCGTCAACCGCATTGGCGATACCTGCTTTGCCATTGCTATTTTTATTATTTACCTCACATTCCACACCGTAAGCTTTCATGGTGTGCTTGGCGACCCGCATCGGCTGCTAAGCGGCTCGTGGCGGGCGGCGCATCATACGGCCATATTCTGGATTCCGCTGCTGCTGATGGTGGCTGCGTTTGCCAAGTCAGCTCAGCTTCCTCTGCACGTGTGGTTGCCCGATGCGATGGAAGGTCCTACGCCCGTGTCGGCGCTCATTCACGCCGCGACCATGGTTACCGCCGGGGTTTATTTGGTGGCGCGCTGCATGCCGCTGTTTCAGCATGATCTGCCGGTGCTTCACACCGTTGGTGTTATTGGCTGTATTACCGCGTTTATGGCGGCCACCATCGGCATGTGCCAATACGACCTCAAACGTATATGGGCCTATTCCACCGTGTCGCAGTTGGGTTATATGTTCTTGGGTTTGGGCGTTGCGGCCGGCTCGGCGGCGGTATTTCATGTTTTTACGCATGCGTTTTTTAAGGCGCTTTTGTTTTTGGCGACCGGTTCGGTCATGCACGCCATGGGGGGCGAGCTTGATATTCGTAAAATGTCGGGCATTCGCCGTGTGATGCCCATTACCACCGTATGCCTGTTGATGGGGGCCTTTGCCTTGGCAGGCATTCCGCCCTGGGCAGGGTTTTTCAGCAAAGATGCAATTTTGTCATCGGCAATGAATGCGACCTGGTCGTGGGGGCCGGCGCTGTCTATTGTTGGCCTGCTGACGGCGCTTATAACTGCTTATTACACCTTCCGCGCGGTCTTCCGCGTGTTTTTTGGCCCGCTGGTGCTGCCTGCTACCGCAGGTATGCACGAGCCATCGGCATTCACCATAACTGATGCCCAGAACGCCGAACATAATGGCCACGATCACGCCCATGACGATGCCCATGCTCACGCCGGCAAACCCACCGATGGCTCGCCGATGATGTGGCTGCCGCTGGTTATTCTGGCAATCGGCGCTACTACTGTAGGGTTTATGGGCGTATTTGGCGGGCATGGTCATGAAGGCGGCCTGATGGGCCGCTTTTTGGCGGGTAACGGTCTTAACCCGGCCGTGCAAACGTCAACGGTGGGGGTTGCGGGCATCCCGGTTACGCATGTGGCGCAATCCATGCGGGTGGCTCCAGACGTGCTTATGGGCGTTTCTGCGGCGCTGGGCGTTTTGGGCCTGCTCCTCGCCTACTATTTTCATCTTGCCAAGCGCGACGCCGCCGAGGCCGCAGCGGCTCGATTCCGTCCGCTGGTTAAATTTCTCGAAAACAAATGGTACTTTGATGAGCTTTACGACCTGGGCCTCGTTCAACCGCTGTGGGCGTTTGGGTGGCTGCTCTCGTACTTTGACCGCTTTGTGGTTGACGGCCTGGTTTTTGTGGTGAGCTTTGTTCCGCAGTTGGCCGGTTTTTCGATCAAACCAACCGAAAGCGGGCGGCTGCGATACTATGGCATCGGCATGGTCGCCGGAATAGCCGTGGTGGTGCTTGGGGTGTTGTACCTGATGCACTAACAAGTGCACGGCCCTGGTGGGCTTGCCGGCCCGCAAACAGTGCGGCAGTGAATAGGGCCTGGTTGCCCATGGCCGGCTAATTAGAAACGGATAGAACGCATGCATAGCAACTGGCTTATTCCCCTCATGCTCCTGGCCCCGCTGGTGGGTGCCTTGGTGTTGTTTATGTTGCCCCGTGCGGCTGCGGCGAGCATGGGCGGTAAATTGGCGTTTGTGTTTGCGCTGATTCCAACGCTCATCACCGTGTTGCTCATCAGCCGCTTTAACATGGCCGAGGGGCAAGCCTGGCAGGAAATGTTCCGCTACAACTGGATCGGGCAGCTTGGCATTCACTTTACGGTCGGCGTAGATGCCATGAGTCTCTGGCTCGTGGCCCTCACGGTGTTGATAACGCCCGTCACCATGCTGGATGCCATGAGTAAAATCAAGCATCGGCATAATGAGTTTTATGCCTGGATGCTGCTGGGTTACTTCGCCACGATTGGCATTTTTGTCGCCCAGAATGTCATGCTGTTCTATCTGTTTTTTGAGTTTTCGCTCATCCCTACCTTTTTTATCATCGGTATTTGGGGCTATTCCAACCGGCGAAAGGCTGCCGCTAAGTTCTTTTTGTACGCGTTTGCCGGCTCAATTTTTATTCTCGCCAGCCTGCTGTACCTGGCTTGGGCGCATTACGAGCAGGCAGGCTCACTTTCGTTTGGCTTAAAGGCGCTCTATCACACCGGCCAATCGCTTCCGCTTGAAGCACAGTGTTTTGTGTTTGCGGGTCTTCTGATTGGCTTTGCGGTAAAGGTGCCTCTGTTTCCGCTGCACACATGGATGCCCCTGGCCATTACCGAGGCCCCATCGCCCGGCTCGGTGATCATCGCGTCGTTTAAAATCGGTGCCTACGGGCTTTTGCGCTTTGCCCTGCCCATGCTGCCGCTGGCGGTGGTTCACTTTACGCCGGTGGTTGCGGTGCTGGCCATCATCAGCATCCTTTATGGCGCGCTCATCAGTTGGGTACAGCGCGATATGAAGTGCCTTATGGCTTATGCGGTGATCAGCCACCTGGGCTTGTGTGTGCTGGCCATGTTTGCATTAACCACCAGCGGCCTCACCGGCAGCCTCATGGTCATGATCAATCAGGGGCTTGCAGCCGGCGCACTGCTGCTGGTGATGGGTATGATTACCCAGCGCTACGCAACCCGCAATTTAATGGATGTATCGGGCCTTGCCCGTCGGCTGCCGGCGCTTGGGTTCTTTGCCGGGTTTTTTGTGATTGCCACCGTGGCCGTGCCCGGCCTCAATGGCTTTATCAGCGAAATACTCTCCTTGGTGGGAACCTACGTAAGCGGTTCGCCGAACCATGGCGGCTCGCTAGGCCCGGCCTACGCCATCCCGGCTGCTTTGGGCATGGTCGTGGGTGCGTTGTATATGCTTTACTGGATCGGCAAGGTGTTTTTTGGCCCGCTGCAGGAACCGGCTGTGGACGACGAAGGCTCCAGTCCCATGCCGCCCAAGGACCTCTCCATGGCGGAGTGGACGGCACTGGTGCCCTTGGCGGCTGCAACGCTCTTTTTGGGCTTGTACCCCGGCCCGGTGCTGCGTTCGCTTGAGCCGGCGATGAACAACATAAAACAGAATGTTCTTGCCGGCGAAAATGTGTCTCCGAGCCTCCCAATAAAGACAATGGCTTCGGTAATGCCGGTTGCATCTAAATTGAGCTTGGCCTTGCTGGCCCGGCCCGGAAAATAGCACCAGCAGGCTTGGGTAGCAGCCCGCGGTAAAAAGGTAAAAGGAAGTTTGGATAAAAACAATGGCCATAGAACTTATTCCTGAGATCATCCTGCTGATAACCGCCGTGGCAGCACTGCTGCTGGGCCTTGCGGCCCGCGACTCGGTGCGGCGGCTGGTACAGTGGGTTTCGCTTATCGGTTTGGCCGCAGCCTTGGCGGCCGGGCTGGGCATGGGAGTTCCGGCGGCTGCCATGGGCCACATCTCACCGCTAGCCAAATACATGACCCTGCTGACCTGTGCCAGCGGCATTGTGTTGGTGCTTAATGCCTGGGGCATGCCTTTTGGCAACGACCCAGCCCAGTGCGATTCGCAATTTCGCGGCGAAACATTTGCCATGATGCTCGTCTCGCTTGCCGGCCTGAGCATGATGGCCAAGGTGGATGATTTAATCTGGCTGTTTTTGGCTTTAGAACTGGTTTCTATTCCCACCTATGTGCTCGTGGCGGCGGGTCGTGGGCAAATCAGCAGCCAGGAAGCGGGCGTTAAATACTTCTTCCTCGGTGCGTTGTCGGTGGCGATATTTCTGTTTGGCTTCAGCTACCTGTATGGTTTTGCCGGCAGCACAAACTTTGCCTCCATTCACCGGGCATTTTTGGTGGCGCAGAGCACCAGTGGTTTGCCATTTGTGGCCGTTATCGGCCTGCTGATGGTGATACTGGGCGTCTCGTATAAAATCGCTGCGGTGCCGCTGCACTACTACGCACCCGATGTTTACCAGGGTGCGGCAACGCCCGTGACATCCTTCTTGTCGTTTGTGCCCAAGGCCGCGGGCTTTGTCGCGATCATTGTTGTGCTCAACCTTACGGGATGGAATCTCTCGCGCGGGGCCGCCAATGCCGTGCCCTCGCTGCTTGCGGTGATGGCCGTGCTTACCATGACCATCGGCAACGTTTTGGCGCTGCTGCAGCGCAACATCAAGCGAATGCTCGCCTACAGTTCGGTGGCGCACAGCGGGTATATTCTCGCGGCCCTCGTCGCCGGACCCGATTTAATTCACACCCATGTTATTACGGGTGATGGCATCACGGCGGCTGTGTTTTATCTGGCCGCCTACGGCATCATGACCATCGGCGTGTTTGCCGTGCTCACTTACCTGCAGGGCACAAGCAACACCGCGGAAGACCTCGATGATATTGCCGGCATCGCCTCGGAGCATCGCCTTGCGGCCGCCTGCATGGCTATCTGCCTGTTCAGCCTTATTGGCATGCCGGGAACGGTGGGCTTTTTGGGCAAACTGTTTATTGTTCAGGCCGATTTTGTCAGCGGCCACGAGGTGTTGGCGGTTATTGTGGTGATTAACGCAGCCATTGCGGCGGCGTATTACCTGCGCATTGTCGCCGCCATGTACATCCGCGAAAGCTGGACGCCTTTTGTGGTTCGCAAGTCGCCGGCGCTGCAGTTTGCCGGCGCCATTTGCGCCGCACTGGTTATCTTTTTTGGTATCGCGCCAACGCTGCTTATTAACCGCAGCGGCGATTCGGCAAGCAATATACTGCCCACAGCCAGCGTACAGGTGCATAAACCTGCCGCACGCGCCGCTGCCGTCATCACGCCCAAGCCCGCCCCCAAGCTTATGACGCGTACGCTCGCCGCCGCGATGTAATAAATCGGCGCCGATGTTCGCCCATTGTCATTGACCGCTTGCGGGCGGCCCTGGTTGGTCGTAATGTTGGCCCGCGCTCTTTTTTATGGAGGATTGCCGCTCATGCAACTTGCCCATCGTCTCGATGTTGTTGCTGAATCTATTACCCTGGCAGTTACCGCGCGGGCCAACGCCCTCAAAAAGCAGGGCGTGGACGTCGTAAGCTTTGGCGCCGGCGAACCCGATTTCGACACGCCCGCCCCCATCAAAAAAGCCGCCATAGATGCCCTGCTCGCCGGCAAAACCAAATATGAACCTACGGCTGGCACGCTGGAAGCCCGCACCGCCATTGCCCACAAGCTGCGCCAGCATAACAAGCTCGATTATCAGCCCAATCAAATCATCATCTCCGTTGGCGGCAAGCATTCGCTGTATGTTTCGTTTATGGCGGTTCTTAACCCCGGCGATGAAGTCATTATTCCCGCGCCATATTGGGTGAGCTATCCAGAAATGGTTAAACTTGCTGGCGGCGTGCCGGTGGTTGTGCGGGGCGAACCCGCCATCGATTTTAAAATAACCGCGGCCCAGCTTGCCGCCGCGATTACGCCGCGGACCCGCATGGTTATTATCAACTCGCCCAGCAACCCCGGCGGCCATACCTATCATCCATCGGAACTCGCGGCTTTGGCTGCGGTCATAGCGCCGCATCAGCATATCTGGGTTTGCAGCGATGAAATTTATGAGCGATTGATTTTTGGCGGCCAGCAGACCTGTTCCTGGGCTGCCATTGACTGGCCTCTCTGGAAGGACCGCACCATTACCTGCAACTGCTTGAGCAAAACCTACGCGATGACCGGCTGGCGCATCGGCTATACGGCCGGCCCCCAAAAGCTTGTGGATGCCATGAACAAACTGCAAAGCCAGATGACCAGCAACATCACCAGTTTTGTCATGCCGGCCATCGTCGAGGCTTATCAAAACCCCGCCGTTGAACAGGAGGTGCAAGCCATGCGACAGGCCTTTGACCAGCGGTCCGCGCACACCTGGCGCCGGCTCACGGCCATTAAAGGCATTACCTGCGTGCGGCCAACCGGCGCGTTTTACGCATTCGCCGGCATCGCGGCGCTGCTCAACAAGCCCATCGGCCCAAAACAAAAAGTCTGCCGCGATTCAGTTGAGTTTGCTTCTGAACTGCTTAACGAAGCGCATGTGGCGGTCGTGCCGGGCAACGATTTCGGCTTTAACGACCACGTTCGCCTCAGCTACGCCACCAGCATGGACAACATTAACAAAGGCATTGACCGCATTGCAAAATTTGTGCAGGGGTAACGCAGCGCGGCATACGGGCCATGGGCAAAAACCACTGGGAACAACCTTGTGAAAAAGAACCGGCTCGAGGCATTCAGCGATGGTGTTATCGCCATCATCATCACGATTATGGTGCTCGACCTGCACATTCCGCGCGGCACAAGTCTTGCCTCGCTTCAGCCGGAAATACCGATTTTATTTAACTACGCCCTGAGCTTTGTGTTTGTGGGCGTCTATTGGAACAACCACCATCATTTGATTCATGCAGTCGAGGAAGTCAGCGGCGGCATTATGTGGGCCAACCTGCACCTCTTGTTCTGGCTCTCGCTGATACCGTTTGTCACCGGCTGGATGGGCGAAAATCATTTTGCCCCCGTCCCTACCGCAACCTATGGAACAGTGATGGTGTTTTGCGCCATCGCCTACGTCATTTTGCAATGGACGATTATCCGCCGGCAGGGTAACGCTTCATTTCTCGCCGGAGCCATCGGCCGCGACCGCAAGGGTAAGTTCTCAATGGCGGCTTATGTTGTGGCCATTGCGGCGGCGTATGTATGCCCATGGATATCCATCGGCATTTACATGCTGGTGGCGATGATATGGCTTATACCTGACCGCCGAATCGAACGGGCGCTGGAAACCAACACGACGCCCAGCGCGGAGTAAGGCCATTTTGGGATCGTGGCGAGCGGGCCTGTGCGGCCTTTACCGGCCCAGCACATTGGCACGGTACCACGCGATGGTTTTTTTAAGGCCGTCTTCCAGTGAGGTTTGAGCCACAAAGCCAAACTTGGCCTTGGCGCGGCTGGTGTCGAGACAGCGGCGCGGTTGGCCGTCGGGCTTGGTGGCGTCCCATTCAATGCGGCCCTTAAAGTCGCACAAACGGGCGACAAGCTCGGTTAAATCGCGGATCGTAATTTCAAAGCCCGCGCCAAGGTTTACGGGCTCAGGCTCGTTGTAGTTAAGCGTGGCTTTCACAATGCCTCCGGCCGCATCTTCAACATATAAAAACTCGCGTGACGCCTTGCCGGTGCCCCAGGCGCTGATGTGCCCGGCTTTGTTGGCGGCGGCCTCCAGGCATTTGCGAACCAGAGCCGGAATAACATGTGAACTGTGCAGGTCAAAGTTGTCGCGTGGGCCATATAAGTTAACGGGCAGCAGGTAAATGGCGTTCAGGCCGTATTGCTGCCGGTAGGCCTGGCACATCACCAGCAGCGCCTTCTTGGCAATGCCGTAGGGGGCGTTGGTTTCTTCGGGGTAGCCCTGCCAAAGGTCCTCTTCCTTAAATGGCACGGGCGTAAACTTCGGATAAGCGCAAATGGTGCCCACCTGCACAAATTTTTTAACGCGGTTAACCCGGGCAGCTTCCATGAGGTGCAGGCCCATGGCGGCATTGGCGTAAAAGTAATAGCCGGGGTTGTCGCGGTTGGCGCCGATTCCGCCCACGCGGGCCGCAAGGTGAATGATGACATCGGGCTTGTGGGCGGCAATGTAATCTTCGGTTGGCTGCTGACGGGTAAAGTCGCAATCTTTGCTGCGCGGCGCGATGATGTCGCCGGCTTCAACGCCGCTGCGTTTGAGGCCCGCGATGACAAACCCGCCTAAAAATCCGGCGCCGCCGGTGATCAGATATTTCATGAGGTGCGTTCCCGCAAAAGAGACTTCAGGCTTTTGTGCCAAGGTGCGTATGAATGAGTTTTTCGCGCTCGGCGAGTTTGAGGTCGTGCTCCACCATCATTTTGGCCAGGGCCTGCATGTTGGTTTTAGGTGTCCAGCCGAGGTTGGCGCGGGCCTTGGAGGCGTCGCCGAGCAGAAGGTCCACCTCGGCGGGGCGGAAATATTTGGGGTCAATCTTCACGTGCTTTTGCCAATCGAGGCCTAGCAGGCCAAAGCAGGTTTCAATCCATTGGCGAACCGAGTAGGTCTCGCCGGTGGCCACGACGTAGTCGTCGGGTTGCGGCTGCTGGAGCATAAGCCACATCGCCTCAACATAATCGCCGGCAAAGCCCCAGTCGCGTTTGGCGTCGAGGTTGCCCATGTACAAATGCTGCTGCAGACCCAGTTTTATGCGTGTGGCAGCACGCGTGACTTTGCGGGTTACAAACGTTTCGCCGCGGCGCGGCGATTCGTGATTAAACAAAATGCCGTTGCAGGCAAACATGCCATAAGATTCGCGGTAATTCACCACCTGCCAGTATGAGTAAACCTTGGCACAGGCATAGGGGCTGCGTGGATGAAAGGGTGTGGTTTCTTTTTGGGGGGTTTCAACAACTTTACCGAACATTTCGCTGCTGGAGGCCTGATAAAACCGTATAGGCAGGCCCACATCGCGAATGGCTTCGAGCATCATAAGCGTGCCCAGAGCGTCAGTTTGTACGGTGTACACGGGCTGGTCAAAGCTCACGCGCACGTGCGACTGGGCGCCAAGGTTATAAATTTCATGCGGTTTACTTTTGGTAAGCACGTCGCGCAGGCACGAGGCGTCGGTTAAATCGCCGTAGTGCAGGTGCAGACGGGCGTTGCTTTCGTGCGGGTCCTGGTAAATATGATCGAGCCGTTCGGTGTTAAAGCTGCTGGACCGCCGGATAATTCCATGCACTTCGTAGCCTTTGGCGAGCAGCAGTTCCGCGAGGTACGAGCCATCCTGCCCGGTGATGCCGGTAATGAGCGCCCGGCGCGATTCGTTTTGACTCATGAATGATCTCCGCAAATGAGCCGACAGCACCCCTGCTGTCGCCGGCACCACTATAATCTCGCTGCGGGTGCTTGTCTTGCCGGGCAAGCCGGCCCTGTTGTTATCGGATATACGCTACCCTTGGCTTGATGCGAGAGATCCGGCCATGATGGCGCTCCCGTCAAAACCATGAATTTAAGGCCGCTATAGTGTATAATGAATTGATGGCGCAAATTGAATCATGGGTTCCCGGCATCAGATTGTCGGGAGATATATGGACTGACCGCGCAGAGCTGCGATTCGCATTTTCGCGATCAAGCGGGCCGGGCGGCCAAAATGTCAACAAAGTCAATTCCAAGACGGAGTTGCGCATTCGGCCCGAGGTGATTCATGGCCTTTCAGATGCAGCGAGGCAGCGGCTCATTGCGCTGGCTGGCCGCCGCATCAATAGCGCCGGCGAAATATTGATAGTCAGCGAACTGGCCCGCACGCAGGAGGCCAACCGCGTGGAGTGCCTTAAGCGGCTCAAAGCCCTGATCGGTGCGGCTCTGGTTGTGCCAAAACTGCGGCGACGATCGAAGCCTACGCGGGCATCAAAAGAGCGCCGACTGACCGGTAAAAAGATACGCAGCGAGGTCAAGCGGCTGCGAGCCGGCAGAGATGGCTAGCATGGCCCCCTCGCCGAGCGAAGGCTCAGAGCGGGAGCATGAGCCAGTGATTTTGTTGACACTTTGCGCAAAGCTTAATCAGGCCAACTGTACATATCAGAGCATTAGTTTCAGATAGCTTTCCGTTTTCGCCGCAACAGCAATAAACCAGCCGTGACACAGCCAATAAGTGCGAGCGGCGTTGGTTCCGGCGCGGCCACCGTGATGGCAAACGCATACTCACGTGGCAGATTCGGATAAGAGAAACTGGGAAGCGTGCCGCCAACGACAAAGTCTGAGTTGGGGAATGCTGGAGGATTATGCGCATCGGCTCCAGTTCCGTTGTCGAGCGGCACCGGATTATTGCCTGTTGTACCAGTAAATCCAGCAAACACCTGTTCGCCCCCAATCGGGACGGTAAATGTATCGGCTGGACCAAAGGCGACCGTATGTAGACCATAACCGGCACTGCTTGCGATGTTATTGTCGCTGCCCACCGCGATCAGTTGGTAGACTGCATTGCTGGAACCGGCGGTTCCTGACGAGAGTATCGCGAGGAATGGTTGGACATCACCCACAGCCTCCGCCTCGAAGGAAAAGCTGGTGGAGGTGTAGCGGCCTGCTGCAAGAGTAGATGCATAGGAAAGATCAATATTCGTTCGCGTGCCGCCTGAGTCGAGAGTGTTGGTGGTGATCCCGGTGCCCGGGCCGATAACCGTGGCGTGGGCTGCAGAGGCAAAGGGCATGGCAACAGCCGTTGCCAACCCAAGGGCATAACCGTAAGTTGTAAGATGTTTCATAAAACCGTTCCTTTCCAAATCACACGAACCTTCGCCATTGCGGCGATTTAAACAAACTGGCCGAGCCTTAGGGCCTGTAAATAAATAACTGATACCATTTGTGGTTATTGTCCGATAATAAGGAGGATGGATCGCGCAACGC
>JBMFVX010000092.1:0-12343 GCA_049965775.1 Phycisphaerae bacterium
GATTCAAAGTTTTCGCTTTCAATGCTGTACCAGGTGATGCGCGGGTCGTTCTCCATGCCGATGGCCAAATCGCGGATGATGTCTTCGACAAACTTGGGGTTGTCGTAGGCCTGCTCGGTGACGAATTTTTCGTCCGGGCGCTTAAGGACGGCGTAAACCGGTGCGCTGGCGGCGGCTTCCATGATGTTTACAAGGTCTTCAATCCAGAGCAGGCCGGTAAATCGGACGCGAGCCGTGATTTCGCAGCGCTGGTTGTGCGCTCCGCGGGCGGATATTTCTTTGCTGCAGGGGCACAGCGATGTCGCCGGTGCCTTAACTTCAAGGATAAAGTCATCCTTGCCGTTGCTTGAACCTTCAAAGGTGCAGTTGTAATCCATCAGGCCGCGGGCGCCGGTAACCGGGGCAGACTTTTCAATAAAGTACGGAAAACTCATGGCAATGTGTGCATCGGAGGCCATGAGGCGGGTTTTCATTTCATGGAGGATGGGAATGATTTGTGCCGGCGTAATGCAACGGTGATGGTGGTTTAAGATTTCGAGAAAGCGGCTCATGTGCGTGCCCTTCTTATGCTTGGGAAGCGACACGTACAGGTTAATCGAGGCAATGGTGGATTGCTCACCACCGCCGCACTCCTTAAGCGTAATGGGGTAGCGCACATTTTTAACGCCGACTTTGTCTATGGCGACATTTCGCTGGTCGGCGGAGCCTTGAACATCGGCCAATCCGGTGCGGGGCAGCGGCTTTGCTGCGGTGGGTGTACTCATGCGACTAAAACCTCCTGTGCGCCCGGTTAGGGGCCGCGGGTTCGTATTTTGCCATGCCCAAGTCAGACGCGGCGCCATGTCGGCGGTTGCCCGCCAAGCCCATAGTAGGATGTTGTGGGGTTTGAATCAAATGCTTTGGCAGCGGACCTTTGCCGGGGTAAGTTCGGGCGATTGGCACGCTATCAAGCAGCCCCGATTGTGCAAGGAGCCTGTCCAAGTAATCGCCGGGTTGCGATCCCGGCGCGCGCCGGGAATTTTTGGCACGCCTCCAGTAGCGGTGGCGTCAGCGTACCTGAGGCAGATGGTACTCCGAGGAGCCGCGCCGCAGAGAAGGCCAAAAAGCATGCCGCCCTGCGAGAGATAAAACAGCGATGTGCAGGCTCGGCGTAGGCGCAGGGAGGAGCGAAGTTGCGACCGAAATCAGTGCCGACCCTGGACACCGCCGCCTCGCCCGACCCTCCGGGCCGTTCTTCCATTCCGCTTGGCATACAGCAGACTTGTGGGTGACACTTCTACTTCGGCTAAGTAGTGAAAATTCTACTCTGGTACAAGGTACAACACCACGCGGCTGCAAACTTGGCAGACTTTGGTATATGCTACTAATCGGCGGCGGTGTCTCCCCCGCCAACTTAACGCTGCTCTGGGAGACGATCTAAGGAGCCAGCCCGATGAACAATGCCGCAGACATGCCCCGTCGCGACGTTTTAAAATTAATGCTGCTGGGCTCGGCGGCAGGCGTGCCGTTACGGGGCCGCGCATCGTCTGCGGCGACGACCGAAATCCCGACAAAGCGGCCATTTTTTCAGCCCCACCGCATTCGCTACGATGGGCAATCGTTGTTTGTGGAAGATAAACCATTTTTTCTCTACGGCGGGAGTTTTCATTACTACCGCTGTCCCAAGCCGCTGTGGCGTGCCCGCTTTGAAAAGATAAAGCAGGCTGGTTTCAACACCGTTCAAACCTACGTGCCATGGAATATCAGCGAAACGCAGCAACCCTCTTCGCTTTCAGACTTTTCGCAGGTTCGCTTAAACGATCTTGATGATTGGCTTCGGATGGCGATAGACGACTTCGGTTTTTATGTCACCATCAGACCAGGCCCCTACATCTGCGCGGAATGGGATACGGGCGGCTTTCCACAGTGGCTCCTGACGTATAAACCACGTGGGTTCAGTGGAGAGTGGCTGCGCAGCGACAATCCCACCTTCATGGCATGGAGTCGGCACTGGTATGACGCTGTCTGCCCTGTTATCGCCCCGCATCAATTAACTCGACAGCCGATCGGCAAGCCGGGCGTGCTGCTGTTTCAGGTTGAAAACGAATATGACTTTCCAGCAATGCCCCTCCATGTGAAACGCAGGTATGTCGCATCGCTCGTTGACGGAGCGTTGCACAATGGCATTGAGGTGCCGCTTTTCATCAACTGGGGCAACTGCGTACTCCATGCGCAGCGGTCGCAATTGCACCGGGTTTTTGACACGATGGACTTTTATCCGCGGGCTCACGTAAGTAATATCCAGCCGAAAATCGCCGCCATGCGCCGCAACCAGCCTGATGCACCGTTGATGACTGCCGAACTCCAAGGCGGGTGGTTTTCCACCGTTTATGACACGCCGTACCTGCGCACCGACGAAGACCACTATGGGCCAGGCATCGGACCGGAGCAAATCAACAACCTCACCTTATTTTGCCTCCAGAAAGGCGTAACAATAGTTAACTTTTATATGCTCTTCGGAGGCACCAACTTTGGCGGTCATCCGGCACGCAGCATTGCAACATCCTATGATTACAGCGCTCCCATTCGCGAAAACGGCGGCGTGGGCGACAAATACTTACGCGTTCAAGCACTGGGCACCATGCTGAAACGGCACGGACCTGACCTTGCCCGGTCACATGAGGTTCAAACCTCGGCCACCAGTGAGCATGCCGACGTAGGCATTGCGGCCCGCGAGGTGCCCGATGGCGGCATATACGTTTTTGTCCGAAAAATCAGCGAGGGCCAACCCCGTTCGGGTCAGGCGACAGTTACCGCAGGCCGCTTACAGGCGGTCAGATTCCACTATTCTCTTAAAAAGTTTGGGGCAAAAATTCTTTACTTTCCGCCTGCGGCATCATCCGCCGCCGAGGCCAAATGGCTCCCGGAGAACCTCCCCGCCATGAAACGACCGAGCAGATTCTTACCGGATCCGGTCGAAATAGCCTACTGCCGTACGGCGGTAGACCCGACGCCAACGCAATGGCGGCCTGTCAAGCCGGGTCAATCTTTAGCTGACCTGGGCTATTACCAGAGCGGGTTTAACTATTACCGCGCGGGTTTAAAGCTTCCGCCGCAGCCAAAACAAAAGTTGCTCGCTGCGCTTGTAGCAAGCGTTGCCTTGCACGACACGGCTACCGCCATGCTCGACGACAAACTGCTGTATGATTCCGGCAGCGGCGAAGCTGCCTGTGTGTTTAAACCAGAAGCCGCATGTGCACCGGGTCTCCATAACGCTCTTTTAGTTTACGAAAATCGCGGGCATGCCAACGGCGGCATGGCGATGGAAAAGCTTTACGGTATTTTTGACTTGTCATTGAACACCACCGATGACGACCAGCGATTGTTGCAACACTGGCAACTCAAGCGTATTGCACCGCCCAAGAACACTCGGCACGTCGAAGACACCATCCAAAATGTATCCACCGCCGGTTGGCACAAAACCGTCTGCAGAAGCGACCATTCCGCTACACAACTTGCACCCAACTCCTGGGCGGTCTTTCGCTGTCAGGTGGTGTTGACGCCAAAAGATATTCAGTCGCACCGAACACAACTGGTGCTCACCCGCGTTGCCGACAAAGGCTGGGTATTTGTTAATAACCAACTCTTTGGCTCCACCAATCACTGGTCGCAAGTCTGGGCGTTTGATGCCGCAAAAGCTCTACAACCGGGCTCCAACAGTATCGCCGTGCTCGTACAAAACGGCGGGCACCGCGGTGGCCTTGGGCTTGTAAAATTGACATCGCGCCAATCCGCCGAAGCTATGTCGCACCTTGTCGGACCGCTCGAAATTGCTGCCGCTCCGGTCGGCTTGGAGCGCCGCTGGCATCAAGCCGATTTTGACGACCGGCACTGGCGTTCGTATGCACTACCGCAAGGCCCAAACGGTTCGGTCCAGCCTCACCTGCTTTCCTGGCACCGCATGGATTTTGATTTGCCAAAGGTACCAGAAGATATCTGGGTGCCTTGGTGTCTCAAGATCCAGGCGGTTGGGACAGGCTTTATCTATCTTAACGGACACGAGTATGGCCGTTTCTGGCAAGATGGCGGCCAAAGAGAGTATTATCTGCCCGAATGCTGGTTGCAACCCCGCGGCCAGGGCAAAAATGTGATCGCCCTGTGCCTGCGCGCGGTCAACAGACCGGCTCGCATTCTTTCTGCCTCCATCGTGCCGTACCGTTTGTACGCTGAATATCGTCGGTTATAACTTAAGGGGTATCATGAAAGTAACAACCAAATCGTCAGTGACAGTGTCGCGCCGTGATGTAATCAAAACCGCGGCCATGGCCATTGTGGGCGGCAACGCCGTGCGCGCAGATGCCCGCAATACACAACACCAAAATGACGCACCAACCAATCTCACCTGCGAGTATCTGGTGGATCCTCTTGGTGTAGATGTTCGGCATCCGCGGTTAAGCTGGATGCTTGGTTCATCTCAGCGGGGTGAGCGTCAAACCGGTTATCAGATATTGGTGGCACGGGATGCGGCGCTGCTCCAACCCGGTAAGGCGGATGTCTGGGATTCGGGCTATTGCAAATCTGATCAGAACGTTCTGGTTCCATATGGCGGCCCGGCTTTAATAGCTGCAGGACGCTATTTTTGGACGCTGCGCACGTGGAACGCTCAGCACACCGCCAGCTCATGGGCCGCGCCGGCTCGTTGGGAAATGGGAATGCTTAACCCAACAGATTGGCAGCCTGCCCAATGGATTGAATTGGCGAAAGATACCCGTAACTCTCCTTTGGTATTCCGCCCGTGGCAAACCAGCACCATGAAAGCCCCCTCCCAAAAGAAGGCCTTTGCTTCACCCCTGTTTCGAAAAGCCTTTTCCATCAGCAAACCGATCGCCCGCGCGCGAATGTATATTTGCGGTTTGGGTTATCATGAACTCTATGTCAATGGTGCTCGCATCGGAACGCAGCAGCTCGATCCCGGTATGACCACGTACGATGCCCGTGCATTTTATGTTGTGCACGATCTCACCCAGGCCCTGCGTACCGGCGATAACGCCATTGGCGTCATGCTAGGCAACGGCTTTTTCGGCCAAAATATTGTGTGGGGCCCCTGGCTCGCCTGGGGTGAGCCGGTGCTTTTGGCAAAGTGCATTGTGGAATATGCGAATGGCTCGGTGCAAACCATTGCCACCGACTCCACATGGCGCGCCACCACAGGACCCGTGCTTTTTGACAACGTTTACGCCGGTGAAACTTATGACGCCCGGCTCGAAATTCCTGACTGGAATCAACCCGGCCTCGATGACTCTCATTGGCAATCAGCACGGATACGAAAGGCCCCAACGCTCCAATTGCAAAGCCAGATGATACAAAGCATTCAAGATACCCATACCATCAAGCCAAAGCGGATCATTGCCAGCTCCGGTGGAAAATGGATTGTTGATCTGGGTCAAAACTTTGCCGGGTGCGTGCGCCTGACTCTTAATGAACCAGCCGGCACACAAATTACCCTTCGCATGGCGGAAATTCTGGCGCCCGGCGGCACTGAAATTGACCCCTCGACGACCGGAGTTTACGCCACCGGCGTCGTCCAGACCGAGATTTACGTTTGTAAAGGCGGAGGCGAGCAATGGCGTCCGCGATTTACCTATCATGGCTTTCGGTTTGTTGAAGTCGCCGGATTAAAGCGCAAGCCCGCGCCGAGCTTTATGCAAGGCATACAGCTACGCACGGCTGCTGAAAAAAGAGGTGATTTTGTATGTTCCGATCCGCTGCTTAACCGCATCTATCGCACCTCGCTTTGGACGCTGGCAAGCAATATGCACAGCATTACCGAAGATTGCCCGCAGCGCGAAAAGTGCGCCTGGATGGGGGATATGGAAATTTACGGGCAGGCCGCAATCTATAATTACCATCTGGCGCCTCTTTTTAACAAGCTCGCCGACGATATGGACACCACGCTGGGGCGCGGCGGAATTACGCCCTGGCAGAAACCCGCATCGCCGGGTTTACCCTGCAATATTGCCGCCGGTCGCCGATTGTGCGATCAGGCCAATCCTGATTGGGGTGCGGCATTGGTGGCGCTGCCATGGTTTATCTACCTGTACTACGGGGATGCCTCCACGCTCGGCCGGCAATATCCGCATATGAAGCGCTGGGTGCGTTATGTCGCTTCGGCCGAGGTAAGCAAAAACGGCATCGTACAATATGGCTTTGGCGATTGGTGCCCCCCCGGCATCGGCGGCGCCAACCCCAAATGTCCGGTACCCTTAACTTCCACTGCTTTGCAATATGCCAGCCTTACCATCATGACTAAAACCGCCGCGATGCTCGGCCACAGCGATGACGAAAAATGGTTTAGGCGGCAGGCGGCCATCGTTAAAGCAGCTTTTCACAAAACCTTCTATCAACCACACACGAACGGATATGGTTCGCAAACCGCCAATGCTGTAGCCCTGCGATTTGATCTGGTCCCAGACAAACACAAATCAGCCGTGGCCGCCGCCCTGGCTGATGAAATTAAGGCCCAGCACAACCATGCGGATACCGGCATTTTGGGTTCCCGGCCTCTTTATACACTGCTCAACGACCACGGCTACGATGAGCTGACTTATCGCATGATGAAGAAGATAGATTATCCGAGTTACGGCTACATGCTTTCCCGTGGCGATACCACCTGGCCGGAAGTGCAATACAATACACCGTTGAATCAGCCGCAGATTAACTGTTCATACAACCACGGAATGCAGAGCGGTTTCGCGGCGTGGTTCCACGAAAGCATCGCCGGCATCCGCCCACTCGAAGCCTCCCCGGGATTCAAACAAATAGTGATGCGGCCCCACAACTTTCGGCAATTAACCTCGGTTTCCGCTTATCACCAGTCCATGTATGGAACAATCAAAAGCGAGTGGCGTAGAAAAGGCTCGCATTTCCACTGGAATATAGCCCTGCCGCCGAACACAACAGCGCAGGTAGCAATTCCCGCACGCGACTTGAACCTTGTGCGCGAAGGAGCAAAGGCTATTAATGCCCAACGTCCTCATATCCGCTTTCTCAAGTGGGAGGGCAACCATGCGATTTTTGCGGTGGCTTCAGGAGCTTACAAATTCTCCTCGGTTCTCACCGATATTTAGCGCGCATACAATAGGATGGAGCAACCGTTGATGGCCGTGCTGCTTGGCTGCGGTTTTCGCCACAGCGGTATAACTTGAAGCGGCGGCACATTTGCGGTGCAGGCGTCAAGCCCGGCAACACCTCCTTCGTGAACGGTTAGCCCGGCTGAATCCGGCAAGCCAACTCGTCCTGCGCAGCCGTAGTGCAATTCCCCCAAAGGCAATTCGCCCTATACCACACAGCCAATACTTTTTTAGATTCACGGATGCTCGGGCAAAGTAATTCTGGTATTTTTTTGGAGCCATGTTTTTGTCAGCACGGCTTTTATGCAGGTTGCCGCCGTTAAAGATCAACGTTGCCCCAATGAGATCTGCCACACGGCACGTAATAATTACGAGCGTTTTTTTACTCTGGACAGTCCTGATTAAAAGTTGGCGATCTGATAAGCGGTTGCTCAAAACCTCCAGTGGCATAGCTGTTAACTTAAGCGAACAGCGAACCGGATCGGTGAATTCACCATGACAAACCTTGATAATCCAGGGATAATGCGGGGAGGCGTTTGTCTTGGATCCGCTGGTTCCGGCAATTTTCTATTTTAGGTTAACGCGTATGCTTCCCCCGTGGAGAGCCGGCTCGCGATTATCAATCCATTAAGAACTGGATTGCCAAGATGGCTATGATCAAAGGCCTGAAGGCCATCAGCCTCTTAAATTGTCAGAAGCATCCACTTGACAGAAAAACATCAGATTCGAGGATGCAATGCATGAACTCACAACGCAACCATTTTCATGGTGATTGGCAGTACATAATAGCCCTCAATCTTTAAGCCATACTTGCTACCTTTATCTATTGCCGCCACCATACCAGCAGCGGTCATTCCGTGGCGATCTTTTCAGTGCCAGAGCCAATCGGCTGGAATACGCTGCCGCGCCACATTCGGGCCCGACACATCCAAATGGGGAGCAACACCCGGCCAAATATAAGGTGCGAGACCTTTGCGGTTGAGTAACTTGGCCGAGTCGCGTCGGTAGTCTATATATACAATTTTAAATGGATGCAACCCCTTGGCCAAGGCAACGGTCCAAGTTCCGAAAGCATGTACGCGTTCAGAAGCGTGCCACCGCATCATGCCATTTGGCGCGGCCCGATCTGGCCCTACAAAAAGTTCCAGGCGATAACCGGGGTCTGTGCTCGGGGTGTAATACGCCTTGGGCGCGTAAAACGTGTACATGCCGGTGGCGGGCAAATTTAAATAGCCGTGATAGACCAGCGCATAATACTTTTGACGGGGAGCCAAAGCAGCGCCAACCGGTGGATTATCCGCAGGAATGAAGGCCATATCCCAGAGCTTACTGACCACACCGGTTTTTTGTGGTGTTAAGTTGCGAAGGTTCAACCATAACTGTTGATAGTTTGCCTGATAGTACTGACAATCCGCACCCGGTTTGGAGCGATGGATGGTCCACGCCGGTAATGCGGCAACTTCCGACACCCGGTGAAACAATGCCTGAATCACAGGCGTGCCTTCAGTGCCACTGGTCTGGTAGGGGTTATGCGTTACGCCAGGACGGTAAGCGCGTGCCTGCACAAGGGCGGTATGGGTAAGGGTAAAAGGTGCGGTATACAGCATCGAATGCGGCGTGGGAGTTGTGCCATCGGTTGTATAGCGAATTTGCACACCCGGAGTTGGCGTACTCAACGAAACCTTCAGGCTGTGCCTAAAGGCATTGACGTTCGGACTTATTTGCACCGGCTCAATTGGGCGGTAAATGGGCTTTACGGCCGCAAGCAAGCCATCGCGTAAGTCAAAAGCGAAATTGCTTCGGCCGGGATTGATGACCTTGCCGTTGATGGTCAGTGTGCGGCAATTCAATGCCATGCCTTGATCGCCCGCCAAAAGCAAGGCTTGTCCGGTCAATTGAACAGCACCATAAGTGAGCGTGTCACCGGGCTTTGGCGACGACAAATACACCACGACCTTGCCATCGGGCAACACAGCCTTAAAGCCTACCCCAGCGGCGCCGCTGGTAATTTGCTTAATGCTCTTGAACCGTCCGGCTTTGCCAGCGCCTGGCTTGGCAGGCAGAATGGCCGTGACAATCTGCTGATTGCCATCGCCTTTCCACTTGACCGCAATGTGCTCCCAACCGTTGGCACCTAATCGAACAATGTTTTTGTAATGGAAGAGCGGCATTTTACGAATGCGCGACGAGTACGAAATGTCCGCATGCGTAAACTGATACAAAGCCACATTGGCCATGGCTACCTGTTGCCACTTGGGCGCCTTCCAGCCTTTGGGTTCAAGCTGGTGTTGCAGCGGCGTCATACCTTGGTGGGTCGTGATAGACCGCCGTGCCATGTTGATGTGAATGTTTTGCGGCTCAAAAGCCGGCATTCCACCCGGAGTTACCGGTAGCCGCCAAATTTGTGTGTAGGTATGGGCGGCTTTGGTTAAAAGGCGGTCGGTGACAATCCATAATTGCTCCGGCCGCACTTGCATTACAAGCCGCTGATAGGTAATACCACCAAAAGTTTGCGAGCGGGTAAGCGTGCCTTGCATGCTTTGGTCCGGGCCGTAGAGGCCGGCAACGGTGCGCGGGTGGTGCAAACTGCCCCATCGCCCGCTGTACACACCCTCAGCCAAATTAAATTCTTTCGAGGCATACCAGCGCCATGGCGCGGGCTTGTACCAGGCAACTACCTCAAAAACCTTATGGCCCGATGGCGAAGGCACCTTATAGACGCCCGCATGAAAGAACTGGTTCATGCCATCAACCGTGATGGGCGATGTCGGGTACATATAATGCCCGGTAGTGTTGTTAACGAGCAGGTCTTGGCCATACGCGTTGAGGCCAAAACTATTGTTATCGCTGCGGCTTCGATAGCCGCCGTAGGCTCCCGGATGCGGCGAGCAGAAGAGCGCTCCGTAGCCGCTGGTGGGCTTCCAGCCATCGCGCATGATGGCCAGCCCGCAATAGGGGAACCATTCACTGGTATAGGGCGGCACAATGCCGGAGGTTGGATTGTAAATTGCCTGCATAATGGCAAAATTGACCGGGTTTTGATACGCCTGCGGAGAGTATAAATAGGACGGCGGCATGGCACTGCGTTTGTCGCCACGAAAAGTAATAGGCCACTGCCCCTGCGATGTTTGCAGGTGAATCAAGAAGGTGACTTTGCGGCGCATCAGCCGCTGCACAAGTCTCTGAAAATAAATATTGCTAACAACCCGGCGCTGCCACAAAGCCTGCTGCCATCCCGGCACATTCATAGAGTGCGTTTGCATCAGCCGGTTGGCCCACCATATGTGATCATAGTCTGATTGATCGTACCAAGGGTCCTGCTGTGTTTCAGAGCCATCGCGCAGTGCTTCGGTGGATGCAACGCTTTCGATGGAGCGGCGAATGATTTCACGGAACAAACCATGAGAGGCCGCAAACTCGTCAAACACCATGGGATTAATAACACCGGTTGCCGAAGCTGGAGTCCAGTTATGCGTGTTGGATCGAATGTAGGTGATGGTCGGCAGAATAAGCTGCGTGTACATTTTGGCCAGCACTCCGGCGAATAAGTGCGGCGGAATGTCGGTTTGAATCTCGGGGTCACAACTGCCGACGGCTTGAAGCAACCGCATGAAGCGAATGGCACTGCCACCGCAGGCTGCGTTAATGCCGTCCGGTACCAGCAGCGGGTTTAGCTGTTTAAAATAGCTGCAATGGCTGAGCCAATCGCGCAGGTAATCTGCCCAGGCGGTTACATATTTGCGATCGCGCGTGATAAGGTAGGCCTGAACCAGCGGATTAAATGCGGACAGTGTGGTGAGTTGAACGTTGGGCTGGACCTGACCGTGATATTCTCGAAGCTGCGCCAAGGTCAACTGGCCCGGCACTTTTTGCCCGGCAGGAAAGGGATAGTTCCAATTTACTGTTCCCGGCGGGCCTACGTTTACAACGGTGCCAAATAAATTCACCTTGCCCTGCAAAATATCATCTGCGGCGGCAATAACAGCGCTCCTTGGCGTATTGGGATCAAATATGGAGGCTACGGTCCAAAACGGCGGCGTGCCCCATGCAGCCGATGGATTTGCCAAAGCTGATGGAAGCCCATATTTTTCGGGTGTGCTGAACTTCTGTAAGTAGTAGCTGTAAAACTGCGCCAGCGCTCTACGATAATGGCCAGCCTTATACAACTTAGCCACCTTCATGTATGCGGGCCGCCAAAAAAGGCCATCGTTCCGAAGCTGAACGGGATTCATTACCAGCATCTGCAAAAAGTGTTCCGCAAAAGCTGCATGGTCACCGTTGGATGACGGCGCGGCGCTGCTGCCGGCAACCGACGGCGCAACATCCTTGCCGTACAGGCCTTGCAACCTCGTTAAGCCGACGGCTGCACAAACAAATACCATCCCGATTGCCGCCAACCGTGCGGGAGATGCTGTTTGACCGATGCGCATTTGGTTACACTCCATTTGAGGTCCTTTGGGGCGGCCCATATTGCCAAGTCACTGTTACGATCAACTATTACAAAACGTTGTTAATGACCATTTATTTCCTAGTTTCCTTTTTTATATACCAACTATATAACCATGATTACTACTTAAAGCAATACCACAATACAATCGGCATAATGCCTGTTACGATAAAAACCCTGTTTCCAAACGTCAACCCTATAATTGCCAAAATAATTTTTGGAATATTACTGGAATATACATACGGATGCTTGGGGTTTTCTGGTGCGGCTTGGTCTTAAATACGCGCAGTACCATGCAGTCGAGTTGACGGAAACTTGCAGGCCAAGGCTCCGCACTGCAAATCTCTAATATGCCGGTAACAGTAAGCAGGCTAGTCACTATTTCTCGGCGGTTCCGACGGAATTGTTGCTCTTGGAAGTCATCTGGGCATGCCCCTGTAGGACTTTGACCTCAAACGGCATCAGTTTTATGCGGTATGGTTTGCCCGCTCGAATGTCGAATGTTTTTTGCGCCTTCCGCGGCATCTGCGGACTGGTAAACACATAACCGTTGGTTTGGCCAGCAGGTAACTGCAACATGCGACGGAGATGAATCGTAAATATTGCGGACTTGGCCGTTGGATTGCGCAGCGTCATGATAGCGTTGTCATCCGCCCAAGCCGCCCAGCCGTAAATTTCACCCTTGGCCGAATCTCCGCCAATCCAATGGGTGTCTTGCTTCAGTCGGAATTGGACAAGGGGGCTTTTGGCGTTAAGGATACAATGGCGCCGTTTTTAGGAATCCGTT
>JBMFVX010000093.1:0-12342 GCA_049965775.1 Phycisphaerae bacterium
ATAACCCACGTTTTTGCAGCGCAAATGCCGCTTGGTATGATTCGGCATGGCCCGACGCCAGATTTATTGGCAGACCCCTGGCGAGCCGTTTTGATGGTGGCGGTTGCATTCGTGTATTTAGTTTAGTACTATACTGAATTGGTGCCGCCCGTAAGCTGTGTTGAAGGTGCGGCATGTTTGTGGGGTTGACCATCAGCGGTACAGCCGGTGTTGTGTGGTTGCCGCGAAACTACGGTTATGATGAACCGTGCCCGGTTGACCAAAGCCCGCAGGAGCATTCTCAAGTCAAATGATTAGCCGCCGTATCAATATGTCGCTCTTTGGCTCGCTGTGGCTGGCGGCTCTGCTGGGCCTGCTGGCTGGCTGCTCGTTTGAGCCAAAACTCGCGGTGCCCAAAGCGCCGGCGGTTAAAACGTATACGGCCGGCAAACAGCCGCAAAAGCTCGCGGCTGTTAAGGGGGTAGGTAAAGCGGGGGCGCAGCAGCAGTTTGCCGTGGGCAAACCCATTGAGCGTCGCTGGTGGAAATTATTTCATTCGCGTCGCATTAATCAGTTGGTGACCACCGCGGTATCGCACAGTCCTACGCTGGATGCCGCGATCGCGGCGCTGCAGGAATCGAATGAAAACCTCAAAGCGGTGGAGGGAAACTTTTTTCCGCAGTTGGGGCTGACCGGCGGCGCGCAGCGGCAGCGGTTCAGCGGCGTGCAGTTTGGCGGGGCCACACGGGAGTTTTCGCTTTATACCGGTGAGGTAACGGTAAGTTATACGCCCGATATTTTCGGCCTTAACCGACTGGTGTACCGAGCGGGCAAGGCGTCGCAGGACGTAAGCCTGCACAATTTGCAGGAAGCCTATCTGACGCTGGAAGGCAACACTGTGATCACCGCGTTGCAGGCGGCGGCTCTGCGTCGGCAAATTATGGTCACGCATCGCCTCGTGGCGGCGCAGAGGCGCATACTTAAGGTTTTGCAGAATCAGTATAAACTTGGCGCTATCAACGAACTGTCCGTTATCAATCAGCGCAGTACGGTGGCTGCAACCGAGGCCACATTGCCGCCGTTGCAGCAAAGGCTGGCGGTGGCGCAGCATGCTTTGGCCACGCTTCTCGGCGAGATACCCTCGCAGGCGCGTCTACCTGCAATAAACCTGGCGCAGCTTGATCTGCCGACCCGTATTCCGGTGAGCTTGCCGTCGCAACTGGTGCGGCAGAGGCCCGACATTCTCTCATCCGAAGCACTGCTGCGGGCTCAAAACGCTCAGGTTGGCGAAGCGGTTGCCCGGATGTATCCACTGGTGCAACTCACCGGCAACATGGGGTTGGAAAATGACAAGCCGGCGGATTTTTTTAATGCCTCAAGTTTTATATGGGATGTGGCGGCCAACGCCTCGGTAACGCTGTTCGACGGCGGCATACTCCGGGCGGAAAAGCGCGCGCAGGAGGCGGCCTTGCGGGCGCAGATAGCTCAATACCGCGTGGTAGTGCTGCAGGCCTTTGGCCAGGTCGCCGACGCACTGCGGGCGCTGCAGAACGATGCCGAAGCTCTGCAATACAGTCAGGCTTCTTATTTGGCGGCGCGGCAGGCCTTTAAGCTCGCCCAATGGCAGTATAAGGCAGGCGCCATAGACTATCTCACGCTTTTAACCAGCCAGACGCAATACCAGAGTGCGCGGCTTAATGTTGTCACTGCCCAGGCCCAGCGCTATCAAGATACCGCGGCGCTGTTTGTAGCGATGGGCGGCGGCTGGTGGCCCAAACACTATAAAGATGCAATCGGCAGCCCTCGCAAGTCCGCGGGCCTGGTTGGGCAGGCAAGCCACAAAAGGAAGCAATCACCATGATAAAGCGAATTGTAGCAAGCATCCTTGTGCTGCTTATTGTGGGCGGCCTGCTCGTGGCCATTTTCGGCTTTAAGGCCTTCATCAATAAAAAAATTTCCTACGCGCTCTCGCACAGGCCTGCGCCGCCGGTTACGGTGTCTACCAGCAGGGTAACCTCCGCCTTATGGGCTGATGAGATTGAATCGGTCGGCACCTTCACGGCGGTGCAGGGCGTGAATGTAACGGCGCAAATTGCGGGCAATGTAACAGGCATATTTTTTAAGTCGGGCGCCAGCGTTAAAAAAGGTCAGCCGCTGGTAACCGTGGACGACACCACGCAGCGTGCACAGCTTCAACTCGACATGGCCGCGCTTGCACTGGCTAACACCAACCTGCGGCGCACGCAAAACCTGATTCAGCATCATGCCACCAGCCAGGCTCAGCTCGATACAGACAAAGCTGCCGTGCAGACCGCCGAGGCTCAAGTCGGCAAAGATCAGGCTGATCTTAAAAAGTTGGATATTTCCGCCCCGTTCAGCGGTAAACTGGGCCTGAGGCAGGTGAGTCTGGGGCAGTACCTTTCCACCGGTACGCCCATTGTAAGCTTGAATGCATGGCAGCCGATTTACCTTGATTTTTATGTGCCGCAGCGCGAGCTGGGCCGTGTGGTCATGGGCCAGGTGGTGCACGCCTCGGTAGATGCCTATCCCGGGCGTTTATTTGCCGGCAAACTTGTCTCCGAGGCCTCCGCGGTGGATGTGGCTTCGCGGAATGTTGAACTGCGGGCTGAGCTGGCCAATAAAAGCGGCCTCCTGCGGCCGGGCATGTTTGCCCATGTCATACTGTTGACGGGAAAGAAGCATGCGGTGTTGGTGGTGCCTTCCACCGCCATTGCGTACAACACCTATGGCGATTATGTGGCGGTCTTAACCCGCGCCGAGGTCAAGGGAAAGCAAGTGCTGGGCTTTAAGCAGGTTGCGGTAACGCCGGGGGATCAGCGCCACGGCGTTACCAGCGTTCCGGCGGGGCTGACGCTTGGCGAAGAAGTTATTACGGCGGGTCAGCTTAAGCTGTATCCCGGCGCGAGTCTTGTGGTTAACAACAAAATACAGCCTTGAAGACCGGCCGATGAAGAACCATGCCCGCGGCAAACGTGCCGAGGGCAGCAGCTAAAAGAGTGCCCATGAAGTTTACAGACATATTTATCCGCCGCTGGGTTTTGGCCACCTCGGTTAACCTGGTGATATTGATATTGGGCGTGCGCGCGTGGATGAGCATGACGGTGCGCGAATTTCCGAACATGACCAATACAGTTGTGACGGTGTCCACCGCTTACCCGGGCGCTTCGCCGGGCCTGGTGCAGGGCTTTATAACCTCGCGGCTTGAGCAGGCGGTTGCCCAGGCTCCCGGCATAGACTATATGACCGCCACGAGTTCGGAAAGCACTTCAGCAATTACGGTTTACATGAAACTCAACGAGGACCCCAACGCCGCCATCGCACAAATAATGGCCAAGGTGGATCAGGTCCGCAATCAACTGCCGCCCGCCGCGCAGGCTCCGGTCATTACCGAAACCGTCGGCGATACCCTGGCGCTGATGTACCTAGCGTTTTCAAGCGACACTTTGAGCCAGCAGCAGATCAACGATTACCTGCTTCGCGTGGTACAACCCAAGCTCCAATCGTTGCCGGGCGTGAGCCAGGCCCAGATTCTGCCGCCGGGCACAGGCTCCAGCGGCAACAGCTTTGCGCTGCGCGCCTGGCTCAAGCCCAACCGGCTGGCCGCCTTCGGCCTGACGCCGGCGGATGTGGCCGCGGCGCTGGCCAACGACAATTACATTTCCGCCATTGGCCGCACCAAGGGTCGCAACATCGCCACAGTGATTACCGCCACGACATCGCTGAGCAACATCAACGAATTCAAGCAGCTGATCGTGAAGAATGTCGGTGGAGTGCCCGTGCGGCTTGATGATGTCGCCGACGTGGAGATGGGCGCGCAAAATTACAACGCTTCAGTCTACAGCAATGGCAGCCCGGCAACGTTTATAGGTATCAACATTACGCCCAGCGCCAATGCGCTTACCGTAGCGCACGAGGCTCATGTGGCCTTCAGAGAAATCAAGAAGGCCATGCCGCCCGGGCTTCACGCCATTCCCGCGTACGATTCGAGCGTGTACATCAAGGCCAGCATCAACGAGGTGATTCATACGCTCATCATCACGCTGGGCATTGTTGTGGTGGTTGTGTTTTTATTTTTGGGAGCCATTCGCTCGCTGCTGATTCCGTTGGTGGCCATTCCGCTGTCAATTGTCGGCGCCGGGATTTTTATGCTGGCATTTGGGTTTTCCATCAATGTCGTCACGCTGCTGGCGGTGATACTGGCCATCGGCCTGGTGGTGGATGACGCCATCATCATGCTCGAAAATATTCAGCGCCATCTTGATGAAGGGCACTCGCGGCAACAGGCGGCGATTTTGGGTGCACGGGAACTTGCCGGGCCGATCATCGTTATGTCCACCACCTTGATAGCGGTGTTTGCGCCTATCGGCTTCATGGGCGGCCTTACCGGCAGCCTGTTTACCGAGTTTGCCTTCACGCTGGTTTTTGCGGTGCTCATTTCGATGGTCGTTGCCCTGACGCTTTCGCCCATGATGGGCAGCAAGATTTTGCGTAAAACGCCCGACCATGGCCTGGTGCACCTGCTCGACGCGATATTCCACTTTTTCCGCAGAAGATATGATCGTTCGCTTCAGTTGGCTCTGGAAATCCGCTGGGTGGTGCTGCTGGTTGCGGCTGCCGTTCTTTTGGCGATTCCGTTTATGGTGATGGGTACCTTCTCTGAGTTAGCGCCTACCGAAGACCAGGGCATCATTTTTTATAGCGCCACCGGACCGGCTACGGCAACCCTTCATTACATGTCTACCTACGCCAAGCAGGTGTACAAAGATGCCAGAAGTTTTCCAGAAACCACCAGCGTCTTTCAGGTGAATGGTTTTTCGTTTGTAAGTCCGGGGCAGAACACGATGGTGGGCGGTATGTTGCTGGCTCCCTGGGACCAGCGCAAACGCAGTCAAATGCAGTTGCTGCCCCTGTTTCAGGCCAAGCTCGGCCGACTGGCGGGCGTGCAGGCTGCGGCGTTCAATTTACCTTCCATTCCCGGCTCCAGCCGCGGATTTCCGATTCAGTTTGTCATTAAATCAACCGCGGACTTTGCCCAGATCAACAAATACGCAAGAAAAATGATGGGCGCGGCCAATGCCAGCGGCAAGTTTTTGTTCATGACAAAGGACTTGCGCTATGATGCTCCGCAGATTGTGATCAACATTCATCGGAGCATCGCCTCGGAAGTGGGTCTTACACCCTCAGACATCGGCCAGGACCTCGAGCCATTGCTCGGTGGGAACTACATTAACCGTTTTGACATGCAGGGACGCAGCTACAAGGTCATCCCACAGGTGCCCGACGCATTAAGAGCCGACCCATCCATGATCAAATATTATTATGTGCGGTCCGGCAATGGCGTGATGATCCCGCTTTCCACCGTGGCCAGCCTCTCCAGCAAGGTGGAGCCTGAGTTTTTACCGCAGTTTCAGCAGCTTAATGCCGTCACTTTGCAGGGAGTGCCCATGCCGGGCGTGACGATGGGTACGGCGCTTAGTTACCTGAACTCCGAGGCTAAAAAAATTCTGCCTTCTAACTACGAAGTTGATTATGCCGGTGAAGCCCGCGAATACAAACAGCAAGGCAACGCCATTTGGTATACTTTCGGCCTGGCCATCGTGCTGATTTTTCTGTTGATGGCCGCTCAGTTTGAGAGCTTTCGCGATCCGCTGATCGTGATGTTTACGGTTCCCACCTCCATTTTTGGAGCGATGACATTTCTGTTCCTTGGCCTGGGCACGTTAAACATATACACCGAAGTCGGCCTTATTACACTCATTGGGCTGATTACCAAGCAGGGTATTCTTATCGTCGAGTTTGCCAACAAGGTCATGGAAGAAGAAGGTCTGGATCGCAAGGCGGCTGTGCTTAAGGCATCAAATATCCGGCTGCGTCCCATTTTAATGACGACCGCTGCGATGGTCATGGGTGTTGTGCCGCTGCTCGTGGCCAAGGGCGCCGGTGCCGTGAGCCGCTTTGACATGGGGCTTATGATCGGCGCCGGCCTTACCGTGGGCTGCCTGTTTTCGCTGTACGTTGTGCCGGTGGTGTACACCTTTATTGCGACGGTGAAAAAGCGCCAGGTGGCCAATACCGACCCCGCTTAAGGCTTCGTGACAAAATAAGCTGACCCATGATGGCGCAGGTATTTTGCCTACCCCGGCCAGCGGCAGCGCCTCCGGGGTGCTGCGGGTTGCGCCGCAGCACCACGGGAAATACCTCAATTCTGACCGCGAGAGGTATAAATAACTTCGCGACGTTTGCTCGCGTGTTGATATGAGTCTGCCAATTTTGCGGGATTGCAGTTGTTGCGGTCCGCACGCGTGACGGGGTCGCCCCTATTTAGCCACCGGCTTGCCGGTGGTAACCAGCTTGCAGCCCGTGGCGAGCCATTCCGCGACAGCCCGGTGTGCCCCGAAGCCCGATTTATTGGCAGACCCACAAGCTCACCGCTCGCGCAAGGCGAGCGGTTTCGACAGCAGTTCAGACATAATCACAGCGCGGCGAAGGTTCTGTACGCTGAACATGCCGTGGCGCTCGGTCGCGTGCGGCAAGGCGTACGCACTGGCGGCTGGAGCCGCTTGAGGCGTTTGCGCGCGTTGCGGTGTTTTGGTGGCAGTTGCCGCTCGTTGGCCTGCTGCTGCGGGCTTTTGCGTTGCAGATGCGGGCTGTGGCTGGCGCGTTGCGGGTGGCCGGCTCGCCGGGACGGCCGCGGGGGTGCGCCGCGCGACCGGTGCCGGCTGTTGCGACGGGGTAAGCACCTGCCGCCGGGTTGGCGCTACCGGGCCGCCATAAGGTGAGGGTTTGGCCGGCTTGACGGCCGGCGCGACGGTCGGGTGTTGCGCAGCTGCGGCCGCGCGGGCGGCTTGAGCCGCATGGGCGGCCGCTTGGGCTGCAGCCTGCCGCCGTGCCTGTTCGAGCCGCAAATCTTCCAGCGATAGTTTGCCCGACAGTATGGCCCGTGCGAGTTCATCCTGGTTCTGTGGCACGCGTCCCATCGTTTACTCCACAATACAGTTGCTAGCCCATTATGACTATTTGCTCGCATCCGGTGTAGCGCCGCCAATAGCTTCGCGCATGGTGGTATCGGCCTGGATGTTCTTCATTTTGTAGTAATCCATAATGCCCAGATTGCCATGGCGAAACGCCTCAGCCATGGCCAGCGGAATTTGCGCTTCGGCCTCAATAACCTTGGCTCGGTTCAACTGGGCGAGGGCTTTATTTTCCTGTTCCTGGGCGACGGCCAGCGCGCGGCGCTTTTCAGCCTCGGCCTGGGCAATTTGCTTGTTGGCCTCGGCCTGCGCCGTTTGCAGTTGTGCGCCGATATTTGCGCCTACATCCATGTCGGCAATATCTATGGACAAAATCTGAAAAGCTGTGCCGGCGTCAAGGCCTTTGCGCAGCACCGTTTTGCTGATGAGATCGGGCTGCTCAAGAATATGCTTATAAGTGTCGGCAGCGCCGATGGCGGCCACAATGCCCTCGCCCACGCGGGCCACCACCGTTTGTTCGCCGGCCCCGCTGACAAGCTGCGTCATGTTGGTACGCACCGTTACCCGCGCCTTGACGCGCAACTGAATGCCGTCTTTGGCGACGCCATCGTGCGTTTGCCGACCGCTGTCGGCATTGGGCACATCAATGACGCGCGGGTTGACGCTGGTTTGTACGGCGTCGAGTACGTCGCGGCCGGCAAGGTCAATGGCGGTGGCCATTTGCCAGGGCAAATCAATTTTAGCGCGATGGGCGGCAATCATGGCACGCGATACCCGCGCCACCCGTCCACCCGACATGTAATGCGTTTCAAGCTGGTCGGTTTTGATTTCCAGCCCGGCCTGCACCATCGAGATTTTTGCCGTCACAATTTCGCGGGCGTCAAGCCGGCGGAGGCGCATGCCAATGAGGCTAAACATGCTGACGTCGGCACTCGCCGAAAGCGCCTGCAGCCACAGGCTGAAAACCCCCCAAATCGTCGCGATGAGGGCCAGCACCACCAGCCCGAGAAATGCCAGCACCACCCACAGAAAAACCGAGTTTCCGCCCGACGCCGATTGCGCCAGCAGGCCCGAATTGTTCGCCCCAGCCAGGGTTATAGCCAATACCATCATAAAACACCTCCGTTGATTGCAATACCATAAAAACATGCGAGGAGGCATCCGCCATGCAAGCAGATGTGCCATGTCAGAATAGGTTTAAGGCTGCAGCCTGTCAAACAATCGCCATACCGCCCGCGGCCAGGATTGCAGCAAAATAAAACGTCGCCCTGCCACGAGCCACGCCGCCTACCATAAAGCCGCGACCACGGGTCGCGGCTACCCCCTCTTGAAAACCCAAATATCAAATCCAAACAACCACCCCGCCCAGCACGCGCATAACTCCCGTAAGCCAGCCAGCCCGGCGGCCGTTCAACCTCATGTGCCGCCCAACCACCACGCTCCTAACATCCCGCTCCAGCCCTTTACACGGCAGCCAAAACCAATGACGCCAAAACCCAGCAGGTCTTTAATGCCTTGTCGGGCGCCGCGTTTGATGCTTCATCAAGGTTTATTGCCTTTACAACGGAGACCGCATTATGAACGTGGGTATGATTAAGAACAGCATACAGTTGAAACTGCCGAGCCTGCACCTCAAAGCACTGCTATCGGCCGCCGCCAGCCCAGAAATGCCGCTTACCTCGGTTGGGATTTTGCATCATGGGCACTCAGCCGTTATCCTTTAGGCGTTGCATCTGGAGAATCGGCACTTGGGCGGCAAAGAGCGCATACTTATTACACTCCGAACATATCCCGTTATAAGTCAAAAATATTTTGAAACGGTATGCACGGGTGGAATCACCGACACTGGCGAATGGCGCCGACTCTACCCAGTTCCACTGCGCTACTTGGAAACGGAAAAACAATATAAAACCTTCGACGTTGTAGACGTTGAGGTAAAGCCCGGAAAGGATACCCGTCCGGAGAGTCGTGTCCCCGTCATTGCGACCATGAGAATTACCTCTCACCTCGATGGTTGGCCCGCTCGCCGCGATTGGGTTGAGCCTACCGCCTTCGACTCACTTGAACAAATGATCGCGGCCGGCAAATCGTTGGCGCCAGTCCGAGTGCGGGCTGTGCGTGAATTCACGGCAGCGCCAGACTCGGCTGATTGGTCACCCGCTCAGCTAGAAAAGCTCAAGCAGGGCAGCCTCCTTGACGAGCGCAAGCCCTTGGAGAAAATTCCATTCGATTTCCGCATCTGCTGGATTGACGGAGCGGGAAAAGAGTACAATCATCATGTGATAGCGTGGGAGTTTGGCGAAACTTGGAGGAGCTACAAAAAAAGCTACCCAGATCCAATCGCCGTCATGCGCGATAAATGGATGAATGACCTATGCTCACCATCCAAACGCGATTTGTTCTTTTTCATGGGTAATGACAACCGCTTTCGGGAACAATTTTACCTCTGCGGTATATTTGGGCCGCCAAAACAAAAGGACTCTGATGCAACACTTTGGTAAAGAATTTGCAAGAAGAAGGGGCGGCAATGCGGCCGCAATCGAGCGGGCATTCGGCATTACACTTGCCCAGCCGCATGCAGCCCGACAGTCAGCCCGATACCGCACCATCCGCGAGGGGGGTACGACAACCATCTTCACCATCGGCTACGAGAGACGCGACGGCGAGGGCCTCATGGCGCTGCTTGCAGATGCTGGAATTGAGCTGCTGGCCGACATCCGCGAAAAGCCCATGTCGCGTGTGCCGGATTTCCGCGCTGCGGCCCTGCGGGGCGCCTGTGAAAATGTCGGCATCGAATACCGCAACTGGCCGGAGCTTGGTTCCACCGAAACCCTACGCGACGACCTTAAGAATACCGGCGACTTCAAACGCTTCGAAGGCGAATTTCGTAAATATGTGATGCGAAACGGTAAGGACGCATTGAAAGAACTTGCCACCGAGGCGAAGAAAAAGTCCACCGCACTACTCTGCTATGAACGCCTCCACGAGGAATGTCACCGCAGTACTGTTGCCGAATTGTTGGCGGATATGCTAAACGCCGGAATCGTGGCTATGTAAACAAATTGCCAGCCGGAAATTCAAGTAGGAGCGGGAATGTTGCATCATTATATTGGCGAATCCGCAGCTTGTCGGGATGTACCTTGAAGTTCATTGCCAATACCCGTCAGGTCCGAAAACTTGGACCTCGCTTGGCTTGATAACGCTTGTGAGTCTCTTGAGATTTTGGCTGTCAACAATTGTAGAGGGTGCAAGCGCTGCCTTCAGTTGCTTAGATTTGATCCAATCGTTGTTCCAAATAGCGATGTTGGCACCCTCGACAAGTTTGCATAGAGGCTCCTCGTACGGGCGAGTCTGCTGACGCCCCGGCCCGCTTGTGAATGGGTAGCTAATACGTTGGAGCCAAATCTCCATATGGCATGTATTGGGAAGTTGTGAAAGCTTTTGGCGAACCTTGGTGACGGCGTCCAGCCTCTCATTGTTGCCTTTTAGAGTGGCGAGAAACTTGCTGATGATCGCTGCGCATAGAGGCATCGTCCTTGGGCTGCCGTAAGCAATATCCACAGCAATGCTGATTAACACCATCGCATTTTGAATATGTTTCTCCTTTATCACTCGCTTGTGAAACTCATTCAGAGCCGTAACAAGACTTCCCGAGTTGGGAAAGTCGTGTCCATGCGCGTGAATAATGAGTAAATACTTCTGGAGATTGTCATCGCTCTGCCTCGCTTGGAGCCACGCCCTCTTGTCAATCTTGATGGAACTACCTACAACAAGTGCTGACCCGACCGTCTTGGCAGCGCTTAGCTTCAAACCGAGTTCGATGAGCACCTCGCTCAGTGCCTTAAGTATCCTCTCTCCCTCCCGCGGATTGTTAACGAATATCCGATAGTCGTCCCGGTATCGGAGGATTTGATAGTCGGTTATCAGTGCTTTGGTGAGACGATTGCCAAGTTTAAGATCGGCAAACCCAAGAATCATTTCGGCGATAAAATCCATCAGTACCGAACCCTGCGGTATACCGTTTGTCTGCCCGTGCTGCATGTCCTGAATGCGTTTATCAACCATATTCCCAAGGAGCCTTTTGTCATATCGGTTGGCCTTGGCCTTTTTTCGAGTGTGAATGGCCCATGCAATAGAATGCGTGTAGATTGCCGCGTAACAGTCGGTGATGTCCGCGTGGAAAACGTGGCTGTAGTCCATGGCCAGCTCGATTGATTTCTGTTCAATCCCACCCCACCAATTAAGAATCTGACTTGCTCTGTCTTTGCGGCCTGGCGGCGATTGTAGCGGAATACTGAGGCACTTTAATTTTTGTGTCCGTTGGAACGCCCTAAACCGATTGGTGATAGTGAGCCAGTGTGTGGGCGAGGTAATCGTATGAACGAGGTCAACGTAGAGTGCCGGGTGGACAAGTTGGAACGGTCGCCATGCGTACCTACCATCCTTGTTGGACAACATCGAGTGATTTACCTTCTCGCAGTTATAAGCACCTGATCCCAAGGTACTAAGCTGTTTGTTTCTCAAAAGCTTCGATACTTTGGCCAGCAACGGTCCGAACTTAAAATAGGATGGCAGGTCAAACGTGCAGTAGCTCTCCGGCTTGAGCAAAAACCTGCGTGCCTCCACCGCCTGCATGTCCAAAATAGACCGTACTGCCTTGCGTCGTGGCGCATTTCGCTTTTTGGTGCTCATGAGGTTTCCTCCTCACCAAACATTCAACCGTCTCCAGCACCTAACATCTGTATAGATGGATTTAAGGGAAGCCTTTTCAATATTGTCAAAAACCTGCGGCATCAGCTTCACCCATTTAAGCGCATTGCCCCGGATGCGAATGCATTATAACCAGCCTCGCCTCGCGCAACATCGTGCTCGTTCACGTGATCGAGCCTAAAATTCATTGCCGCCGCAGAGTCCATGCGTAAATCCTCGTGCCCCAAAAAATCTAAGCGGTGCATCCAACTCAAAAGTCGTACGGCCTGTCCCGCTATCCGCAGCCCGTTGTTTAAGATCGGGATCGCGTCGTCGTGGTAAGAGGTTGCGGGGAAGCCGCGCACACCGCGCTACTTACTACTTTCCCGATCTACTCTCTTGCGGCACAACTGCCGATGCCGCGCCTACTTTCATTACATGCCCAAACTCTGTTCAACACACACTCTGTATTGCATACCAGCAATCCCGATGCGTCGGGGTTATTTGGGTAAGAATTGCGCCATTTGGAACTCCAACGCCCCTCGCGGCAGCAAAGCGACCGCGCCCACAAGCGCAGCGCCGCCAATTACATATAAAAATCTCTATGCCACAAACCGTCAATTTCTTCGCAGCGTGCAAAGATTTTTTAGGCAGCTTTCATCAGCATTTCCGCCGTTGCCGA
>JBMFVX010000094.1:0-12210 GCA_049965775.1 Phycisphaerae bacterium
AAAAAACGCAACCGTCCGAACCCGACAGTACCTTAGGCGTCGGTACTGATTGTCCAATTCCGGCTGAACCAAGACACCTGGCCCGCAGCGGATTGGCCTCTATGTACCGCGACAACGTCACGAAGTACCCCGTTTCCTGAACCGCAAAGCTCTTGTACCGCCCCTGATACAGATGCCCGCTCGTTGAAGGGTAATGGACGCGATACCGTTTCACATGCGTATTGGTAACCCAGGACATATAGGCCGCCAAGTCCCCATCCCCCTTGGGACGAAGCAGCAAATGCCAATGGTTGGGCATCAGACAAAAGGCAATTACCTCCACCGCGACACGCTCTTTGGCCGCCACCAGCAGGTTGGTGAACGCCAGGTAGTCCCCCGGCTTACGGAAGACACGCATTCGCCCATTCCCGCGATTGAGCACATGATACATTACGCCGCCTAAAGCGGCCCGTGCGGTTCTCGGCATCGTCCAAAAGCCTAGCCCCGAACTCTCCATATGTCAATAAAGGTGGATGTCACCTTTTCTGTTCTCCAACCAAAAGCCATTTCTTTTGGATTAAGCTCCGGTTTAGTTTTCAGAGCAGGACGTCCCTGCCACAGAGGGTGTTAACAACGCCACATGCAGCAGTTTATAATAATAATGCAAGCCGCTATAAAGCGGTCGCTTATACGCACCATTTAGAAGCTATCTCAAAAGGTATCGCGGCCGCGACGGCAGATTTTGTCAGCTCTAAACAAGGCGCGGCGACGAGGTTTATCAATGAAAAGTTGCGACCGGCCATCTCAACACCATGCGGAGTCAAAAGGACAGCGTTCCAGAGGGTTGGGTTTACAGCAGCGCATCTGCGGGGTTTTTGGCCCTTGCAACGTCATCTTTCAGATATGGCTTCGGGCTTGGGCCTTGCATCTGAGCCGCTGGGCACCCAACGCGGCTCCCGCTAACTTTTGAGATAGATTCTTAGGCCATTCAGACGTGATGAATCCCGATTATGGTTGCTGGGCACAGGACCCTATGTCCAAAGCTAAGCGGCATCGGTGGCTCCACGTTTCGGGCTGATAGCCCAAAGCAGACCACAGAGGTAATTGCCGCTACCTAAATCGCTGTCAAATGAGTTCACCTCCTGCCGCGCACGGCTTATAACGCTGCCAAGTTAATTTGTCGCGCTCTGAAACCGATATCGTGAGGGCTTGCACTAACCAGAGTACACGTGGGGCGCACGCTGCGGATACCAACGGTGGCTGGCGCAGCCACAGAGTTGGAGTTGGGTACCGCAGTTGAATCATGGCGCGGAGTTGTATTGTCCGCGCCAGTACGGCAGGCCTGGCATGGGGAGTAAAAACATTGATGAACCTACGACAACTTTGGCGCAATGGGTTTTTGGTGTGGGTCACGCTGTTGGTCGGTTTGGCCGGAACTCCGGTGGCTGCAGCGGCTGATAGCACCGTGGTCACGTTCGTTAATGCAGCGCATGTTGGAGGGCGGCAAAATGGCCGAAGCTGGGCGACGGCGTTTGCCAGCCTGCAGCAGGCTCTTAAGAGCGGTGCGATGGCGCTATGGGTGGCGCGCGGCGTGTATACACCAGGCAACTCACATAAAGATACATTTCAGTTGCGGCCAGGTATGAAAATTTACGGCGGCTTTGTCGGCACCGAAACGGAGCTTAGCCAGCGCAATTGGACGGTGAACAAAACAATTTTACAAGGTGATGGAGCCTATCACGTGGTCACGGGAGCCACGGGCGCATTGCTCGATGGTTTTATCGTTACGGGCGGCAACGCGCTGCGGCAGCGTCGCAGTGGGCGTGGTTCGGGGTCGCGCAGGGGCCGCAGTTCGGGTGGTCGAGGCGGCGCAGGCTTTGAGCGACCGGGTCCCTTTGGCGGTGGCTTTGGGCGCGGTTTTGGACCACCCGATCAATCTGGAGGCGGCCCGCCAAACCAGCAAGGTTTCGGAGGGCAAAGTTCAAGAGGCTCGGGCCAGGGACCACCCGTGCACACCACACCTTGGGCAATTATGGATGGCCACGGCGCCGGCTGCGGCGGCGGTATGCTTAACTTTCGCGCTGCACCGGTCGTGCGAAACTGTATCTTCGAGAATAATCGGGCAGGCAAAGGCGGTGGCGTGTACAACATGACCAGCCGGTCTTTTCCGCCAAGGCGACGAGGCGGGGGCAACCGCGGCGATGTACCCGAGTTTATTAACTGCACCTTTCGGGACAATTTTGCAGTTGGCCGGGGCGGTGGTGTGAGCAACGACCTCGGCACTGCACCGGTGTTTCTTAACTGCGTATTCGACCATAACCAAACACCGCAAAAAGGCGGCGGTATGTACAACGATTTTGGCTGCTCGCCCACGCTTATCAACTGCCTGTTTATCTCCAACAGTGCGCAAAGCGCAGCCGGCCTGGGCAACGATGGCGGTTCCTGCCCAATCGTCTGTTACTGCACATTTACCGGCAACCATGCGGTAGATTATGGCGCACCGATTTATGACGGCACCGGTCCCGTAAATGACCCCGTGCTTATAGATTGCCGCATCGCCGACAACACCTGTCAATGGTGCGATACAGGCATTTATAACTGGCACGACGATGAGCCGCAGATTATTAATACCGGCTCGACTACGAGCGGCTACCAGCCCGGGCGTTTTAGCGCTGGCGAGCTTACGAGTTTGCTCGCGAGGCTCTCGCGCTACCGCACACGTCGCCGGCGCGTGCGTATGGTGCCCGCAGCTGCGGCCACAGGCTCGTCGAGTCGCATTGTGTACGTCAGCGCATCGCATGTTGTTGGTGGCTCTGGTTGCAGTTGGGGCGACGCGTACGCCTCGCTGACGGCGGCACTGCAAGATGCCGGCCGCGATGGCGCCCGCGTGTATGTGGCGGCGGGGGTGTATAAACTCTCCGGCAAGCGTACCGCGTCGTTTATGCTGCGGCCTGGCGTTCGCGTTTACGGCGGCTTTTCAGGTGTTGGCGACCAGCGCGATGTCACTCGCTACCAAACGGTACTTGATGGCAACCATGCCTATCATGTTCTCATCGGAGCCAACGGCGCCATTCTTGACGGGCTTACGATTACGGGCGGTGATGCGGATGGCCCGGGTGACAAAGGCCAGGGTGGCGGTCTGCTTGATTACCAGCGTGGGCCTCAGGGCCGACCCAAATCGTCGCGCATTGCCGGCTTTGCCATGCAAATTAACAACTGCACTTTCACCGCGAACACTGCGCTCCAAGGCGGAGCTGTTTATAGCTACGATCTTGCCAAACCGATGTTTACTGATTGCCGCTTTTACCGCAATCATGCGGACAACGGAGGCGCTGTTTATGATTGCGTGGGCGTAGAGTCGAGTTTCAAGCATTGCCGGTTTATTGGCAATGAGGCTGCATGGCGTGGCGGGGCGGTTTATTTTGATTATGGTTCGCGCCCGCAGATGAGCGATTGCCTGTTTCAAGATAACCACAGCGGCGCTCATGGCGGGGCGATTTTCAGCGTGACACGGGCCGCTCAACTTGGCAACACTCTCGTGCGTCTGACGGACTGCCGATTCGATAATAATACCGCCAGAGGCTACGGCGGAGCGGCAAACTTTCATGACCTTTCAATTGCAATTGTTCAGGGTTGTGTGTTTGCGGGCAATCACGCCGGCCTGAAAGGTGCAGCGATCGCCGTCACCGACAATTCCACCCTGCAATCGCAGAATAATACCCTGGCCACCGGGGATATTTACCAGCAGCAGCCCACGTTTCGCGGGGGCGGCGCTTCGCGGCGCGAGGGCGGCCAAAGCCAAAGGCTCAGTACTGGCAGCCAAGGGCAGTCATCGCTATCGCAAGGTCGCGATACGGGTGGTCTAAAGATCAGCACCCCGGACGCCTTTAAGAGTTATACCCTTTTGTCTCCGTTAGGCTCGACATCGAGTTACCTGATTGATCAACAGGGGCGTATCGTGCACACCTGGCGCACCAATCACCGGCCGGGGCTGTCGGCTCGACTGCTGCCGAATGGCGATTTGATTCGGTGTTGCGCTTTGGGACCCGACACGAGTCGCTATTTTCGTGGCGTGGGTGGCGCTGGTGGTTTGATTGAAGAGCTATCATGGCACAACAAACTGGTGTGGCGATACCGCTTTGCCGACGACTTTGAAATTCAGAGTCATGATGTTGCGGTTATGCCCAACGGCGATGTACTGGTGCTGGCATGGCAGCGCAAAACACAAGCCCAGGCGATTGCCGCGGGGCGCGACCCGTCGCTCGTTACGAGCAAAGGCTTGTTTTCAGAGAGCATTGTGGAGATCAAACCAACGGGCCTTAATACCGGCAAGGTTGTATGGCGCTGGAACTTGTGGGACCACCTGGTGCAGCATTTTAATCCAAACAAGGCCAATTACGGCAACATCCGTGCGTTGGCGGGGCGGCTTAACCTTAACTATGTGCCACAGCGCGGTCCTGCTGCGCGTGGTGGTGCCGACTGGACACACTTTAACTCGATTGCCTACAATGCGCAACTTAACCAGATTCTTATCAGCTCTCGCAACACGAGCGAAATCTATATTATTGATCACAGCACCACCACGCGTCAGGCGGCCGGCCACACAGGCGGACGCTGCGGCCACGGCGGAGATTTTTTATATCGTTGGGGCAACCCGGCGGTGTACGACTGCGGCAGCACTTCAGCCCGCAAGCTGTTTGTGCAGCACGATGCGAGTTGGATTCCACCGGGGTTGCCGGGCGCGGGGCATATTCTTGTGTTTAACAATGGGATGGGGCGGCCCGACGGGTGGTATTCAACCGTAGATGAAATTGCACCGCCTCTGCTGAGCTCGGGCTGTTATGCGCATCAGTTTGGCAAGCCTTATGGGCCTTCGGCGCCGGTGTGGCGTTACAAGGCGGCAAAGCCATCATCGTTTTATTCGAATCATCTGGGCAGCGCCCAGCGACTGGCCAATGGCAACACGCTGATTTGCTCGGGTCTGCCCGGCATCATATTTCAGGTGACACCGGCAGGAGCGGTGGTCTGGCAGTACAAAGATAACCTTGGCGGCGCTGGGCTGCAGAGGCGGGGCCGATCAGGCGGCGGCTTCGGCGGCGGTGGTGGCTTTGGGGGCGGCGGATTTGGCGGCTTCGGCTTCGGTGGTGGCCGAGGCGGCATGCAGGCACGCCGGCCATTTTTTCGAGGCGGCAGACAGGGCGGCAAAGGTGGCGGCGGACTCGGTGGTGGCGGCAGCAGTTTGTTTGACGCCTTCTGCTACCCGCTCGACTATACCGCTTTTGAACATCGCACGCTTACCCCTATTACAAATGATTCTCCGTCAAATGTGCGCGCCAATTGATGCGGCGAGCAGGGTTTTTAAAGAGCGCACAAGCTCGATATTACAGGGTAGCTAGACTTTCGCACTTCGAGGACGCGAAAAGGTGAGGACGCAAAAAGGTGACATCCACCTTTTTCCATCATACAGGCCCTTCAGCAGCAGCTTTCCGGGGCCGGCCACGGGGTCGTAATGTATATTCCACACCCAGCTTTTCCGCCATCCTCTTCATCCATTCCCCATCACCCAAAGGGGAGCCTCGCTTGAGACTCTCGGCTACACCAGCCCGCTGGGCCGCTAACACCGGCTCGTTGACCAACGCCCACCAATGCGCTGGCCGGGCGACCGGCCACGGGCTTAATAGCCCCCGTCTGAGTTGCTCCTGGCAGCCCAAACTCGACCACGGCCACGCCTCGGCCTTCGGCACCAGCCTGGCCCGCAGCGGATTGGCCTCTATATACCGCGACAACGTCACGAAATACCCCGTTTCCTGAACCGCAAAGCTCTTGTACCGCCCCTGATACAGGTGCCCGCTCGTTGAAGGGTAATGGACCCGATACCGTTTCACATGCGTATTGGTAACCCAGGACATATAGGCCGCCAAGTCCCCATCCTCCTTGGGACGAAGCAGCAAATGCCAATGGTTGGGCATCAGACAAAAGGCAAATACCTCCACCGCGGCACGCTCTTTGGCCGCCACCAGCAGGTGGGTGAACGCCAGGTAGTCCCCCGGCTTATGGAAGAGACGCATTCGCCCATTCCCGCGATTGAGCACATGATACATTACGCCGCCTAAAGCGGCCCGTGCGGTTCTCGGCATCGTCCAAAAGCCTAGCCCCGAACTCTCCATATGTCAATAAAGGTGGATGTCACCTTTTCTGTTACCCTCACCTGCTCTCGCGGCACAGCCGCGCGGCCAAGGTCAAAAGTCTGCATAAGCTGGCACAGGTCCCACCCATAGCCTCAGCGGCTTTTAATGCCTCGCCGCTCATGGCAGGCAGTCCTGCGAGACCTTATGTTAGAACCTGCCATATCTAAACACCTGCCACTGCAGGCGTTTGCGCAAAGTGCGCTACCCGATTACGCAAAGCGCCCTCATTTTTCTACAATACGAACACCAAAACAACGTTATACTGCTTGTAACGAAGCAGTTACGGTACCGCCAACTGCCATTCTGGAGATTACGCATGACCAAACTTACACGATCAACGAAAAATACTGCGCAGCCGCAACGACGCATGGTGCTCGCAGCCGGCGCATGGGCCGGCGCTGCGGCCGTGATCTCGCGCACCGCCAATGCCATCATTCCGCAAGTGCACCGCAAAGGGCTTCACATCGAAGCAAATGAGCAGGCACATGTACACCGGCCGGCGATGCAGGCCTTTGCTTTTGACCTTTCCGATGTGAAACTCCTCGACGGCCCCTTCAAAGATTGCCAACAGCGCGACGCCGCATGGATTATGTCCATGGAGCCTGATCGCCTGCTGGCACCGGTGCTGCTGGAGGCGGGTCTTAAGCCCAAAGGCCCGCATTATGGCGGCTGGGAGAGTCCGGGGTCCGGCGTTGCCAGCCATTCGCTTGGGCATCATCTCTCGGCGGTGAGCATGCTTTGGGCTGCCACCGGCGAGCAGAGGTTTAAAAATCGCATCGCTTACATGGTCGCGGAGATGGCCCGCGCCCAGGCGGCCAACGGCAACGGCTACGCCGCGGGCATACCCAACAGTCAAAAAATATGGAAGACGGTGCTCGCCGGCGACATTAACGTGGGCAACCCAATGTCGCGCTACTCGTTTAGCCTGAATGGAATGTGGTCGCCCTGGTACACCATCCACAAGCTGCTCGCCGGCCTGCGCGATAGCTGGCTGTACTGCCGAAATCATCAGGCCCGCGAGGTGCTGATCAATTTTTCAAACTGGTGCGGGCAATTTCCACGCAAGCTATCCCAAGCCCAAATGCAGACCATGCTCATCAGCGAGCAGGGAGGCATGAACGAGGTGCTTGCCGATGTTTACGCTATCACCGGCGAGCGTAAATATCTCACCATGGCCGAGGCTTTTAATGAACATTCGCAACTCGACCCGCTTATGCAGCGCAAAGACATTCTCAGCGGCGTACATTCCAACCAGTACATTCCACGCGTCATCGGCATTGCCCGGCAGTATGAACTTACCGGCAAAAAGAAATATCGCACCGGAGCTGAGTTCTTCTGGGAAGATGTCGCCTTCTGGCGTACATTTGTCACCGGCGGTCATGGCGACTATGAAAACTTCTTCCCCATAGGCGACTCGGCCAAAAACCTCACGGGCCACGCCGCGGAAACCTGCTGTATTTACAACATGCTCAAGCTCACCGGCCATCTGATGTGCTGGCACCCCGATCGCATGGCCTACGCCGATTATGCCGAGCGATGCCTGTTTAACACCATACTCGCCTCGCAGGACCCGCAAAAGGGCATGGTCACCTACTACATGTCGCTCAAACCGGGGCACTTTAAGACATTTTCCACCCCGTTTGACTCGTTCTGGTGCTGCTGTGGCACCGGCGTGGAAAATCACGCCAAATATGGCAAGCAAATTTATTACCATGACGGCAAAGACAACCTGTGGCTTACCGTCTTTATCGCATCGGAATTACACTGGAAAGCCTGCGGCATGCACATTCGTCAAGAAACGGATTTTCCAAAAAATAACCACGTGCGCCTTACCATAACCTGCGACAAACCAGTTACGGCGGCCATTCATCTGCGTCATCCTTATTGGGCTACCGAGGGAATATTGGTCAATCTCAACGGCAAACAAACCAAAACCGACTCTAAAGCGGGTAGCTACCTCGTGCTGCGCCGAAAATGGAAAACCGGCGATGTGGTGGACCTCTATGTTTCCATGCCGCTGCGCATCGAAGCCATGAAACATTCACCCGATCATATTGCGATTTTGCATGGCCCCATTGTACTCGCCGGCGACCTGGGCAATGCCGACATGGCCAAGCCTATTCCGTACGCCGATGGCAACCAATCTGAGTTTGCCGACCTGCCTGATCCCGAAATCGTGCCTGACTTGATTGTTGGTGATAAGCCGGTCGCTCAATGGGTGAAGCCTGATCCCACCGATCCAACCTGCTTTCATACGCACGGTGCCGGCCATCCGGAGGATGTCAAACTCATTCCATTTTATACCGCCCAGCATACGCGCTATACGGTTTACTGGCGCAATATCACCCGCGTACAGTGGCAGCAGCAGCAAAAAGAGCTGCAAGCCCGAAAACAGTTTGAGCACGAATTGGCCGCTCGCACCATAGATCATCTGCAGCCAGGCATTCCACGTTCTGAAAAACCGCACCTGGTGCGCTTTGCCAACAGCAACACCGGCAGCGTTGCGGGCATTTCCTGGCGCGATGCTTCCAATGGAGGCTACATATCGTTCAGGCTCAAGGTGTTGCCCAACGAACCCATGGAGTTAATGCTGGCATTTTGGGGCAGCGATGCGGGCGGGCGCGTCTTTGACATCCTGGTAAACAACCAGAAGATCGCCACCGAGTCGCTGCACGCGGCGCATCCGGACCGGGTTTTTCATGTTGAATATAAACTGCCGCAAAGCCTTACCGCCGGCAAGCACTTTATTCGCGTCAAACTTAAGGCGCATCCCGGCATGATGGCCGGCGGCCTCTTTGGTGCTCGCACATTGCGACGGCAACCCTGAAGGCTCGGCGTCGCGCAACAATGGGCAGCTTTGCTGCAGATCCTCACGGCCAAGTACTGAGCGTAACGGAACGAATGCTTGTCTGAAGCATGCACTACGGCAGAGCAACAACCCCCAGTATAACGGGGACTTTCGCACCGGTTACCGTGGGCATGCCGGCTTTCAGGCCGTCAATATTCGCCGCAGCCAGCAATGCAAAGCTTGCCGCTTCCTTGGCTTTATTTGGAAGGCCGCATTCATCTATCTTCGCGATCTCGGCCTTGCAACCAGCCCTTTGCAGGTTCAAAGCCAACCGCCGCACCAGTTCCGGATTTTCAGCTCCGCCACCGCACAGGATGATCTGTTCCGGCATGCGCGGCAAAAACCGCTTATACGCCTGAGCAATGCTGCGGGCGGTTAACTCGGTTGCGGTGGCCAGCAGGTCCACCACCCGCATATGCCGCCGGTAGCCCAGCATCTTTTCAGCAAAGCCGCGGCCAAATTCCTCTCGCCCGGTGCTTTTGGGGGGACGCTTGCGAAAAAATGGGTTCTGCAGGAGCAGCCGCAGCAGTTTTTCATCCACGGTTCCCGCCGCCGCGAGCTTTCCGCCCACATCGCAGTGCATTCGACCGTCGGTCAAAAGTTCCATCAGATTGTCGAGAACCAGATTGCCCGGGCCGGTATCAAAAGCCTCGACTGACTCTCGCTCGTTAGCACCATTAAAAAACGGCACCCATGTAACATTGGCAATGCCGCCGATGTTCTGTACGCAGCGATCAAACATGCAGTGGCTGAACAGCAGCACATCAGCCCATGGCACCAGCGGAGCACCTTGTCCCCCCTGGGCCATGTCGGCGAGCCTGAAATTGCCCACGGTGGTTATTTGCGTCAGTTGCGCAATCACCGACGGATCGCCCAATTGCAGCGTGCAACCCAACCGGCCCCGCCGCGGGGGATGATGATGTACCGTCTGGCCATGTGAACCAATGGCTCGAATATCCTTGCGCGACACACCCCACTGAGCCATTGCCCTGTTGGTCACATCGGCAAAGAAGACCCCGGCATCTACATTGAGGGCGGCGACCTCACCGGCTGTGGTTTTGCGGCCGTTCATAAGCGCCAGCAGGCGTCGCCTCAGGCCAGATGGCCACCCCTCTTCGTAATGCCGCACCAGCCCAACGGTTTCGCCTATCTGATAGCCATGAAAATGAACCAGCGCGGCATCCACGCCATCGAGGCTTGTGCCGCTCATCAACCCTATAAATATGCGGGCAGGCGGTATGGTTGCAATATCCGGTATCACCGACAATTACCTCCACCGTGACGGCCGGCGACCACAGCCTCACCCGGCCAGTGCCGCTAGCGTGCGGCTCTTCGACCACTGCTGCTCGAGTTCGTGATATTCCAACATGCCGGGCGACCGCAGCGGCGAATCATGCTCGGAGGCGGTATGCATCGCTTCGGAAGCGCTATGGCAGCGGGTTGCCGCAGCGCGGAGCAATTCGTCCAAAGTGGTGCATTGAGGGTCTTTGGCAAGGCTATATTGGCGCGTCTGGCCATCCATGCCGTGCGCCAACCCGCTGGTTTCCAGCGCTTCAAGCAACTCGCCGGCAATTTCCGGAGAAATGCCCAGCCGATTGGACACCATATCCGCATCCACTGTTTTGCCCAACTTGAACTGTCGCACCATCAATACGGCCATCGGCAGCACCCAGCGGCTGTCCACCAGCGTGCTGCTGCTTTGCCTGGCCTGAAGCAGGCGGCGGCGCAACACCGCATAATGCTGATGCACAAAACTAACCTCCAGCCCCATAAGCATGAAGTTCCACGTCAGGTAAATCCAAAACATGAACAGGGGTATCAAGCCAAGGTTGCCGTACCATTTGCCGTAGCCTGCCAGATAATGCACATACAGGCCAAAACCATATTTACCCAACTCATAAAGAACCGTCGCAACCAGGGCACCAATCATCGCTGATTGCCACTTCACCAGCGTATTGGGAATGAGTTTGTAAAACAGGAATATCATCAGCCAAAGCGTAACCTCGCTGCCGATAAACGACAGCGGTGCCAAAAATACGCTCCCCGCCGCCACCGACGACGCCATCTCTACAAACACGCCCGATAGATAAAACGAAACCCCAAGTCCCAGCGGCCCCAGCGTGAGCACACACCAATACAACGTCAGCCGCCGGCCCCAAGGCCGCGGCGTAACCACGCGATAGATGTGCCCAAACGCCGTTTCAATGACACGCATGAGGCTGATAGCTCCCCACAGCAGCGTAATAAAGCCCACCACACCGGTGGATGGGTTCTGCAGCACTGAGCGCATCTTTTGCACCTGGTTGGTAAGCGTTGTTATGAACAATTGTGAGTTCTTACCGCTGGCACCGCGGGTGCTAAGAGATGTAAGGCCCAGGTGCTTAAAGAAGATCATCTCTTCATGCGTAACCTGCTCAGTGGTCAGCACCATGGACATTACTATCAGCGCCAATACGATGGTGGGCAAAATGCTGAAGAGCGTATTGTAAGTAAGCGCAGCGGCCTGCTGGGCCGTACGGTCTTCGGCCATACGCTGGCGCACAATATCGCGCAGCATCCGCAGACGCTGCAAGAACGATTGTTTGGGCAAACTGGCTTTAGGCGTGCTGGGCATTGCGGCGGTGGTCATATCTCACAGATCCAGAACAGTCGCCAAGCGGCCGACATTGCCACCACAGCGACATCCTGCAAAAGTGTATACCGCGGACGGCCTCTTAGGAAGCGCAGCACGGCCTGCGAGTCGCCATGGGGTCTGCCAATTTTTCTGGCATTGTGCATAATAGTGCATAAATAGGCCTACGGAGCGTTCCGTGGGCGGTTTTGTGCTGTTGTTTAAGGAGTAGCCATGGATCGGCTGGTAAAAATCAACAAGGATGAGTTCATTAAACAGATGCAGGGGGATTTTTTGGCCACGATGAATGCCGTGGCCGAGGCGGTCAACGCGGCCAAAGACGGGCAACTGATCAACGGGTCTGAGGAGGCGTGTCGCGAAGCGCTGGGTGAGTTCCGGCGAAAGGCGTATGAAAAGGCTGTGCAAATGCGGATAGCGGCCACGGAAAAGTCCGTGGCTTTTTCCCCCGACGGATCAAGTTCGTCGGGGCTACGCAAGCCGTAATGTATTAAGGGCCTGTAAATAAATAACTGATACCATTTGTGGTTATTGTCCGATAATAAGGAGGATGGATCGCGCAACGC
>JBMFVX010000095.1:0-12123 GCA_049965775.1 Phycisphaerae bacterium
GGGATGAGATGGTTGGCGAAGGTTTCGTAGACGAGGCCCTCGGGTGCGGCCCAGGCGCCTTCGAGGAGCCGGCGACGGCGGACGCCGGAGAGGCGTCCGAGGGTGGCGATATAGCGGAGGCCTTCGGGCGTCCAGCTTTTGGTTTTGAGGTCGTAATATGCGGGATTGTCTTCGTGGCGGCTGAGGAGGCGGTGCATGAGTGCGCTGCTGGCGCGGAGGTTGAGCCAATGGTCGGGGTAAGAGGGGTTACATTCGGCGATGGCCTGCTGATAAGGCATGATGCCATTGCGAAGGCGGGAGAGAAGTTTTTCCCAATCTTCGAGTGATAATTCGGTGGCTTCGCAGGCGAGGATGAGATCGTATTCGCTGGACATGATGCGGTTTATAGTACGGACACGATGATCGAGCGAACGGCAAACTTTGGAATGACACGGAATCATGGTAGCGGCTACGCCGAGAGTCCCGATCATCGGCTCCCTGCCGAATCGGGATTTCGCCTTCCTTGGCTCAAAAAGGACAAGGTTGATCAGGCGATCATGCGATGGTTTTGTGGTGCAGGCATCCGTGCCCGCAATTGGCGATGGCTGGTAGCGTGCGGCGACTGCGCCGGGGGCCTTGGTTTTTGGCTTCTGCCCGCAGAGGCCTGTGCTGGCCGGAGCCAGGAGATTTCGACAGCCTTACCTTCCCGGCGGCTACGCGCGGTGAGGCGAGATTGACCGGCCACCGGGGTGGCCGGCTTAGGTGGGGTGATTGGGAATTTGAAAATTTGAGCTTTGGAGTGCCGGCGGGATTACCACCGGGATAAACCACGGCGGCCCGGAATGCCATCTGCGTTGGGTACGCCATTGCGGTCGTTACCAGGGACGTGCCAAAAATCATGCCGTTGCAATCCGATGTTCTACTGCGACCAGCCTTTGCGGGCAGGATGCCTGTACGCCGATTATCGTTGCAGGCTGGAAGCCCGCACCACAATAGTGGGCGCTACGCAGTAGGCATAGGATGAATGTGGTGTTGCGGCAGCCAATGGCTATCCCGATGGAAAATGGGGCGGCTGCGAATTATATCCCCTGTACCGCTGGTGATTGCCCGCGAACTGCACACGGGTGATGTCGCGGCGGTGACGACATACAATGCCCGCGTTTGTTAGGCCCGCCGAGTTTTTGCCTGCTGATTTATGTTTACCCGCCCACCACGGAAGAGCGTCCTTCGTCGGCGCTGGTGACGTCGAGCGGGGCGGAGGCGTGGTCTTGCGTCGGCGCTTTGGAGCCGAGGTTGCTGGGGCGCTGATGCTTTTTGCGGCCATTGAGCGCGGCATCCATCTGGCGCAGGGCCTGCTTGATGCGCAGTTCGTTTTCGACCAGTGCAATGCGTACAAAGCCTTCGCCGTTTTCGCCAAAGCCACGGCCCGGCGCTACGGCCACATCGGCCTCTTCGAGCAGTCGCAGCGAAAAATCAATGGTTCCCTGGCCGGCTAAATGCTGCTCGGCGACTTTGGCCCAGACGAACATGCTGGCCCGCGGCGACTCCACGCTCCAACCTAGTTTGCGCAGGCCGCTAACCAGCACATCGCGGCGCTTCTGGTACACGACTGCCTGCCGGGCAACAAAGTCATCGCCCTTGCGCAGGGCCAGAATGCTGGCGATTTGAATGGGAGCGAAATGGCCGTAGTCGTAGTAGCCTTTGATGGTGGAGAGGGCCCGTACCATTTCGCTGTTGCCGCAGCAAAATCCGACGCGCCATCCGGCCATGTTGTAGGGTTTGCTCATGGTGGAAAACTCCACACCGACTTCTTTAGCGCCCGGCGTAGCTAAAAAGGATGGCGCCCGGTAGGTGTCAAAGCAGGTTTCGCCGTAGGCAAAATCGCTGATGATCAGCACGTTGTATTGACGGGCCAATTCGACCGCCTGCTGATAAAACTTCGGCTCAACGGTCATGGCCGATGGATTATGCGGATAGTTGAGAATGAGCAGTTTGGGGCGTGGATAGAGGTTTTTTAAAACATGCTCGATGCGCTGCAAAAACGCTTCATCATTGCCCAGCGGCACGCTGATGACGTTGGCGCCCGCCAAGGCTACGGCATACATGTGGATGGGGTAGGCGGGGTCGCCGACCACCACGGTGTCGCCGGCGCCAAGCATGGCGAGCATAAGATGCGAGAAGCCCTCTTTGCTGCCGATGGTTGCCACAATTTCGGTTTCAGGGTCCAGTTCTACGCCGTAGCGTCGCTTGTACTTGAGTGCCACCTCGCGCCGCAGGTTAAAGATGCCCACGCTGGCAGAATAGCGGTGATTGCGCGGATCGCGGGCGGCTTCAGCGAGTTTATCAATGACAAAATCGGGCGAAGGGTCAATCGGGTTGCCCATGCCCAGGTCAATAACATCGTGCCCGGCGCGCCGCTTTTGGGCCTTGAGTGAGTTAATACGCGCGAACAGGTACGGGGGAAGCCGCCGTATTCGGGATGAAACTTCAATCTTAAATGGGATATCGTTGCCGCCAGCCATGGCTGAAAATCCTCCGGCATAAATGGAAAGCAAAACCAACCGGCCGCATTGGCTGCGGCCAACAAAACATCTCAGATTGACTGCATGCAATCTGATTCGCCACACTTAGTCGCCGCAAACTTGGCGATCAGTGTGGCGTGCTCGCCGCCCGTTTCTTGGCCGCTTCCTGCTGGGCCTTTATTTCGGCGAGCAGGTTCTGCTGCTCCTGTGCCAGTATAGGGTTGTCAATCTTAATATTGGCAGACTGCACGAGCCGCTGAATTTCCTGATTACCCCATTGCAGGTCCAGAGCGTTCTGCAACTTTGCTTTGAGGTCTCCCTTAACTGCCGAGAGCGGCGTGGAGGACGCCGGTATTTTTTTTACCAGCCAGAGCAGATGGTACACGTTCTTAATTGGAATCGAAGGTGACAGGTGCCCCGGTTTGAGCCGCTTTGCGGTGTCGGTGAGAAGCTGCGGTAAGGCGGGGTCTTCAAGTGGAATAATGGTAAGCCCACCGTTTGCGGCATTTTGCTGATTAATGCTCATTTTGGCGGCAATAGTTGCGGGGTCTTTTTGTTCGTGCATGATAAGCTGCCTGACGGTGGCGGCATCTTCGAGGCTGCGAACGACAATGTCGCGTACTTCGACACGTGGCCCGTATTGAATGTTGTAGGCGGTCTGAATTTGCTCGGAAGTCACATGCACGTGGCCTTTGGCTAAAGCCAGAATGTAGGCGGTTTTGGCCAGCGACATCTCAAAATCGGCCATGTTCTGGCCGCGCTGTGCCAGCAGCCGGGCCAACACGGCGCGCCGCTGGCCCACCGGTACGTGTTGGGCCTGCAATTGGGCAAGCACCTTGTCCATCTGCTTTTGAATATCGGCGGGGCCTACCTTAAGCCCGGCTTGGGCGCAGGCCTGCTTGAGCAGCGTAAGCTGCACCCACTGCTGAAACAGCGAGGTGCCATACAATGCCGTCAGGGCATCGTTAAAGGCGGGCTGGCTTAACCGCTCGCCGTTAATTTCAACGAGCGCCGGTTCGCCGGGCGCTGCCACCGTTGGCAGAATAGAAATGCCTTTGGCCGGCGCGGCGGGCTTGGTTACAGGTGCGGCCAGTGCGTGGCGCCCGGCCCCCGCGGACATCATTACGGCGAGGCAGGCTGCGACAAAGATCGCTCTTTTATTCGAGCCACCGGGTGCAGACGATTGCAGGTTTTGTGAGAGCACTAAAAACTCCTCTTTTTTTTTTGAGCGATGCTGCCCTTTGGCAGGGGCAAGGTACGCTCATTTTTCGGCAGTCACTGCCGAGATAATACTGGTTATTTTATCGGCTGACGAGCGGATAGACCAGTGCCGAAAAATGGCGTGGCCTGCAAGCCCGCCAAATGGGGGTTTGTGCATTGCCGGCAAAACGTCTATACTCTTAGGCAATCCCGCCGGCGGTGAACCCCTCGCAGTTGAGTTAACAGCGCTGGAATTTTAACCCGCGAACCACTGTCATGTGGCTTGTTGGGTGCATGGAGTGCAGAATATGCCATTTGCGGCATTTGGTTTACATCCCGACATCGTTGCGGGCGTACGCGACCTGGCCTTTACCCGCCCTACGCCCATTCAGGCGGATGCGATACCGCCAGCGCTCAAAGGGCATGATATTTTAGGCTGCGCCGCGACAGGTTCGGGCAAAACCGCGGCGTTTATGCTGCCCACGATGCATCATTTAATGACGCATCGGCCCGTCGGAGGGGCCGGCCGTCGGCGTGTTCGGGCTTTGGTGCTCACACCCACGCGCGAGCTTGCGGCGCAAATTCACCAAAATCTGGTGGAAATGGCCACGCATACACCGCTTTCAGGAGCCATCATTATTGGTGGCGTAGCAATGGGGCCGCAGGAACATGCGTTCCGGACAGGTGTGGATATTCTAATTGCCACCCCCGGCAGACTGCTTGATCATCTTCGCAACTCGTATGCTGATTTATCCGCCATTGAAGTGCTGGTGCTTGACGAAGCTGATCGCATGCTTGATATGGGCTTTTTACCCGACATACGGCGCATTTTGAAGGTGCTGCCGGTGAAGCGGCAGACGCTGTTTTTTTCGGCGACCATGCCCGCGGAAATCCGCAGCCTGGCCAACGATCTATTGAAAAATCCGGTGGTGATACAGATGGAGCGCAAGGCGGCTCCCGCAGCCGGCATTACGCAGGCTATTTACCCGGTGGGGCAACATCTCAAACAGCATCTTCTGGTGGAATTGCTTAAAAATCAGCAGTTGGAATCGGTGATCTGCTTTACGCGAACGAAGCATCGGGCTAATCGCGTGGCGGACTTTCTCGAACGCCAGGGTGTGGCCAGCGCCCGTATTCATGGCAACCGCTCGCAGGCACAGCGCACCGCGGCCTTGGCGGGGTTTAAGGCCGGCAAATTCCGGGTGCTGGTGGCCACCGACATTGCGGCCCGCGGAATAGACATCAGCGAAGTCTCGCATGTGATTAACTTTGACTGCCCGCATATTGCGGAAGATTACATCCATCGCGTGGGGCGCACCGGCCGGGCTGAGGCCATCGGCGATGCATTTACGTTTGTATCGCCGGATGAAGAAAGCAATCTGCGTATTATTGAACGGGCCATAGGTAATCGGCTGCCGCGGGTGACGCTGCCCAATTTTAATTACAACCAGCAACCGGCGGAAAAGCTGGAAATTCCGCTGGCGCAGCGTATTGCAGCTATCAGGCAGCGCAAAGCGCAGGAACGAGAAAATCAGGGGCGGCGTCAACTGCACGATCGTGGTAGAGGCGGCCAAGCGGGGCACCAAGGACATAAGGAACGGACGTGGCATGAACCCAAGCATGCCGCGAACGCAGGCCAGCGGCCACGAGAGAATCAGGGGGCGGCGGACGGTGTCGGCCGATCTGGCGGCGGCGGGGCACGCCATGGCAGACCCAAACCGCAAGGCGGGTTTAAGCATCAAGGGCGGCCTGGCGGCGGGCCAAACCGCCCCAGCGGATATGGCCGTTTTGGCGAGTCGCGCGGCAATCGGTAAGTGGTGTTGGCGCTTAACCGGGCGACCCGGCAGCGCTGGCCGGGGCGGCCCACGCGGCTGAATCGCGTGGCTCGTCGTTGGGCGATGGTGCAGTTTTGCTTCAAATTTTGGTCGCACGGGTCATATAGGATGAAACTCTGCGCCAGTGGCGGCCTGAACTGGTTGGCCGCCCTTGAATCGGACAGGGGTCGTAAGCTCGTAAGCTCTGGCGTATGCGAGGCTTATTCCGGCTCACCGATTTTGCGGGCAATTGCGTCAGGATAGCCGCTGAACATAATGGCCCATACCAGAATAATGCCGGCAAAAAGCGCCGGGTCAATGGTGCGGCCCCAGTTGGGGCCGTTGTGGCCAAAGATTTTGTCAATGTCAGACGTGAAGAGCATAAGCACGGCGGCGGCAATGAGGGCGTAGAGCACGCGCCGCCGGGCTGCGGCAGAAGCCTCAATATCGCATAAGATCATTACCGCTGCGCTAAGCGTTAACACCAGCGTTACATAGTGCGGCACCCAACTCCACTCTTCTGCCCAAAGCATAAATGCGGCAATGGCCCCTAGCTCCAGAATGTATCGGCGGCAGCGCAGCGAAGGCAATGGCCGTCGCATCCAGATGAGGCCAATAATGCCTATACACACCAAAAGGCCGCGAATAATATGCCGGGCAATGGGTTCAGGCAGGTTAAGAATATTGCAGTAATGATTGATATGCTTGCCGCCCGCGAGGCTTACGAATGCGGGTGTATGCGTAAGCAGGCGATTAAGAAAACTCGGAATAGATTCGCCGGAAGAGACGGCGACGGTTCCCTTAAGGACGTAAGGCGTAATCATGATGTGAGTCCACTGGTGCCACCAGGCGAGATTCTGCGACCAGCCGAAGCAAAGCGTGCCAAAGCCAAAAATCCAGAATACTATGCCCACCACCATGGCGACCGCGACGGACCAACGGCATCGCCAGAGCATGTACACCAGAAAAATAATCGGCGTAACTTTAATGCATACGGCCAGGGCCAGCATGAAGCCGGCAGGCCAGTTGGCCCAAGATTCGTCCAACTGCGCCAGCCACAGGCCGATGACCATGGGCGTAAGCATAAACAGGTTCATTTGTCCTTCCTGGACATCACCGATAATGGGCCAAAACCAGATAAGCCCCAGCAGTACAAGCGCGGGCCACTCAAAGCGCGAGCCGGCCTTACGTACCATGGACCTGCAAAGGTAAAAAATAAGCATGACCATAGGGAGCTTGCACAAAGCCCAAATAAGCTGGGCGTTGGCCGGCGAGACCCATGCAAAGGGAGCCAGCAGTCCGAGCGTGGTTGGCGGCATGGGCCACAGGTCGTTAATCATGGGATGGTGGCTAAACAAAAAGCCCGGCAGCATGTGCATCCAACGGTCAAAATCGTTGATGTAATTTTGTACCGCAAGGTGCATGGTATGCAACACGCGGCGGCGGTCCTGCAGGCCGCAAATTAAAAAGGTAATGCCAGTGACACACCATACAATCCAGTGCGACCAGCGCGGCAGCGGCCTGGGGGGTGGTTTAGAGAAAGGCGCTGATGTATTTGGCAGGGTGGTGGTTTGGGTTGGCTGGTTCAAGGCGACCTCGCAGGTTGTTGAGAGTGTTTAACAAGAAAAACGGACGGATATGCGGCTTGCACCAAAAGTTTGTCTATTGAGCAGAATTTTTTATACGCCGCTGTCGTACACCAGCGGCGATCTGGCAGGCCATGCGGATGGCGGCCTTCATGCTGCCGGGGTTTGCCTTGTTGCGGCCAACAATATCGAAGGCGGTGCCGTGATCCACGCTGGTACGCACAATGGGCAAGCCGAGTGTGAGATTGACGCTGTTATGAAAGTCGAGCAGCTTGACGGGTATGAGGCCTTGATCGTGGTACATGGCCACGACAATATCAAAGGCGCCCTGGGCTGCTTTATAAAAAATAGTGTCAGCGCTGAAAGGTCCCTGCACGTCCATGCCGTGGCTGCGGGCCATGTTGATGGCGGGGGTGATGATGCGCTGCTCTTCATCGCCGAACTGGCCATTTTCACCGGCGTGCGGGTTAAGGCCGCAAACGGCGATTCGGGGTTTTTCAATACCGAACCATTCGCGTAAGGCCTGATGGGCCAAATCAATGGGGTCGAATACCCGTCCGATGTAAAAACTGTGGCGTAGTTCAAGCAAAGGTTCGTGAATGGTGCACAATACCACGCGCAGGCCCTTGTGCTGCATGGGGCTGGTGCCGGGCGTAGGGCCGGCGGGAGGGGCGGCGGCGAACATCATGGCGTAGCGCTTGACGCCGGTTTTTTCGGCGAGCATTTCGGTATGGCCGGGCCAGCGATGAAAGCCCGCGAGCTTCCAGCTTTCTTTGCAGATGGGGCCGGTGACCATGGCGTCAATTTTTTTATCAGTGGCGGCGCGAAGGGCATCAAAAACAAATTGGGCCGACGCCTGGCCGCCTGGTTTGGAAGGCCCTTTGGTCTCATTGCCCATAAAGGCGTATTCGTCGTAATCGAGCACGACCACATCATGGTCGTAGGGACGCAGCCGCTCGTGGTGATCGCGCCACCAGAAGGGGTCTATCTCGGCAAGGTCGGCGGCATAGGCGAGCAGTTCATTAAAGCCAAAGATGACAAACTTTGCGAGCCGGCGGATATCCGGGTCGGCAAGAGCTTTGACAACAACTTCCGGGCCGATGCCGGCCGGGTCGCCCATGGTAATGCCGATGGTGGGTATAAAATCACTCATGCGTTCACCGTAGAATCAGTCGGCGCGTTGCAGCGGCGTCCGGGAGAAATAATATCAAGATAATGCCGGATGGATCGCACCAGAATATCCGTTTCAATGTTAACCTGATCACCCGGCTCAAGGCTGCCCAGCGTGGTATTTTCGCGTGTGGTGGGAATAACCGCTGCGGCAAATGTTTGAGCTGTAACTTCGGCAATGGTCATGCTTACACCGTCGAGCGCCACGCTGCCGCGAGGCACGATGAGCGGGGCCGAGGCGGTCGGTAAAGAAAAAGTAATGCGCCAATCGTCGGGTTGGCTCTGCACTTGCTGCACCGTTGTGATGGCATCAATATGGCCCTGTACGAAGTGGCCGCCAAGCTCGTCGCCGGCTTTGAGCGAGCATTCGAGATTGACAGCATCGCCCGGCTGCTTGTGGCCAAGCGTGGTGGCGCGCAGTGTTTGCCGCACCACGTCAAAACCGGCGGTGGCGCCGTCGTACTGCACCACGGTAAGGCAAACGCCTGAAACGGCAATGGAATCGCCGAGTTTAATCGCCCGGGGTGCCAGCCCTTGCAGCGCAATAACCAGGCGCCGTCCGGCCGTGGTGGGGCGGGTTTCAACGATGGAGCCAACAGCTTGTACAAGCCCTGTAAACATATTCGCATTGTAACATAGAGTAGGCATGTCGCTCGACGGTGCGGTGGGTGGTTTGGGCATTCGCCGAAAGGCTGCTGGGTCTGTAAAATCTTGCACATGGCAAAATCCAGGAACAATCGCAGGTACGGCAAGTCGGAGCGGCTGCATCAACAGGCGTTGGCGGTAATGCCGGGAGGCGTTTCTTCCCCGGTGCGGTCGTTTAAGAGCGTTGGGTTGTCGCCCGTTTTTATAAAATCGGGGCAGGGGGCATACCTGACGGATGTGGACGGCAACAACTACGTTGATTATGTGATGAGCTATGGGCCGCTGATTGCGGGCCATGCACACCCGGCGGTGCGGGCGGCGGTGGCCAAACAAATCAGCCGGGGGTCGTCATTTGGGTGTTGCAGCGAGTTGGAAATTACGCTGGCGACATTTATAGCTGGAGTCATGCCCGGCGTGCCGATGGTGCGGTTCGTTAACAGCGGCACCGAAGCGGTAACAAGCGCTTTGCGGCTGGCGCGCGGCGCCACTGGAAGGCCGCTGATTGTAAAGTGTGCCGGTTGCTACCATGGTCATGTGGATGCGCTGCTGGTGCAGGCGGGCAGCGGTGCGACCACGCATGGTCAGCCGAGCAGTCCGGGCATTCCCGACGCGGTTATAAATAACACCTTGCTGGTGCCGTTTAACGATGCGGCGGCCGCAGAGACTGTTTTTTCGCAGCATGGCGGGCAGATTGCCGCCATGATTGTGGAGCCAATTTTAGGGAATATCGGGGTCGTTTTGCCGGAGGCCGGATACCTCGCCCGTTTGCGTGAACTGTGCAGCCGCCATGGGGCGCTTCTTATATTTGATGAGGTGATGACGGGCTTTCGGTTGGCGCTGGGCGGTGCACAGCAATTGCAGCAGGTTCAGCCGGACATAACATGCCTCGGAAAAATTATCGGCGGAGGCCTGCCGGTGGGCGCGTACGGCGGCCGCGCGGAGCTGATGAATCAGGTTTCGCCGGCGGGGCCGGTGTATCAGGCAGGCACGCTTTCGGGCAATCCATTGGCAATGATTGCGGGGCTAACCACGCTGCGCCTGCTGCAATCGGGTGCTGCAGGTGACGCGGCCAATGCCGCTGATTCATCGCAGGATGCCTATGCGGTGCTCGAAGCACTGGGCAGCCGGCTTGAGCATGGCCTGGAAAAAGCCGCCGCCAAGGCCGGGGTTCCGTTGGTGGTGCAGCGGTGCGGCAGCATGATCACGCCCTTTTTTACGGGACAATCGGGTAAGGAGAGCATCAAGAATTATGCCGATGCACTCGCGTGTGATACGCAGGCATATGCCCGCTTTTTTAAGGCGATGCTGGATGGCGGCGTCATGCTGCCGCCATCGCAGTTTGAAGCTTGGTTTATCAGCCTGGCACATACCGAGGCGGATATTGACCAGACAGTCGAAGCGGCGGGGAAGGCATTTGAGGCGGTTAAGCAGCCGGCGGCGCAAGGATAGATCGCAATGCCCGGGATGGGAGTCGAGATCACAGAACTTGTACGGTATCCAAAATTTTTAAAATTTAATTTGCGTGAAATGTGCACGTATAAAAAAAGTGACACCGTATACCGGTAAGTTCGTGGTTGGGTCTGCCGGCATGACGCAATAGTATTGACTTGTAGGCCTATGGTTGGTTAAAATCAATGGGGTGATAAATGGATGTGCGCCTGACTGCTGCCGCCCGGCAGACGATGATGGACCTAAACGAGCCGATCTTAACGCGCATTACGCGTGTACTGGAACGGTTGGGCAACTGGCCGGCGATAAGCGGGGCCAAGCCATTGACCGGGCCGTTGGCCGGGCATTTTCGGGTGCGCACCGGCGATTATCGCGTGCAATTTTACGTTAAGGGCCAGGCGGTTATCGTTGAAAAGATCGGCCATCGCGATGGATTTTACGAGGACTGAACCTATGAGTGTGCAAACTGTGAGTTTGGCTGGGCGGCAATACGTGATTATGCCGAAGGGCGAGTACGATCGCTGGCAGCGGCGCGGGCTGCAGGCCGCCCCTGCCGGCAAAGTGGAGCCGGATGAAATGGCTGATGCTTTACCATCGCTGCCGCTACCGGGGCCGGATGGCACTTATCCTGCAGTGGCAACTGGTCGGGTGCTCTTGGCACGCAAGCTCATCCAGCGGCGCTGGGCGTTGGGCTGGCCGCAGGCCAAGTTGGCGCGTGCCGCTGGCATTCGCCCGGAAACGCTGTGTCGCATTGAAAAATGTCATGTGACGCCGGATATGGCCACGATTAATAAAATTGTGACCGCCCTGAACAGGGCGGAGCGATAAGCCAAGGCTTCCGGCAGATAAGGAGTCGGCAGGAAAATTGAATGCCCGGGATGGGAGCCGAACCTTGTAACAAAACGCCAATAAGACCGCCTGTTTCGGAATTGGGCGCTGCGAAAAGCGCTGCATTTTCTATAGATTCACAATTGCGAATTGTGGTTGACGCATGGGCTGGGCTTTCGAGCCGGGCAAAGGATGCCATTGCGGCGATTGCCGCCGCTGGCAAGGTGAAGCCATGAGCCGGTGCAGGGCAGACGCTGCGGCGTTTCGGTGGTGCGCCGACGCCCCCCCCCGGCCACGATTTTTGATTGGCGGTTTTTTGAGTATCGGTACCATCGTATGCCCCCGGAAGTTTTTTAGGGTATCCAGCCATGACTAAAGCCGAAAAGATCGAAGAGTTTGAGCAAGATGTAATGCGAATAATTGCATACCGTGGCCGCATCTATAGCACTGATTTAATCCAGATTGGCTCCAAGCTGGGCCTGAAAGGGTACGAAATACGACGATTTCGGCGTGCTTTGAAGGGCGTTTTTCTGCATAAAGAGGCGAAATGGCCCGGGCGATGGTATCTCGATTGGAGCGAGAAAACGGGCTGCTAGCGAAGGCACGCGAACATGCGAGGCCGTGCGAGGGCGGGCGAAGGATGACAACGGGCATTGTGCCCGCGTAAAATAAGAACGGGCAACCGGGGTAGCTACCGGTTGAACAGCCTGGGGTTGTGCAGTTTCCTTTCGTGCTGCATTGCCCCTGGCTGGCCCGCTCAACGAAAGGAATACTCATGGCACCCGAACTCCCATTTATCGCGCGGTTTTTTGAGGCGATGGACGCCACCGAAAAACAAAAACCCCACGACGCCAAACGGTTTGCGGGGATGTTAAGCCTTTGGCTCGATGCACTTCAGCAACTGGCGGCTACGTTTGAGGCGGACAACGC
>JBMFVX010000096.1:0-12028 GCA_049965775.1 Phycisphaerae bacterium
ACGGATTCCTAAAAACGGCGCCATTGTATCCTTAACGCCAAAAGCCCCCTTGTCCAATTCCGACTGAAGCAAGACAAAGAGGGTTCCGGCGATGGGACCACCGTCGAACGGCGGTACTATATCAGCAGTCTCCCCGGATGCGATGCCCAGCGAATGGCCCAATGTATTCGAGGGCATTGGGGAGTGGAAAACGGCCTGCATTGGATATTGGATGTGGTCTTCAGGGAAGATGAGTGCCGCATACGCAAAGGGTATGCGGCGGAAAACTTCAGCCGCCTACGGCGGCTTGCATTGAATCAGTACAACAAGGAGAAAAGCAAGAAAGGCTGGAGCCTGCGACGCAAACGCAAGCGTTGTGCTCGAAATCCGCAGTATCTGCTCAATACATTGCTGGCTTGAATCTACATGCGATTGCCCTGAGCCAAGCGGGCGGGATTCGTTCATTTACTTCCGGATCTGGCAGCGTTTCGGTAAACTCAACGCCTACGCGATAGCCACCTTGAGGCTCAGAGCGACAATGCCGAACTTCGCACAATACCAACATCCCGCCCCCCTCCTTAAATTGCAGCGGCAGAACGACCAGTTCACCCGCCATCAGGCGTCTGCGGCTGAAAAAGCCTATCCCTTTGAGCGACACATCGCCGGTTTGAATACGAAAAGCCGCCGGACGGGGCAAATCGGGCCGCGGCAGGCGTTTAAGCCACAGCGTTTGCGTCACAGCCCTGCGCTGATGGCGGCGCCCCAACGATTCCTCGCCTGACCGTTTCAGTTCCGCCAGAATGCTAACAATCTGCCGGCGCTCCGTTTGAGATAATGTAGGTGTGCTCACTGCACTACTCCGCACATAGACGGTGAATTACTAATGGATTATCGAACTCACCGGGAGGGGAAGTTTACGAAATTTTCCGAGTTATCGTGGTTATTCACCCCGAAATGTTACGTCCTATAATATATAGCTTATGGTGCATTTAGAGCAGTTACTATAGGGTTATCTCCCATTTAGCTTCTCTGACCCAATTTCATGGACGGCCTGCCAACGTGACAACAGCGCTTTTGACATCGGGCAAGAGCATGCCATTGCTATCAGGGCCAGCTACCAGCCCAGCTTAATGACTGCCAAGGCTCCAATGGCGATAAATGCCCAAAGCAAGACGCCCTGAATCATGGGGCGAATACCGACCGATGCAATCGCCTTACGCGAAAGGCCGCCGCCGATCAAAAACAGGGTCACGCAAATGCCGATGGTGCTGCTGCGCGATATGACCGGGTCCAACCGGGCCATCATCGGTACAAAGCTGCGCAGCACGCTCGCCAACAGGAAGATTCCGATGAACCAGGGAATATGCCGCAGGCGCCGGGCTTGGCGCGGCTCGCGGGCGTCCTCCGTGTCTTGCTTTGCAGATTGCGGCACGCTTTTGCTTCGCCCAGCCCACCAGGCAAACCCCAGCGATACGGGAATAATCCACAAAGCACGCGACAATTTAACCGCCACCGCAGTGGTTAAAGCGTGCGGGCCATACCCGACCGCCGACGCCACCACCGACGAAATATCGTGGATGGCAATGCCCGCCCACACCCCAAATTGCTGCTGCGTTAAGCCGAGTACGTGCCCCACCGGGGCAAAAAGGAGCAGTGCCACCGCATTAAGAATAAATACCGTTCCCATGGCGACAGCCATAGGCTCTTCCTCGGCATCAATGACGGTGGCCACTGCGGCGATAGCCGAGCCACCGCAAATCGCCGTGCCCGCCGAGATCAGCGCCGATGCCTTTGCGTCAATGCCAAGTTTGCGGCCGAGCCAATATCCCAGCAAGAGCGTGCAGCCAATGCTTGCTGCCGCAAACACCGCACCGCTCATGCCGGCTTCCAGCACCGTGTGCAAATTCATGGTAAAACCCAACAGCACTACGCATACCTGCAGAAGCGTTTTGGCGGCTTTGTGTCCGAAAGCGGCCCATGGATTTCCAACCGACAGGGCCAAGAGCGCGCCCAGGCCCAGCGCTAACGCCGGCGACGCCCATGGCGTAAGCACAAGAGCCAACGCCAACAAATAAAGGGCTGGTCTCAGCCAAACAATGCGGTCGGCTGCCCCAGCACCCAGTAAATCAAGTGAGGCGTCCGGCGCGGGCAGAGCCTCAACCGCAACATCGTCAATCTCCATCGCCGGAGGCAACTCATCTTTCATGGCGTTCTCCGTAAAACACACCGGCCACCCAACTCTTGGCAGCCAGGCTCGCCACAATACGCAAGCCCAACATATAATGCAAAGACATTAACTTTATGTTATATATTAGATATTCTTATATAAGGAGCAGGCTATGAACTACCAGCATTTAACGCAGCAATTTAATCGCAATCATCTGCATCTTTTTCGGGCTGTGGCCGAAGCAGGCAGTTTCAGCCGTGCCGCGGAGCATTTACTCATCAGTCAGCCGGCGGTATCGCAGCAGGTTGCCGAGCTGGAAAAACACGTGGGTCTGCCCCTGCTCGACCGCCTGCCGCGAGGCGTACAGGTAACTCCCGCCGGCGCAGAACTGCTTGCGTACGCCCAGCGCATTGCGGCTTTGGAAACCGCCGCCTTTAAGGCCATGCAGGATGCCTCGGCACTCAAACGGGGCCGCCTCGCCGTTGGCGCCAGCACAACCATCGGAGTTTATTTGCTGCCGAAGTTGCTGGCGCAGTTTCGCAGCCGGCACCCCAACATCACACCGTATGTTCAAATAGACAACACCACTATCATTCAACAGTCGCTGCTGGATGGCTCGCTGCATCTGGCCCTTACCGAAGGCTTTGCGGAGCACGAGCTGCTGCAGGCCCGAACGTTCTACAACGATGAGTTGGCACCGATTGTTCCCATGGAACATCCGTTCGCCCGACGCGAGTCTATCACGCTGGCGGAAATGGCCAAGCAACCGCTGATTTTGCGTGAGCGAGGCTCCGGTACGCGCGCGGTTGTGGAGCGTGCGGCGGCCAAGCGAAACATCACTTTGACGCCCCTGCTCGAAATATCGCAGACACAGGCGATTAAAAACCTCGTCGCCGCGGGAGTTGGATGCGCCATTGTCTCGAAGCTGGCGCTTTCCGACGAACCGCCCCGTCGTTTGGCACTGTTAAAGTTTTCAGATGCGAACCTCCAGCGTCCTTTGCATTTACTGACGGTAAACAACCGCACCCCCGGACAACCAACGGAAGCATTTATTAAAATGCTGCATTAGCCTTCGTATGCTCAGCCACCGAGGCCGCCGTATCACGGCCGAGGGGCTCCGTGCCATCACCAGCACAAAAAACCTCATTTCACGACTGCCGTAAAATCTATCGCTGGATTTATAGGCGGGTTGCAAATACCATCAAGTGCGTAATATTGAACCTTGGCATACCGCACGGAGTGTACATGCAAACTAAGACCATCGGTAAAAGTGACTTGAACTGTTCGCGTCTGGCTTATGGCGCGTGGCGCAATCCGGGTGTTAAAACGCCGGCCGATCTGACTGCTGAAAAGAAAGAAATCGGCAAGCGGGCCTTTTTGGCAGCTTTCGAGGCTGGCTACACTCTTTTTGACCATGCCGACATTTATGGCCGCACCATGGGTGAGTCGCTTTTTGGCGAGCTGCTGCGAGAACATCCCCGCATCCGGCGAGAAATTGTGATTGCGACCAAGTGCGGCATCCGGCTGGCGGGCGACCCAACACCAGCAGCACAACACCGATACGATTTTTCGCGGGAGCACATACTCTGGTCCTGCGACCAGTCGCTTAAACGCCTTGGCATTGAAACCATTGATCTTTATCAACTGCATCGGCCCGATGTATTAATGGACCCGTGTGAAGTTGCCGAGGCCTTTGACACGCTCCACCGGCAGGGTAAGGTTCGCTATTTTGGCGTCTCTAACTTTTTGCCATCCACCGTGGCCATGCTGCAGAGCGCTCTGTCAGCGCCGATTGTGGGACAGCAGGTTGAAATTCATCTGGGCCGATTGGATTGTTTTTTTGATGGCACGCTGGATCAATGCCTGCAGTTGAACATAACGCCGCTGGCATGGAGCCCGCTGGGCGGCGGCATACTCGGCGACGGCGGCCGTGTGCCGGAAGCCCATCCCAACCGTAGCGTTCTCGAAAACCTGCAGACAACCATGGACTCAATGGCCAAGTCGCTTGGCACTTCACGTACTGCTCTGGCCCTGGCATGGCTTCTTAAACATCCGGCGGGCATTATCCCAATCGTCGGATCGCTCAATCCGGCGCACATTCAAGAAGCCGCTCGGGCCGACACCCTGGAACTCTCACGCGAGCAATGGTACGACCTGCTGATTGCCGCCCGCGGAAAACGTCTTCCATAAGGGCCAAAACCAAACATGTTCCCCAAAGGCTGCAGCGGCGGCTGAGGTGGTTTCATACGCGACTGCAAAATCCGTACGGCGGCAAACAGGATGCCTCTGATGGCCGCATAGGTTTTAACTTTGGCAGCCACAAGTTATTTCGCCTGCGTTGCCGCCGGCTTTGCGGTCGTTTTAACCACCGGCTTGGGCAGTAGAACCAGAGCCTTTTTCACCGCATCCACCAGCGATTGATGCGGCTCGAATGTCCACATGGGCGCACCGGTGCCGGCACACACGCCATGCCATGTGTCTACCCCATTGATGGAGGCCTTCCAAAGCGATAGCGTCAGATGTTTAACGACAGCAACAACCGGTCCCGCCACCGCCGGAAGCTTGATGCCGGCCACGGTCTTTTTGGCCGTCGGCCCGGCATTCGATTCATACGAAACCGTTATCACCATAGCCTTTTTAGCAACTTCACCCGTAGCAGCAAGCCATTTCTTAGCCCGCAGGGTCATCACGTCGGTCGCCAAAGCGGTTAGAGCCGCCGCATTGGCCCGCGCGGTTACCGCGACAAGTTTACCGGCGCGCAAAATAGCCGCCACTTTTTGCTTGGCGGATGCCACGGTAATGGCGGTGGGCTTTGCACCGGTAAGCTTGGTCACTTGCTTGCTTCGAAGCGTAAGGAGCGTCGGAAACAGCGGGTCTACCGTCGCCGCGCTGAGCGTACACAAACCCGGGTTGGCACTGCTGTAGCAGAATAGCGATTTTTTTGTCAGATCGCTGAATCGCCCAAAAGACAGACGAATCGGCTCGGGCTTGACCTTGGTTTTTGCGGTCGCAGGTTGTGGCACAAGCTCTATGTAGCGCTCCGGCGGATTAATGCCGGCGAGCTTTAAATCGGCGCTGCCCCCAAGAAATCGGTCGGCCTGCAGAGCGGTAAGGCTGCTCACCAAATTTGAGACATTACCCTGATTGGCTGCCACGGCCACCGGTGCGGTGAGCTTCCAGATGTTCTTTCGCTGCACCAACACAATATCACCACTGCCGCCATGGAGCGTAATACGGCTGAAGTTGCTTTCATCGGGCGATAGCAGGTCTTTGCTGCGCAGGGCATTGATCGAACCGGCGAGGCTATCGTACCAGCTTCCGCCAACCGCATAGGCGTAGCCGGCATCCGCAGGCTGCACATACAAACGCCCATTGGAACTATGGCGACCAATGAGCAGTGTCTGCTTGTGTCCGGCGGTGTCTACAAGCTGCAGCGTGGCTCGGGCCGGGCTTAGGCCCAGTCCTGCCGCTGAATGCGCCCCATGCGGCTGCAGCTTAACGCGGTATGCGTATTTGAGGCTTACCAAAGATTCCACCGCCGCCCCGACGGTGGTATTGCTGGCCCATGCCGATAGGGGCGATGTAAATGTCCAGCGACCTTTGCGGTTCACAAGCTCGCGCGGCGGCATACCGGACTTTTGAAGCGTAAGCTGCGTGATACCCTTGAGAGGTGAAGCAAATACCTGTTGGGTCGCGACAGCCGCCTTCTTATGCAGCGGCTGATGCGATACATAAATCAACACGCTTCCCAACACAATCAAAATGAGCAATGCCACCAAAGTCAGTCGAATGTTCATACCCAATGATTCCTGATTATTGCCTTGTCACCAACCTGCCGCCCCATGGGCGCCTTCAATGCGGCCGCCCATGCCCGCAGTGCAACTTACTACACGCGCCGCCGCACCAAAAACACCGCGATCCCCGCCAGCACCACGAGTACGGCTGGCCCTAAAAAGCTGATCAAACGAACGGTGGTCTCCTCGGTGGAACTCATGGCCGCTATGCGCAATGCCACGGTAGCCCGCGGACTTACACCCATAAACTGCGACTCATGCGCCAGCCAATACATGCTGTTCATAAACAACTGTGCATTGCCGGGGTATTGCTCCACCGGCGTAAGCTGGCCATACACATCGGCCAGCCGATAACTGAAGCTGTTGTCAGATACCATCAGTCCGCCGCCAAACACCACCAGCCGCGATGTTGGCGTGCTGACGCTTACGCCCATGGGTACGGGAGGAGCAAGGTCTTCGCCGGGCTTGAATTGCGTAGAGCTGCCATTGCCAGGCCCGACGGCCCACACATCTTCGCTAACCGGACTTTGAAGAATAACTTTGACCACTGGCTTGTTTAACAAAGCAGCCTTGGCCTCGGCAGCCGATTGAGGCTTACCTGGCTGTGTGGCCGCGGTATTGGGCAATGAAAAGTTTTTGATCGGTTCCACTACAGTCGGCCCCAGCAAAAACACGCCCGGCGCCGGTTCAACACCCATCAGACGCGTCGCCAACGATCCCAGCGGACCGGTAATCGGCCCTGGCGGGTAGCGGGTGACAACTGTTTCTGGGGCAAGCACATACTTCTGGTGCCCACCTTGCTGCTCGGCAAATCGCTGCACCACCGTGTAGAGCGGCCGAAGGCGCACGCCATACTGTGCCAGCAGGCCCTTGTACGGCAATTCACCGCCGGTAAGCTGCATAATCTGTTCCGGCATGGAACCCAGCAGAAACAGCGCGGAACCTCCTTCTTTAAGGTGCTTGGCAACATCGCGCTGGAGCATATTAAGCTGCATGGCCGCCATGAACTGCTGCTGGCCCATCGGCGGCAGGCCGATCACAACCCATATCACGCCCTTGCCCATTGCGGGCGGCGTGGGTGAGGCATTGGGATTTTGCTGACTAGGCTCGCCCGGCGACCATTGATAAAACTTGAAATTGCCGCGGCGAAGGTCGCTCGCGATGCGGGCAAAGCTCAGCCCCGCCTGCGGGTTGGTTAAATCGCCCGGATATGTGCTTACAAAAACCACCTTGGTTTTTTGCGGATGAACCATCGCAAGCAGAGCCGCATTAACCGCCTGCTCGCCCTGGAATATTCGCCGGCTGCCGCTGCCACCCGGATTCGCCCGGAATAACTGATAGTCGGGAATGCTCTTAACGCTATGCGGCCCGATGATTACCACGGAGTCCGGCGATAACTGATGCAGCACATCAGCCCCTTTGAGCGGCTTAAGATTCACGAGCTTTTTGTTGTATGCCTTTATCGCCGCCACCTGCTTTTTATATGCGGCCTGTCGCGACTGCAAATACTTTCCCAGGATGCTCCCCGCCTTCTTCACCGTGGCGGGATCAGTCAAGTATTGCAAATTTTCTTCAATACTCTGCAGGTTGGTTTGCATGTCGGCAATGAGCGTAGGCCAATGCGGTAGCGTGCGCGTTAAGCCATGGCGCACGTCGCGAGCCAATTGAGCGCTGGCCTGCGGAAATGCACCCTGCGCAAAGGCGCTTTGTACCTGCACAATCTGTTGCTGCTCGGCATTGCTCACTCCGGCCTGCGAGGCCAGCAAGCCAATTTGCGTCGCTTCCCGCTTAAAGAAAGCATTTAACGCCGCACCAAGGGGCTTATATTCCCGCGCTGTCGCACGATAAGGCTTGAACTGATCGGCAAAACGAGCCTTTATTGTGCGCTCAAGTTCGCGGCGGCTATGAGGCTGGTAGATACGCAAAGCCGACGACAAACGCGTATATTCCCGCAGCAGCCGCTCCACCCGATCGCCAGACGCCTGCTCGGAAGCGGTCTCTCCACCGCCGGAAAGATACATGTTGACCAACTGATATTTTTTACCGCTGGCCGCAATTAATTTGACCAGAGAATGCGTTTTTGGCGAGAGCGAGTAAATCTGACCGGTTGTAAAGTCCTGCCGGTGGTTAAACCGAAACCCCAGGTAATCAAGCCCCGCGACCAGGCCGATCAAAATGATGATTAAAATCGCCGTGTTGGTGCCATAGATCCAGCGACGAGCGCCTACGGCATTGGCGTTACGATCGGCATCTTGAGCCTGACCGGCCAACGGTGTCTGCCGGCCTGAATCGGTTGATTTTGTTTCATCGGGCATATTCAAAAACTCCACGAATAACGGGTTGTCTGTATACGCGACGGCAATTGCACGCTCTTATCAGAGCGTTACCGCCAACGCCGGCTCTCCATGACCACATATGTAAGCGCCAAAAACAGAAAGGACCCCGTTAAAAAGTAAACGACATCACGCGTATCCACCACGCCGCGGGCAAAGCCTATGGTATGCGGTTCAATCGCAATGTACCCCAACACATTAAGCACGCCCTGCAAAAAGTGCCATGACGGCTTGACATAGGGCCGCAACAAAAATGACAGCACCGTCGCCAGCCAATCGAGCACCAGCAGCGTAATGCAACTGCTCATCGCGGCCACCACCTGATGCTGTGACAACGCCGAAAAAAACAGCCCCACCGATACCATCAGCATGCCCATGAGCACCAGGCCCACATAGCCCGTAACAATCGGCGGAAAATCGGGGCGGCCGAACGCCAGCAGTATCAGCACAAACACCACGCTGGAAAGCACAAGGATTGTGTAGAAGCCCAAAGCTCCCAAAAACTTGCCGAATATCAATTCCACTTCCGTCAGTGGACTGGTGCGCAATACCTCGATGCGCCCGGAGCGATATTCTTCGGAGAACAGCGCCATGGTTATAAACGGCACCAGAAAGACCATAATCAGATGGTTCATTGCGATCATGGGGCCGGGGTCGGCGAGGCTGCCGGGCCGCAGTATCTGCAGCGAAAACAGCAGCCCCACAAACAGCAGATAGATGGTCAACACAATGTAACCCAGCGGTGCGTAGAATAGCGCCTTGATTTCGCGCCCCGCTATAGCCAATGTTCGCAACATATTTTATTGACTCCGCCAAAAACTAAGTCTGATTAATGCCTGTTTCGCCGCGCCGGCAACCACCGGGCCGACGATGCTGCGCAATATGCAGCGTCGCGCTAAGCCGCTTCGCGACCGCCATCGGTGCGCTCTCCGCTGCGACCAGGATCGGTAATCTGCACAAAAAATTCTTCCAGGGACATGCCGGCCGTTCGCATTTCCCGCAAGGCCCATCCACGTCCTACCACAGTAGCGGCAATTTGCTCGCGCAGAGCAGCCTCAACCTTGCCGGTGATTTCAAAACTCGCGACCGGTCCGCCACCGAGTATTTTGGCATCCTGCACGCCCGGCAAAGCCGCGATGGCGCTCTTCACCTGGTCGGCCGGGCCGCGCACTTCCACCAGCAGCCGCGCGCCGCCGCCAAGCTGCGCCCCTTGCTGCTTGAGCTCATCGGGCGTGCCCTGAGCTAATATACGGCCGCGACCAATGATGATTACCCGCTGGCATACCAATTCCACCTCTGAAAGGATGTGCGTTGACAGCAGCACGGTATGTTGGCCAGCAAGCTCGGCAATCAGCCGCCGCGCTTCACGAATTTGAGACGGGTCCAGCCCAACGGTTGGCTCGTCCAGCACCAGCACCGGAGGATTATGCAAAAGCGCATCGGCAATACCCAACCGCTGCCGGTAGCCCTTGGATAAATTGCCCACCACCCATCGCAGCCGATCACCGAGCCAGCAGCGTTCGGCGACCTCACCAATGCGTTGCCGACGCTGGGCCCGCGGCATACCCCGCAATTTACCCCGATAATCTAAATATTCGCTGACGCGCATCTCGTGATATAGAGGTGTGCTTTCGGGCAAATATCCGATATTCTGCCGCACCTGAAGCGATTGGCTAAAAACATCGAAACCCGCCACCGATGCCCGGCCGCTTGTGGGAGGCATATAGCAGGTAAGCATGCGGATGGTGGTGGTTTTACCGGCTCCATTCGGCCCTAAAAAGCCCACCACTGAACCTTTAGGAACCTCAAAACTTATGTGGTCTACCGCACGAAAACGGCCATAGTCTTTGGTAATCTGGTCAACGACGATTTCCGCCGGTTTTTGCATATATTTTCCGCCTCTTTTTAGCCTCGCCACGGCTAACACGCCGGGCATTAATTTCCAAGTCCCCATAATGGCTTTGAGCTTGGGCCATTATGCCCCCGCCTGCAACCTACTCCTGCCAACCTGCCGCCCCTCACCACACCCAGACCAATCTCTCTAATGGTGTTTTTACGAATTGTCAACGGTTTGGTTTGAACAAAATTGCCCTGCAAGCCAAAATTTTTCATTTGACAGCCCGCCTCTCTGCGGATACCTATTAGTATGTGTTCGCCGCCGTGGCGGTGCTTTTGGCTGGAGGCCTTGATGAAAAGGTTTGCCGTTTCTGCTTGTGTGCTCGGAATCGCCGGGATTGCGTTGACCCTTGGTGGCTGCCAGACGCTCACCGACACTCCGGGGGCTAATGCCAACCGGGTAGCGCATGCTACCGTAACCGACTGGCGCCAGGCGCCCGACGATGCCGAGCAATTGTTGCTGCTCGATCGTCCGGTGCAGTTGTCCAATGTGCCGGTTCCGTCGCGCTAAGGCTTAGGACCTCTGCCGGGCGATTGTTGGGCAATCGTCTGCTGCGCGTCAACAAGCCGTTCGACTGACTTTGGCCTTGCGCGTAGGATGCCGTGAATGGGCGTCCATTGCTTGATGCCCATGGGGCACACCAAGCATGGCCTACCACTGAAATACACGGCAATCTGATCCCTCAAGTTTTGCCCGGCAAAAAAGGCTGAAACGCCGATAATGCCATGGTGCGATAGCAATTGAAGGAAGGCTTGAAATGGCTCGCAACACATGGATGATCATACTTGTCGCGGGGGCCATGGTAGTGGCAGGTTGCACCCAGCGGCCCAGCGGCATCAAAGCATATGTTAAAGGGCAACTCGCCGCCGAGCATGGCCATACGTCCCAGGCGATAGCCGAACTTTCCAAGGCAATCTCGCGCAATCCACAAATGGCTTTGGCCTACCAGGCTCGCGCTGATCTCTACCGTAAGAGCCATCATCTCAATAAAGCAGCCGATGATTACCAGCACGTCACCCGGCTTGATCCCTATAATTTTCACAGTTTTTTTGAGCTTGGCCGCATTTACCAGCAGCTTCAAAAGTTTGAACAGGCCATCAGCGCGTACCAGCATGCCCTGCAGCTTCAGCCCGGCAATACGCATGTAGCTATGAATCTTGCGGTGGCCTACGCGCAGGCAGGCCATCCATTCAGAGGCATTTTATATGGCAAGCGCGCGGTGGATGGCGGCCGCAAAGACTTTGCCGCCCTTGCCAACCTCGGCGCCATTTATGCCCAGGCAGCCGCCAAAGATGCCGCGTACCGGGCCAAGGCCATCAACTACCTCAAACAGAGCCTGGAGCTTCAACCGCATCAGCCAAGGGTTTATCTCAACCTCGCGCAGGTGTATCTTAAAGCTGGAGAGTTTACCGATGCCGGCCGCGTGCTGCGCACCAGCATGAAGTTGGCCCCCTCCGCACTCGCCAGCGAACGACTGGGCTATTGCTACTATAAACTTCATAACCTGCAAAGCGCCAAGCGGGCCTATCTCGAATCGGTCACACTTAAGCCCAACTACCCTCCAGCGCTTAACGGCCTTGGTGTGGTGAGCATGACGCAGTCCATTGAACATCCCGATTCCAGGCATGCAGGCAGGCTTTCCGCCCAGGCTATCAAATACTGGAAAGCAAGCCTGAAAGTTAATCCAAACCAACCTCTCATTCAAAAACTGGTAAAGCGGTTTTCGCATTACAACTCATCACAGTAAACGCAGCAGAGCTCCTGTCTGCCCCCCCTGCGCTGCCATAGGCGCTAACTTAACGCAGGTGGTTTCCGCTTCCTTTTACCGTGGCATAGGCCCTTGCGAATAGTCGGCCAG
>JBMFVX010000097.1:0-11983 GCA_049965775.1 Phycisphaerae bacterium
AAGACAAGTCGCCCCGCCGGCGATAGAGGCGAGCACTTTCCATCCCTTCCTTTTGGTTGCGGCGGAGCCGCGCTGGGAAATAGCTGGTTGTCGCGGAGGCATTGCTGGGCGAAGCCAATGACCTGGGCATTATGCTCGCCCGGCAGCGCGGCGCATTCCAGGGCGTAGGCGTTGATGGTGCGGTCGCCATAGCAAACCTCCTCCGGGTAAAGATTGTGGCGCCGACTTATAACGCCTTCGAGCCGCATGGCACGGTAGCCGCTGTGGTCAACGCCGGGCGCCATAAAGTAGCCGCGGGCGATGAGCATCTTTTGCATCTGCGCCATGATGCGGGGGTCTTGATGCGTGTAGCGGTACATTTGCCGGATCAGGTGATTGATGGTTTCACCATAGCTGGCAACATAGCCAAGCTCGCGCGACAGGCCCTGAGGCGTAACTTCGTAGTAATGATGGCCAAAGGGCCACTGCCAGTTGTCTTTGCCGGCCAGCTTGTTGCCGCGCCAGGGCACCAGGCCGATGGCTTCGTAGAGGTACCAGCGGGCCTGCTTGTCGCGCATGGCAGAAGCGGGTTGAAACAACTCTAACCCCTGGTTGGCGGTGTATATGTTGTTGGCGACGATCATGGCCCGATTGGTGTAATAGCGTTCGTGCGTCGTGAGGTAGGCGACCGTTTTGGTAAGCAGCGCCGCCCAAGCCTGCCGCCGCGGTAAAGTTTTGCCGTCGGCCAATATCAGTGGTTTATCAGGCGAGGTTTTTAATTCGAGGTAGAGTAGGGCCACAGCGCGGCCGACCGGGCCATAAAGCCGCCACGAGGTATTGGCTTCGTTCTCCTGGCCTTTGCCAGCGGCCATGGCATCCACATCGCGAATGATACGTTTTAGAATGGCCGGGTTGTGATAGGCGATACACCAGTTAACGAGATACGCGTGAGCCAAAATTACGACCCGCTGGGGGCCGTCGAGGCTTTTGCTTGCCAGAATACTCTTGAGGACGTTGTTTACATGAAACTTAAGCTGCCGCAGGATGTGCGGCCCCGGAGCGGGCCTGATGGGTGGCGGCGGCGGCGAGGCCCTGAATGTCGCCGGGCGGGGGCGTGAAAAAGGCATTGGTGCCGATGTAGGCTTTGTAGACGCCGCGCGAGCGATGTTCCAAGACGTGTTGATACTGGTTGAAATTGATGCCGTACATCCAATCGTGCCCGATAGCCTGAATGGTAAGCCGCACGTGGTGCTTGCCGCGGGTGAGTTTTGCGAGGCAGCGGTTCGGTGGCATAAAAAAATCTGCCGGGGAAAGGGCGCGAGCCGGGATAGCTTTCGGAGCCGGCGTTTTCAGCTCCGCTAATCAGGCCGTAATCCGACATCATTCGGTAGCCGACCTGCACGCCATTGCAATAGAGGATGAGCCGGCCGAGGTCCTCGCCGCGGTCATTGCCCCAGTATTTGACGGTGATGTAGTTGAGGCGTCGGGGGTTGCAGCGCAGGGTGAACGACATTTGATCGCCATAAATTTGGCGGGGCTTTAATGGCAGTAAAACTCTTGCGGGCTGGCCAAGGCCGCCGTTGATAACCTGGCTGGCGCTGGCGTCAAAGTGGTGGGCGGCTTCGCTGGTGGGTTTGCCGAAGGTAATGGCATCGAGCAGGTGCGGGGCAAGCGCCGGCGTTTCCGTCGGCTTGGCACACGCAAGGCGTGGTGCTGCCATCAAGCCCAACAACACGACCAGGGCGGTGGCGATTGGCTGATGATGGGCGTGCTTACGACTGTTAGCCGCTTTGTTGGGGGTGATATAAGCCATGATCAAAAACATCTCCAATAATGTGTGGCCCCGGCATTATTATAAGCAAGAGGCCACCAAGCAGTTATTTCTTGATGGCCTTTGCTGTGTACGTAGTACGATGAGGTAATCAGCCTGTTCAGGCTTTGCCGGCCGGTTTGCGGCGAAGCAGCAACAAGCCGGCGGCACCGATGCACAGCAGGCCAAGCGAAGCGGATTCTGAGACTGCCGGACTTAAGAGTGTGGCGTCGGTAATATAGTCGAATGAATAACCGTAGCCACCGGCATTGTTGGTGGTGCCGATATAGAGCCTCCGTATAACAGAAATATAAAACCCGCGTCCGGCAACATGCCGAGGCGCACCTTTTCAATCTCCGATTCATGGTCGCGGCAAGGCGAGGGCCCATAATGGTCGCGGCAGTACCGTTACGGCCAACGATTTCGGCCTGACCAGTTATAGGTTAGTCACATTCGCTCTCGAATCAATCTCAAAAAGCGTTTTTTATTTATCATTTTGAGCCGTCCGAGAGCCTGTGCGGGCGATAGCGTCAGCTTGGTAAGCCGAAGAGCGCAATCTGAATGGTGTCTCGCTGTGGTGCCCTGGGCCTTGGGTGCGTTTGGCCTAAATATTCCCGTGCGTTCACCTGTCTTGCAGCGCCCATTTAAGGAATCTGCGTATCGGAATCGGGCTTTTTGCCGATCCACGTCACATGGTATACGCAGCCGTTGGAATCGCTGCTGAAATAAATAGAACCATCAGGAGCCTCGGCCACATCCACCGGACGGGCGAGGAAGCTGTTATTTGGTCCCAAGGTAGAAACAATGCGAAACGACCCATATGGCTTGCCGGTGAGCTTATCAAACAGCACGCACTGCAGGCGATAGCCCACTTTTTTGGTGCTGTCCCATGATCCGTGGCATGCAACGATTGCATCGCCCTTCATTCCGGGAAAATAGTCGCTTGTTAGAAATGTAAACGAAATGGTGGACCAATGGGCGTGAAAGCACCAGGCGGGGGGAATAGAAATTTCGGCATAGTGCATGGTTTTTGGATTGTGTAAAAGCTCGTAACGTGGAATGTTATTGCCTACCACATAAGGGTGGCCATAAAAACCGCCGCGAATATAGTGGTTGAACTCGTCGGGCGGATTGAGGTCTGTGACGCGCTGTTGGCCAAAGTGCTCGCCCAAAGGGTGGCCAAAATTATCGCTGCCCTCGTCGCAGCCCCATATTTCGCGTGTGCCGGGGCGCATGCGTAGCCGTTCGGTATTGCGTATGCCGCTGCACCAGAGAGTTTTGCCCGTGCCATCGCGGTTGTAGCGCCAGATGATCTCGCGGCCGAGATTGCGGCAATCGGTGATGTTGTCCAGGTCTCCAACGCTGGTGTAGAGGTGATGCTTTGTTACCAGCAGGCTTCGCCACCAGTGCCCGCCGAATTTAGGAAGTCGCGATGGATCAATAATGGTTTGCACTGCGCCGGCCGGTTTGATGCCGTCGGAATCGGCGACCTTATAGATGCCGGTGCTTGTGGCAAACCAGAGCCAATTGTTGCGGTACACCATGCACTGCACATGCGAAAAGCCATTAATAAAGGTGGTAACGGATTGAAACCTGCCCTGTGCGTCGGCTTTGCGTAGGGCCAGAATCTGGCCATGGCCCGGTCCGCTTACGAAGAGGGTGCCATGATTGTCAAAACACAAAAACCGTGCTTCGGAGAGATGGCTGGCCGCGAGCGTGACGCGGAAACCAGGCCGTACGGTAAACGCCGGAACGCCGGGGCCTAAGGCCGGCAAAGCCGCGCGCGCTGCGGCGATGCCGTCGAGCAGGATGGCAATGGTGAGCAAGAACATATAGCCAAATCGAGAAAATCGCATGGGGCGGCTCCTTATCAAGCGCGTGTAGTATTAGCCGCATTATAGAGCGTTGTCAATACTCTGGCGATGTGTTCCTGTGCTTACGCCGTTAAACAAAGGTTATTTTGCGGGCTGCGAAAGCGCACATGCGCAGCAGCAGCAGGCCGTGGCGGAATCGCGAAATATTGGTGCTGCCGTATACCCTCTGTTTGTAGTGCACAGGAACGTCCATTATTTTGAGGTTAAGCCTTGCCGATCCGAAAAGCAGGTCGAAGTCGCCAAACGGGTCGAAATCGCCGAAGTAAGCGCGGTTTTGGACGATGCGGTTATAGTCGCTGCGGCGGAGGGCTTTGGTGCCGCAGAGCGTGTCGCGCAAATTTTGCCCCAGCAGAAACGTAAACAGGTAACCGAAGCATTTGTTGGCAATCATGTTAAGAAACTGCATGGCCTGGCGTTCCATGGGGTACACGAGGCGTGAACCATTGGCGAATTCACATTTGCCGCTGGTTATCAGTTTGATGAACCGCGGCAGCTCTTCCGGCGGAACGGAAAGATCGCCGTCAAGAATGATGAAGATGTCACCTGAAGCGGCCGCAAAGCCGGTACGCACGGCATCGCCTTTGCCCCGGCCTGGCTGCTTCATGGCCTTAACCTGCATTGGCCCGTTGTAGGCCGCTACCGCCCGCTCAACAGCCTGCCAGGTATCGTCGGTGCTGTTGCCTTCAACAAAAATTAGCTCTTGCCGGGCGGCCATCATCGGCACACGGTTGAGCAGAGGCAGAATATTTCCCGACTCGTTACGCACCGGCACCAACACTGATACGGATTCTCCCTGGTTATCGCCGGTGTTTACGCCGGGAACCGATACGTCAAGCGGGCGTGCGATGCTGATGGTGCAGAGTGTAAGCTGCCGCAAGCCCGGCAGAGGGGCCAGCCAACGGTTGATCAGATTGCTGACAATTGGAATGTAAAACGGCAGCAGCATGCTTTGTACCTGCCGCACGATTGAATAGTCGCTCTGCGCCAATAAATTGCGTACCTCATCGCCGGGAATCCAGCTTTCGTCGAATACGCGCTGCTTCCAGCCGATGACTTCGGAAAGACGAATCAGTGGCTGCCACAAACGGCTGAAACTGCACACGATTACGCGGGTATGCGCCGCACAGAATGGTCGCATGGCCTGAAGCGCGGTATGCACGTCGTAGAGTTGCGGCAAAATGCCTGACAGGATGATATAGTCGAAAGGGGCCTGCGGGAGCGACGGCAAATCTTCAACGGGGGCGTTTACAAACTGCAAATGGGGATATTTAACGCGGGCTTCATCAATGGCCGATGCGCAAAAATCAACGCCTATGCCAAGCGAAGGTTTAAGCGCTGCGAGCATGGAGCCATCGCCGCAGCCAACGTCCAGAACCTTACTTGCCGCCGGAATAACGCGGGTAAGGCGCTGGGTTAAGTAGTCATGAAAATAGGCGTTACGCCGACGGCTGCCGGCGAGCTTTGCCTGATATTGCTCTTGAAAAGCCAGTAGCGTCTGACGATGCTTTTCCGCCGGGCCAAGCTTACAAGTACCTTCCGCCGAGGGGGGCGAGGAGTAATCAGGCGTTGAGTGCGTCGGCGCGGTATCCGCCATCAGCTAAGACTCCTGGTAAGCACGGTCAGCGCTCTCGCTTCGCGGCGTTTATGCAACATCGGCGCTCATGCGGCTTCTTCGGCGATGCCATCAGGTGGCGTTGGGGCTTGCCGCAGGTGCATTTTGCGCCGGGGCAGCGGCGGCGGCTGCCGCCGAAAGATCCGCTCGCCATGTCGCCTCATCCACTTCGGTTACCTTGGCATTGCCGATGAGCGTATCAAGCACTTTGTCATCAAACACCCGCGAAACGAATTGTTCGAATCCGCCGGACTTTTTGAGTTGCTGCAGGAACTTTTCTGGGCGTTGGCCTTCCTGGAAAGCAATGTCGGAGGCCGCTTCAAAAATATCATCAGCGGTGATTTTGACATTAAACTGCTCGCCGATTTTCTTCAAAATAAAGAAGGTTTTCAGTTCGTTTGTGGCCTCTTTGAGCGAACTGGCCCTCAGCTCTTCAACATGCTTGCTGACTTCGTCCGGCGATATGCCCTGTGAGAAAAGCTGTGAGACGCGGCGACGCAGCACCAGGTTCTGTTGGCGGGCGGAGAGATTTTCGGGTACCGAAAGCTCGCATCGCTCCAGGAGATACCGCAGTACCTGAACACGCATGGCGCCTTGCGTTTCGCCGGTAAGCCGCTTGGTCAGCGCTTCGCGCATGGATTGGCGCATTTCTTCGAGGCTGTCAAAGCCGCTATCGGTGGCGAGTTTATCGGTAAGTTCGGGCGCTTCAAAGTGAGATACGGCCAGAGGCGTTACCTGAACGGTCACGTTCTTGCCACGAAGAGTTTCATCGGCATGATCGGCTGGGCCGGTGGTTTTAAGTTCGATGAGCTTGCCTGGCTGGGCGCCCGTCAGGGATTGTTGCAGGTTCTCAAACCTGAGGCCTCCCACTGCGGAGGATTTGACTGAAAGAGGAACCTCGTCATAGTTATGAATGACCGACCCGTCTTCGGCCAGCACCTTAACATTGGCTTGAATCATATCTTCCGGGCCTGCGGGATTGGATGTTTTCGCCCACTGGCCCATGCCCCGGCGCAAATGCTGCATGGCAAGATCGAGCCGCTCGTCGGTGGGCTGGAAGATTGGCTTTTTAATTTCAATATTGGCAAGGTCGGGTAGCGGGAACTCCGGCTCAACTTCGACTGTTACGCTGAACGTGAAAGGCCCGGTTTCGGGTACTTCAAGCTTGGCAACATCGAGTTCGGGTTCGCCGACGAGTTTGAGTTCATGGCCGGCAACGGCGCTTTCAATTGATTCTTTGACCAATTCCTGCTTAACCTGATCGCTGATAGCCGAGCCGAAGCGCTTTTCCAGAAGCCGCCGTGGTGTGCGGCCGCGCCGAAATCCGGGGATGGCGGCTTCGCGCTGCAGCGTTTTGTAGGCGGTGCCGATGGTTTTGGCTATTTGCTCTTCCGGTATGGCAATCGAGAGTTTTTTACGCGTAGCGCCGAGGTCTTCAACGGTGCAGGTGGAATTGAATTTTTCTTCCGGCGCTGCGGTTTGCGATGTGGCGTTTTCAGTCATGGTAAGGTTCTCCGAGTTGGCGGGAGCCGGCTGGGTGAAGTAATCAGCCAAAACAATCGGCCAATTCATCGCCCATAAGGCTGCCGTCCGGGCATTGCTGTTTCAGGTTTTTGGCGTTGAGAAGAGAAGAATGCTCCGAAGAGCCTTCGGCTTCGCAGGCAACAAGGGCGGTACCTTGAGGCCTCCATCTGCAGCACGACCAACGCCTGGCACCCGACCATACCGGTAACTCGTGGCAGAGTGTTCAGGGCGATATCATCAGCCTGAACTTGCATGATGCTAGAGGAGATCGGCTTAAATTGCAAATAGCGCCACCGGGTCGGGGAATAAAAAATGGCGGTACATGGCTTGACACCGAGTGTTTTGGATGATAACCTAGAAAACTAGGTTTTGAATATTAGGTGACATTATGGCATTTGCAAATACTCCCACCGAACGCGAACTGGAAATATTAGCCATTCTATGGGAGCGAGGCTCCGCGAGCGTTCGCGAGGTTTTTGACCTCATGCGGCAACGGGAGAATATAGCACAAAACACGGTACAGACTTTTTTGCGTGTGATGGAAGAAAAAGGTCTGGTGGCGCATGAAACGCACGGCCGTGCCTTTATTTACCGGCCGCTTTACACGCGCCAACGCGTGGTCGGCCAGTTTGTGGACCGCGTATTTAATGGCGCTGTCGGCGATTTGGTTTTGCAGGCGCTGCAAATCAAGCGTCTTTCAGCAGGCGAAATTAGCGCTATAGAGCAGATGATTCAGCAAGCGCGTCAAGCCTGATGCCGCTCGGCCAAGACGGAGTTATCCGCAGATGCAACCGATTGCACAATGGATGATCAATACGGCCTTCAGCAGCAGCTTGGTGCTGTTGCTGGGGTTTCTGGTCATGCGCATACCGCGGTCGCCGGCGGTTCGCCAGCGTGTGGGTGAAGCGTTTATGTTTGGCTTATTGCTGGCGGCGCTGGTGGCGGCTGCGCCCCTGTGGCCACACTGGACGCTGCCCGTGGTGCGTTTGCCCGCCAATCCTATTTTGCAACCCGCGGCCGCTGATGGGCATATTGGTTTGCTGGGTGCGAACGGTGCGGTCGGCGGCCTGGCGGTCGCGGCAACTTCTTTGGTGCAAGGGGGAAACGCATCGTTGGCAATGCCGGCAGTTACGACCGTTGCCCATTGGCTGGCGACGGCTTTGCCTGCGGCATTGGTTATTGCCTACCTGGCCGGCTGCGCACTGATGGTGATACGGCTTGTTTGGGGACATTGCAAATTGTCTCAATTGGTTGGCCTTAGTGCCTACCCGCCGCCTGGCGTCTTAGAGTTGTGGCATGACTTGGCGGCCCGCGCCGATCGGAGCCGTGTGCAACTGCTGGTAGCGCCGGGCATCTCCAGCGCCATGACTTTTGGCGTGCGTAAACCTGTGGTGATGATTCCCGAGGAGCTATGCCATGAGCAGTTCCGGAAGCATCTGCGTTTTGTGCTGCAGCATGAATTGGTACATGTCCGCCGCCGCGACGCTCTGACAGGCCTGGCGTCGGCCATTGCGGGTGTTTTGTTTTTTTATCAACCGATGTTCTGGCTGGTGCGGCGCGACATACGCCGTTGCCAGGAGTTTACCGCTGATCGGATGGCGGCCGGCAAAGCGTTGCGCGGCGACTACGCGACGTGCCTGCTTGATTTGGTAAAGCTGCGAGCGCGGCCGGTCGGGCAAATGATGGGGGCGAGCCAGGTGTTGGCTTCGCGCTCTGATTTTTATGCGCGAATGCGGCGACTGCTCTCGAAGGCGGGGGAGATGGAACCTGGTGATATCGGCCGACGCTGGATTATTTCAGGTACCGCTGTACTTTTGCTGCCGATTCTCGTGCTTTCGAGCATTACCATTTGTACCTATGCCCGGCCGGCTGCGGCAGCCGAGGCGTCATCTGCGGCAAGCGACTGGGCAAATGGGGGCAGCGCAGCGGCGGCAACTTCGCACAGCACCGCTGCGCTGCATCGGGGTATCGAGTATTTGCTTCATCGCCAGGGGCGGCGAGGGCAGTGGTTGGGACATATAGGCCCGGCAGTGACGGCTTTGGTGGTTAAGGCGTTGGTGGGTGCAGGCTACCTGCTGCAGTCGCCGCCGGTGAAGCGCGGCCTTGAGTTTATTGAAGATTGTCGTCATAGCGATGGCGGTTTTTATGCCGATGTCGAACCACAATACAATACGGCTATTGTATTAAGCGTTCTCCGTGACTTGCCCACAGAGCATTATCAATCGCAGGTGGCGGATGGGATCGCGTTTTTACATCGCGCAGACGGTGCCGGCAGTATTGCGGCAAACCAGTGGTTTAGTGGGGGGCAAACGACCGGTGGGCGGCCGCAGTGCCAGAGTGATTGGCAACTGCATCATATGCAGCTTGATGCGCACGAGCGAAGCACCAACCAAATTTTGGACAACTATGGACTGCTCAGCTATGCGCAGCTAAAAAGTCTGGTGTATGCAAGGCTTACGCCGGGCGATTTGCGTGTACGGCGGCTCCGGCGCTGGCTTGCCAGCCACTACACACTTCGGTGCAACCCGGCAGAGGGAGGCGCTCGTGGGCAATTTTATTACTACCTTGTATTTGCCCGCATATTGGCGGCCAGCCATACCAAGACATTTACCGGAGCTTCGGGTCAGGTGCATGACTGGCGAAACGATTTATTGACTCAATTGGCGGATATGCAAAGGCCCGATGGAAGCTGGGTAAACACGCGGGCGGCAGCCTGGCTTGAAGGACGACCGGTTATGGTAACGACTTATGCTGTTTTGGCCATCGAGCGAGCGATGGGCCTGCATTAAGCGGCTCGGCTGGATGGTGGTATTTTCAGGAGTGTTCGCAATGGTTCGTAAAATTGGCAGATGGTGTTTGGCAATGGCGCTGGCCGGGGCGGCTAGCCTCTCGGCAGCCGGTAGGTTGAATGCCGCAACCATCAAGGTGGATGGCGTTGCGGTAAATAATAAGGTGCTGGCGCGCGGGCTAAATTATCTTGTAAAGCATCAGGAGCCAAACGGCTCGTGGTTGGGTGAAGTCGGCCCGGCGGTGACGGCGATGGCTGTTAAGGCGCTGGTGCAAGGCGGGCTGCCCATGAGCAGTCCGGCGGTAGCCCGCGGTATGAAGTTTATAGAATCTACCCGAGAGCCGGACGGAGGGTTTTATGTGCACAATTTGCTGCAAAATTACAATACGGCCATCGTGCTTAGCACGTTATCCGCGCTACCGGGCGATGCGTACAAAGGGCAAATTAAAGCCGCACAAAAATATCTGATATCGCTGCAGTACAAAACGGGATCTAAAACTGCCAAAGGAAAGACTATAACCAAAAACAGCAGTTGGTACGGAGGCGTGGGTTACAGCAACGGACGGCCCGACCTGTCGAACACAGGCTTTTTTATACAAGCCCTGCACGACAGCGGCATCCCGGCGAGCAACCCAGCCATGAAGCGGGCGTTGGTTTTTGTGACGCACTGCCAGGCGAACAGCGAAACCAATCCGTTGCCTTGGGCCAAGGGACGCAATGGCGGCGGTTTTATTTATACGCCGGCCAATGGCGGTGGCTCTGATTTTGGCGACCATGATACGCTCAAGGGCGCCAGCCACGCCAAAGGTTCGCTTAACAGCGAGTGGACTACTTATGGCACCATGACATACACCGGGCTAAAGAGCATGGTGTACGCGGGCCTTACCGCCAAAGATCCACGTGTAAAAGCCGCGATGATGTGGATTCGCGACCACTGGACGCTGCAAGCCAACCCAGGCACCGGCGGCAGCCGCATGGGATTATTTTATTACTACCTGATGTTTGCGCGGACGTTTAAGGCTCTTAATGTCAACACCATTACAGATGTAAATGGCATTAAGCACCACTGGAAGCACGAACTTTATGTCACGCTTAAGAGCCTGCAAAGAAAGGATGGCTCGTGGAAGAACATATGGGCCAATCGCTGGCTGGAGGGCAATCCGGATTTGGTAACAGCTTATAGCTGCATTGCGCTGGAGGCCGCGGGAAAGTAATGCTGGTAGCGTCCGCGCGGGCTCTCCAGAAAACGCAAGACCTGAGGAAGCCGTGAGAATCTGGCTTCTTGGGTTGATGCAAAAAAAAACAGATATTATGGAGCTTTATGAGAAATGTGATTTCTCTGCGCCCGAGGTGCGCGCTGACTTTACCGGCATTGGCAGCATGGTTTGGCGCTGGTGTGTTTGCCTATGGAGCAACAGCGGCATCGCCGGAGACGACTGTGCAAACACAGGCCGCGTTGGCCCGGCTGGAGCGACAAATTGCCGCGCTTCAGCGGCGGGTCAAGGGGTATCACCGCTTGAAACAGGAGGTTGCGAAGCTGCGCCAACGTGACGATGCGGCCTGGCGGCAGCGACAGGCGCAAAGGATTATCAAAAAGCTCGCGAAGGGCGTGTTGCGCGACGTTAAGCGGCATGAGGGTTATCAGGTTGGCTACGATGACGGCTTTTTCATGCAGTCGCCCCATCAAGGCAATAAGCTGGTTATAAATGGGGAGTTGCAGTTTAGGTACATGTATACACATTCCGAGGGTTTTTCATCGCTTGGACCGACTGATTCGCCGGGTTCTGGCGACACCAGTGGCTTTTCGTTTAGACGGGCGCGGCTGACCTTTTCGGGCAATATCATTTCTCCCGATTTGCAATACAACATTCAGGGGGATTTTGCCGGGGATTCCAGTAACAATGGCGACTTTCAGTTGAATAACCTCTGGTTTGCATGGCAATTTAGTACCATGCTTGGCATTCGGTTTGGAGCTTTTGCAGTGCCGTTCAGCAAAGTTCAATGGCTGGAAAATGAATGGGCCTTTGATTTACAGGAAACACCGGAGGAACTTGTGCCGTTCGACCCGGACCATTCTTTGGGCGTAAGCGCGTTTGGTGACTTGGTAGCAAACAAGCTCGGCTACGAGGTGATGCTTAATGACGGATCGCAGGCCAATGTGACCGGGTATTCCAGCGCATTAAATGGGGTGCATGACAATCGTCTTGGCCTCTATGGGCGCGTGCAGTGGGCAGGCGCAGGCGGTGAGAGCGACTTTGCCAACGAGCCTGATTATAAAAATCGCAATCACCTGGTTTGGATGCTCGGCGGAGCGTTAGGTTAGGGCGCGTAAACAAATAACCGCTACGGTTGACGTGGCGTGATCGTATAGTTCCAGTCGCCGTGGAAGTCATGGA
>JBMFVX010000098.1:0-11831 GCA_049965775.1 Phycisphaerae bacterium
CTCATCTGCTGCAGTGCGTTTCGCGATGTAAAGGCGGGCGACTTTCCCAACCTGACAATCAAGAAGATTCCCAAGGCGGTTTTGGCCAAGTGCGAATGGGGCCATGACGATTATAGTTTGGAAATACAGAATCTGCCGATGAAAACGCCGGAAGACAGCAGCGCAGGCACTTTGCCTGCAACGGCGCCAGGCGAGACGCCTGCGGCATACCCCACCCCGCGCCCCCGAACCAAAGCCCAGCGGCGCAAACAGGCCGCAGTCCATGGTGCATCTCTGTTTGATCTGGCAGGGGAGGACAAATGAGCAACAACCGCAACGCACGCATCGTGTCTGCCCCCCAGCCAGCCGAAAAAAAACGCAGCGCGGAAAGCTCGCTCCCAACCAAAGCAGGCGAGACGCCTGCGTTACAGGCTGGCAATGCAAAGATCCTTTCTGCCTCCAACGCAACCCAGACGCCCGCAGCCCGCAATTCCTCCTCCGCGTCTCGGCGTGAACCAGGGGGCCAATCCATGACTGAAGCCGAAAAGCCCCCGTGCTACGCCCGGACACAGCGCAAGGATAGAATATATGAACTGGAGAATAGCATGAAACTCACGGAAACAGAGAAGCGCAAAATTAAACAGGACTTGGCGGCGTGCCTGGCCGGACAGCAGGAGGTCCGCAAGGTCATGATCTTCGGTTCGTTTCTGACCAGCGATGATCCACAGGACCTGGATGTGGCGGTTTTTCAGGACAGCAGCGAACCTTATCTGCCGCTGGCGCTACGATATCGCAAGCTCCTGCGGCCGGTGGCAGATCAGATTCCGCTGGATGTCATGCCGTTACGTACAGCAGTTCCAGGCGGATGGTTTGTACGCAACGAGGTATTGCGCGGCGAGGTGGTCTATGAGCGATAGCCAGGACCCGACAACATGGATGCAATTTGCCACGGAGAATATGCTCGTTGCCCGGATGGGACTGGAAAACGGATGGCTGAATTCGTGCCTGCAAAACGCCCAACAGGCGGTGGAAAAGGCACTCAAGGCTCTTATTTTGAGCCGAACTCCATCCGTCAAAAGAACCCACAACATACGCGAGCTTGTGCAGAGTCTGGCCCATATCGGAATCGCGGCTGGATTGACAGATGACGAATGCGAATTGCTCGATACAATCTATTTTCCATCCAAGTATCCACCGGATTCGGCGCTTCCCTATTCCTCGCCGGATGCGGCAGTGTGCGGTCAATGTCTTAATATTGCCGAGCGGGTTTTAGCGTCGGCAGAAAAGATTCTCGCCGCGGGTTAATGGAACGCAAGAGTTTATACTTATGGATGCGACGACAAAGCCCAATGACGGCCAAATTATCCTTTACCGCACCTCGGACGGCGCGGTAAGGGTTGAGGTTCTGTACCAGGCGGACACGTTTTGGCTTATCCAGAAACAACTCTCCGAGCTTTTCGATGTGGACGTACGCACGGTGAACGAGCACCTGCAACATATTTATAAATCAGAAGAATTGCCGGAATCGTCAACTATCCGGAAATTTCGGATAGTTCGACGCGAGGGCAAACGCGACGTGGCCCGCGAAATTGATTTTTATAACCTCGATGCCACCATATCCGTCGGCTACCGCGTAAATAGTGCCCAGGTCGCAAAGCAACTGGCCGAAGAACAATACGACGGCTTCCGCATCGCACAGGATCGCGATTTTGAAGGCGACTTTGAAAAAGAGATCAAACGAATCGAAAGCCAACACAGACGGACAAAAGGAGATGACCAGTGAATCCCACCGTCAACGCCATTGCCAACCGCCTGAGCCTGCGGCAGCCTCAGCGCGATTCACTGGAAATACTCGCCCGGCTCTGCGACATTATTTCGCTGGAAAAGGGCGCCGATGCTGCGGCGGCACTGGAGGCTATAAAAGCCGAATTTCCATCGGTGACCGATTTTGAACGCGATTTTCCATCGCTTTGCTTTGCGCTGGCCACCGGCGTAGGCAAAACCCGGCTTATGGGCGCCTTCATCGCTTATCTTTATCGTGCGGAAGCGATACGCAATTATTTTGTGCTGGCGCCCAACCTGACCATCTACAACAAGCTGATCGCGGATTTTACGCCCAACACCAAAAAGTATGTGTTCGCGGGCATTGCGGAGTTTGCGATCAATCCGCCGGAGATTATCACCGGCGACAATTACGAGAGTGGTCGCGGGGTGCGGCAGCCGGGACTGCTGGGCACAGACCACGCCTGCATTAATATTTTCAATATTTCCAAAATCAACAGCGAGGTGCGCGGCGACAAAGCACCCCGCATCAAACGCTTAAGCGAATACATTGGCGAAAGCTATTTTGAATACCTTTCCAAACTCGACGATCTGGTATTGCTGATGGACGAGAGCCATCGCTACCGGGCCAGTGCCGGGGTAAAGGCGATCAACGAGCTTAAACCGATCTTGGGATTGGAGTTGACCGCTACACCGCAAATTGAAAAAGGGAACACCGCCGAGCCATTCAAAAACGTTATCTACAGCTATCCACTGTTCAAGGCCATGGAAGATGGCTTTGTCAAAGAACCCGCTGTCGCGACGCGGCAGAATTTTGACGCGGCCAATTACAACTCTGACTCGCTCGAACGGTTAAAGCTGGAGGATGGCATTCATGTCCACGAGAACGTAAAAACCCGGCTGGAAATTTACGCCCGGGAAAACGGCCGCGAGATCATCAAGCCGTTTATGCTGGTGGTGGCGGCTGACACCGGGCACGCCGATGCTGTTTTGAAAACCATTGAGAGCGATAGTTTTTTTCAGGGGCGATACAAGGGCAAGGCAATCACGGTGCATTCCAATTTACGCGGCGAAGAGAAGGATGAAACCGTCGAGCAATTGCTTACCGTGGAAAACCGGGACAACCCGACCGAAATTGTGATTCATGTGAATATGCTTAAAGAAGGGTGGGACGTTACCAATTTATACACAATTGTGCCGTTGCGTGCGGCCAATTCCAAAACGCTCGTGGAGCAATCCATCGGCCGCGGCCTGCGTTTGCCTTATGGCAAACGCACCGGCAACGTGGATATTGACCGGCTGACTATTGTTTCACACGATAAGTTCCAGGAGATTGTGGAGGAGGCCAAGCGCGGCACTTCCATTATCCGCGCCGGCGTCGTGATCGGAAGGGACATTCCCACCCAACGGCAGATCGCGGTGGTCGTACCGTCCAACCTCGAAATGGCCATCACCGGCACACCTGCACCGGCGGGAATCACCGCAACAACCCAAGGCAATTTGTTCGAAACCCAGCAGCAGCGCCGCGCCGGTGCGGCGGCACTGGAAATTATCGGCCAACTGGGACGGCAGGGGCATCCGCCGGATTTAAACAATGCCGATGTTCGGGCTGATATTGCACGTAAAGTGGCCGTCGCGATAACGCCGGCGCAGGGTGAACTGGCGCAGGTACTCGATCCAGTGGATGTTGCAAAGGCGGTTGAGCGAACTGTGGAGCTTTGCCGGCAGATGTCAATCCAGATTCCCCGTGTTACGTTGCTGCCCAAGGGCGACGTCATCGCCGGGTATCGGGACTTTAACCTTGATACCTCCCGTGTGCATCTCCAGCCGGTCGCCAAGGATATTCTTATTCAGCACCTGCGTGACAGCACGCAGCATCGGCTCGTTAGCGGGGACGGAACCGTGGAGGAACAGCGGCTGGAGGACTATCTGGTCTTCGGCCTTATTGACTACAACGACATCTGCTACGACCAGCACAGCGCGCTGCTCTACAAGCTCTCCGGCCAGATGGTCAAACGCCTTCAAAGCTACCTGAAAGACGATGACGCAGTTAAAAACGTCCTGCAATACCATCGCCGGATGCTCGTCGAACTGATTCACACCCAAATGCAGGGGCACTTTTATCAGGACCATGCGGGCTTTGAGGTACACACCGCCGCCGGTTATACCACGCTCCGGCCGGGCAACTACTCTATGGCTGCCGGAGAAACAGTGCGCGACTTTCGTAATCCTGTGGAGCAACGACTTTTGATTCGCGGCATGGTATTTGGCGGTTTTTCAAAGTGTTTGTATCCCGCCCAGAAGTTTCACACCGATACCGAGCGGCGACTCTCCGTCATATTGGAGAACGAACCGGACGTGCAAAAATGGTTCAAACCCAACCCGGGCGACTTTCAGATACACCTGCCCGGCGGCGCCTCCTACGAACCTGACTTTGTAGTCGAAACCAGCACAACAAAATTGATCTGCGAACCCAAAGCCGCCAATGAAATGGACTCCGCCGATGTAAAGGCCAAGGCATCCGCGGCGGCCCAATGGTGCCAGTACGCGACGCAGCACGAAGGCAGCAACGGCGGCAAGCCCTGGACCTATCTGCTCATTCCGCACGACGCCATTTCGGATAATAAAACGCTTCAAGGATTAGCCGCAACTTACACCTATCGCGATACATCCAGCGACCAACAGTGATTCGGAGAAACGGCGACGATTCAATTCGTGCCTGCCAGCGATTGGCAATTGGGGCTGGCCCTCGTGTTGCTGCCACAGTGCCAGTCCAGTACTGCCGTTTTCAATGTGCCTGTAGTCCAATGTGTCAGGCAATCATCTTACCGAGGCTGGCGTGCGGGACCGGGAGACGGTTCAGAAAAAAACGACTTGCCAGGGGGCTGGCCAATGAGGGATGTAGGGGCGGCAGTGATTGGCCGGTTTTAACCCGCCCGGTGACAGTAAAAATTCCGCTTCATAAAGCCGATCTTCCTGCCAACGTGATTTTCCATATTGCCTGAGGATATGTGCAATGTCGGGCAGATCGCGCCGGACTCGCTCTGCCGGCCGATCGCTGTAACTGATAAATTTCAGGGCGGCGATAGCGGGCGGAGTTGCTACGCGAATTGTTCCAAGGTCAGGGCGCTCAATATCCGTGATAGCTGTAGCACAATCAAACGCCTCTTCGAAACCAGCCATGTTTAATTGTTGACGCGAGCCCGGCAATGTAAGAACGCCCCTCGGATCGCATATTTGACCGAACGGCAGCAGGTCTACCAATGCACCGGTCGGAATATGCCGCAAGCGATGATCGCCCGATTGGTTGTCTGCAGCCCATCGGCCTGAATTGATTAGTTGTCGCCGAACCCCTCCGTAGGTCATCCAGGAATCAACAGCGATGGCAACATCCCAGTCGAGCGTCGTCCGGAAATTGGAGATAGGGCCTTGGTATAACTGCAAACTCCGCGCGCCAACAATTAACAGAGGCACCTGCACCAGGGCCACAATCTCGGAAATTACCGACAAATCCTGCGGCTTGGCTTCATCCATTGCGCAGCGCCTCCATTTGCGGCCGAATAAATTTATCGGCCAGCAAGTCCATGGTTTCGCCCAAGCGGTCCGACAGATCGCCGGCATCAAGGTCGGCATAGATCAGCAGTGGATTGGCCAAAGGCGGAGCGTTCAGCTGGGCATGGCGCAATAGTTGAATATCTCCCCGAAGGGCGCACAGGGCGATGTTGCCATCGGCGGCGGGAACCAGCTTGTAACGTTGCATGACCTCATCTTCACGCCCCTGCTCGACCAGGAGTGTCGCAGACTGCGGCACAATGTGCCCGACGAGCTGAGCTGCAGCCAGTTCACCACTGATGAGTGCGGGACAATCTTGGTTCGCAGCAGCCGCGAACTTATCCAGCAGTGATTGCAATGGCTGGTTGTCGGCGAGGCGGCACCGGCGCCACAAACTCGCGGCGCGGAGCTTACGGCTATAGCCTGCAAGCCAGAGATCAAAAAGCCGCAGGTCCGAGGCGATACGCCGCCGGTCAGCACCGATTTGTTCAATATAGCCGCCGGCGGTCAGCGCATGCATGAGCGCCCAGACCGATCCGATGGAGAGGCCAACGGCGTGGGCGATGGTACGGAATGATTCATTCACCAGCGGCGGTCGGCAAAGGAGCCACGTGAGCAGCCGGAGGCCGCCGATGCTGAAGATGCGACCGGGAGAAGGTTCTTCGCGAGGTGGCGGCGGCGCGCCGTGATGCCAGATGTCAATGGGAGTACGGCGTATGGACATATTCCCGATAGCATCCACATAATCAATGCCCGCGGCCCGCAGACGACTCCCCTGCTTTTCCCGCACATACCGGGCCAGAAGTAAGACGCAGTGCTTTGGCCTGACATGGACGTTTATAACTGCCCGTGTCACCTGTGAGTCTCGAGGCGCGATGATAGCTTCATCGTAGGCGATGGTTTGCGAGGTGATGCGTATTTGGGCCTTGCGGACCAACGCAACCGGTCCGCCTTCGGGCGTTAACTTAAGCGTTGCCCCCAGTTTGGACTCAAGAATGTCCGTGCAAAGTTGCGTGATCTCATGAATGGAGTTAGCAGCGCTCATGGTGGCACCATAAATACAACAGAGCCTTCGACCTGACGTATTCGGGGGCTGTTTTGTTCTATTTATTATATCGTTTACATTTTGTGAACACAAGCAGTTATATGAACGTTTTTTTGTTTTTGCGTATAATAGTGCGATGCTTATTGGAAGGGGCAGGCAAAATGCCGGGGTTACGTGCCAGCCGCGGCGGGGTTGCAGATTGCCTGATATAAACGAGACACCTCAATCGGCGCCTCCCAAAATTGCCGCGTCGTGCAGGGTTATGCATCCGGGCAATTGCATGCGGGCAAAGCTCCATCCTTGAGAACGGCGGCAAGACTATTCAGATGGGTAAGCCGATACAGCGTTACGCGGTTTGGAGGCACAGCTTTTATGCTACGACGACCGTCGCCGGGAGGTCCTTCACGTTCCACAACTCCTCCAGCTTTAAAAAATGCCCATCGGCCCTATCGCCAGGCATTGTGAACTGAAACTCCCGTGGTGGTTTCAGGTGAAGGGGCATAATGGCTCTGTATTTCAATGACGATCTGCTGCACATCATTTCCTCGTCGGCAATAGGAACGCTCCTCAATCTAACCTAACAGCCCCTTTGCCGCCACGAGCGCTGCTGCATCGTTCGGCATTCGGGCGACCACCGGCATGACACACCCGCAACAAGGCTTCCCTCGCGGCAGGCTGGCGGACTGTGGTACAATCTTAATCATAGGGGTGTTTAGAGTGCCTTTCGGCTCTCGGCGGCGGAGTTGGTGCGCATGCGGTATGGCGGTCGAGGTGTGGTGCGACATGTGCCCGGCGAGCATGGGTTGATTGCCGGGGCGCAGCATGGCGTCGCGCCTCCGGCGGCAGGCCGCGAGGCACCGCATGGGCAAGGAGCTAATCCGGCGCAGGCCAATTCGACACAGGCTGCGACCGGCCAGGCTGAGGTGCAAAGGCCTCACCCAACTCAACAACAAGGCGTAGCTGCGGGCGAAATGGCCCGGGAGCCTAAGGCGTTTAATTTTAAACGGCTGCAATGGTCGTGTACGCTGGTGGGCGTGTTTGGCTGCCTGCTGCTGGCAGCACCCATTTATCTGTTGTACGGGCGGGTGGCCGCGTGTCTGGGCCAACCCGGCGCGCAGGCCTCGCTGGCAAGCGGGCCGCTGGGGCAGTCGCTGCGGTTTGTAGAAATTATTTCAGGGTTGCTCGGCGCGCTGATTCTTCCCATGCTGGGCCGAGAGCGACGGGGTCGCGTGATGACGTGGCTGGGCCTGGCGGTGCTGGCCATGTTGCTCTTGCTGCTTCAGCAGGCGGCGCCGCTGTTTGAAATTTTTGTCGGCTACTCTTCGGTAGCGCTGCTGTCGCTTATTTCGCTTGATGCTGTGGCCAATGTGCGGCCGGCGGTGCGGCGCTCCGCGCGCTTTGCGCGGCTGCAGCTTGTGGCGGCGGCCGCGGTGACGGTGCTGTGGTTTTTGCCGGCGGTTGTCACGCTTACCAACCGGCAAATTGACGCTGTGGTAAGCGTGCCGCTATCCGCCTGGGGGCATTTGGCGCTGCGCATCGGCACCATGAGCGGCGAACTTACCGGCCTGGTGGCCATGGCTGGCGCGTTTGTGCCCTACCACCGCGGACTGCAGCTTATTTGCCGCGGGCTGGGCACGCTGGCGCTTACGCTGATTATGGGCCTGGCGCTGTATGCGGTTATTGAGCGCGGCCACGCTTTAGGCCGCGCCATCAACTGGCAAGACATTGAGTACCTGTGGCTGTTTTTAACCGTGGCTGGGGCGCTGACACTTATTTGGGCGGGGCTTATGCAGCGGCTGATGATCAGCGCGGCCGACATTTTGCAGGCCGGCGGCGAAGAATAACTGCCGCCGTGCACGAAGACTACCCGCGTGAATCATCGGCGGGACTTGAAAGAGTGTTACATAAACCGCCAGGAGAGCCTACGAAGACACACGGCCTTCCCACGGGCTGCTGGCGGTGGCGTAGAGCTTACGCGGAATGCGGCCGGCAACATATGCTAAACGGCCCGCTTCGGTCGCGTGGCGCATGGCGTGGGCCATGGCGACAGGCTCGCGGGCACCGGCAATGGCAGTGTTAAGCAGCACGCCATCAATGCCCAGTTCCATGGCCAGGGCAACATCGCTGGCAGTGCCGACGCCGGCATCCACAATAACCGGGTAGTTAGGATCGTTCTGCTTTAGCTCTTCGAGGATGATGCGAATGGCGTTGGGGTTAAGCACACCCTGGCCCGAGCCGATGGGCGAACCGGCGGGCATAATGGCCGCCGCGCCGGCCTCTTTGAGCCGCTTGCAAAGCATCACATCATCTGAACAGTATACGAGTGCCTGAAAGCCATCTTTTACAAGCTCCTTAAGCGCCTCAAGGGTGCCGACGGGTTCAGGCAGGAGCGTTTTGGTATCGCCAAGACATTCAAGCTTGACCCAGTCGGCTCCGCAATAGCCGGAGCCAGTAAGCATTTCGCGGCCAAGGCGCGCCACGCGCACCACTTCTTCGGCGCTAAAGCAGCCGGCGGTATTGGGCAGCAGGATATAGCGTTTGGGGTCAATGAAGTCGAGAATATTGCGGCCGGAGTTTTTATCTACAAGGCGTTCGCGGCGCACAGCCACGGTCACGCAGTTTGAGCCGCTGGCATCGTGGCATTGCTGCATCAGCTCCAGCGAGGCGTACTTGCCGGTTCCGACAATGAGCCGCGATGCCAGAGCATACGGGCCGATTTTCAGTGATTGAGCTGTAAGAATGTTCATGCGATGTATTGTATAGCGCAGCCGCCGGTAGCGGCGGGGCCTATCCTCCACCAACAAAAGTAACGATTTCAATGGCGTCGCCCGGCGAAATGGCGGCCTGGGCATACGTTTTTCGCGGCACAATGTCGCGGTTTTTTTCAACCGCGACGCGCACCGGCTCAATGCCAAAACGCTGCAAAAGCTGCGCGATGGTCATGGGTTCATCAAGCTTGATGGTTTGGCCATTAACGGTTATTTCCATGTCATCAGTGTAGCAAAATCAGGCGGTTGCGGCGAGCTTAAGCACGCGACCGTAGAGCCATCGGTTAGCGTTGCCGCGGTATAGTTTTTCAAGCACGTCTACGGGCAGGTTCAGCCCGACCAGCCGCGGCACGCCGCCGGGGGCGTCCGGGTCGTCAATGGGCGATTCGCCGTTGTAGTCGGTTTCCCAAAGCTTTTGATGCGTCCACCAGCGGCTGGCGTAATGGTCGTAATTGTATTTGTCGCCCACAACCAGGTCGCTGCCGAAAAGAATACGGTCCTGATTACGTATAAAAAAGTCGCGCACGCGGCTAACATCCTGGCAGGCGATGGCGCGGACCATCCACTTGGTAGCACTGGAATCTATAATATAATGAGGGTAACGATCCAGCCGTTTCTGCAGGGTGTCGAGGTCTTCAAGCAAGCCGCCCATGTGCGCGCCCATGTGAATGCGGTCGGGATATTTTTCGAGCATGCGATCAAGCATGGGAAATTGCTCGACAAAAGATTTATGGCCTTCGGCGGGCGAATATTTTTTTCCTTCGCCGAACCAGGCCTGCGGGTCGCCCACATGGCTCATAAAGTGATAGCCGAGCCGGTAGGCGTGGTCCATAACACCCTGAATATCAGGATGGTCGAGCGTCATGCCCATGCGTTTTTGCGTGCCGGGCGCATTATGAAATTTAATCAACCGCGAGCCTTTGGCATAAAACCCTTCGAGGCGCGTGTGCCAATCGCTGATGAACTCTTTGGGTGAACTCATGGATTGCCATTTGGGAATGGCGATGAACTCAAATCGGCCCGGAAACGCCTGGCGCAGCGGGTCTACATCTTCCAGCGGAGCCATGGTCCAAATGCTGCCGATGCTGTAATCATCGGCGGCGCGAATAAACTCGCGGGTAAGCTGCGGGTTGTGGCTGTGGGTATGAACATCAATAATGAGGCCGGGAATTTTTCGCTTAGGCGCCGGGCGGTAGGCGACGCCAATTCGGTTGTACGGCGGCGGGCCGCCGGGCAGGGTTGCGGTTTGTGTTGCGTCGGGTGGCGGCAAACTGGGGTTGCTCATCGCGTAATTCCTGTTTTAATAGTCGTTCGCAGCTTTCACACGCAAGCTGCGCTTCTTGCATTGTTCTTTTTAAGGGAAAAGCCATGGCCATTGCAACCGCTCCGAGGGGAGCCATCGTAACCGGGGCATCACGCGGCATAGGCCGGCAGATTGCCATAGAACTTGGCTCGCTGGGCTGCGGCGTTTTAGTTAATTATGTTGCCAACGAGCAAGCCGCCGGCGAGGCGGTTGCGGCGGTGCAACAAGCCGGCGGTAAAGCGGTGGCTGTTAAAGCGGATGTGAGCGTTGCGGCCGATCGCCAAAAACTGGTGGATGCGGCCATTAAGGAGTTTGGCTCGTTGGAACTGCTGGTAAACAACGCGGGCGTAGGACCAAGCCGCCGCGATGATTTGCTCGACACCACCGAAGAAAGCTTTGACCGGGTCATGGCGATAGACCTCAAAGGTCCCTTTTTTTTATCGCAGCTTGCGGCACGGGCCATGCTTACAAACTTGCTCGATGTGGGCGGCCGGCGCGGCAGCATTGTGAACATTTCAAGCATCAGTGCCTACGCCGCAAGCGTTAATCGAGGCGAATACTGCATTGCCAAAGCGGGCGTCGCCATGATGAGCAATCTGTTTGCCGTGCGCCTCGCGCGTGATGGCATCAACGTGTATGAAATCAGGCCGGGTATTATAGAAACCGACATGACCGCCGGCGTAAAGCAGAAGTATGACGGCCTGATAAGCGGCGGCCTTACTCCCATTCAGCGCTGGGGTACGCCAGCGGATGTCGCCGCAGCGGTAAAAGCGGTGGCAATGGGACTGCTGGCATTTTCGACGGGTGAAGTTATCAACGTGGACGGCGGATTTCATTTACGCTCGTTGTAAGCGCCGGCGCTTGCCAGGGTGCCGGGCATGCGGCGCGATTACTGAAAAACCATGGCCCGGTTTCCATGTGAATTTTGCCGCGCGGCGCATCGGCGATGGCGTGTTAAACATTCAGCGACGGTAAAGCGGCATTGAGCGCATCGAGACATTCGGGGTCGAGGGCGATGCCGCGGTCTTTTGCCATAATCGCCAGCGCTTCGCGCACCGGCAGAGCGCCGCGGTAGGGACGCTCGGCGGTGAGGGCATCAAAAATGTCGGCCACGGTGACAATGCGTGTTTCAAGGTTAATTTGCTCGCCATGCAGCCCCAGCGGATAGCCTTTGCCGTCGAGTCGCTCATGATGCGACCTGCCGATATTGGCAAACTCACGGAACAATGGAATGCGGCAAAGAATTTCGCCGGAAAGCCGCGAATGCTCCTTTATTTTGGCATATTCTTCGGGCGTGAGTTTGCCCGGCTTGTCGAGCAGGGCGTTGCTGATACCCAGCTTGCCGATGTCATGGAGCAAAGCGGCCCGCCGAAGCCAACGGCGATTTTTGGGCTGCATACCG
>JBMFVX010000099.1:0-11775 GCA_049965775.1 Phycisphaerae bacterium
CCATGACTTCCACGGCGACTGGAACTATACGATCACGCCACGTCAACCGTAGCGGTTATTTGTTTACGCGCCCTAAACAGCCGGCCACCCGGTCGGCATCCTGCTCGCAACCTCAAACGTGGCCCCGGTAAGTGCCTGTACTTGCCCCGGCAGTTGTATTTTTGAGTCCCCAGAGAAAAAACGTAACGAAGTATTTCTGAAGATGGATTGTTCCGTCATCGCTTCATCGTTTTACCGTAAATCCACAAAGGAGTTTTACTAATGCGTATATCTACACATCTATTAATCGCAGCCGCCGCCATGGCGGTGACCGCCAACGGAGTTCGAGCTACCGTGCTTGATCAGATCGGCGTTACCCAGCTTCGCAGCATCAAGCCTGCTCTAACCGGAGCGGGCGTTATCCTCGCACAAGTGGAGGCGTCGCTCGGCGGCACGGATGATTTTGAAGTCAATCCTGCGCCACTCTCCGCCGCCATCACCGGCGGCAGCCGAACGTTTATCTACGGCAACTACCTGAATCAGGTATCCTACACCTTCAGCAGCGGCAGCTACTCGAGCCATGCCCAGACCGTCGCGAATAATTTTTATGGCAGCAACGGCCCGGTTGACGGCGCCATCACCGTGTATAACTTTGACTCCAATGATTTTGCCGATAATTATGTGTTTGCCGGCAAAGCTCCGCCCGCAGGTCTGGCCGTCGTGAATCAAAGCTTTATTTACCCAGATCTCACCGCCGGGACAAATGAAGGCGTGGATTTCTATTTTGACGCCTACACGGGCCGCTTTAATACGCTCTTTGTCTCGGCCATTGGCAACGGACAAACGACCTATACAAGTCCGAGCAGCTATATCAATGCTCCATCCACCTCCTACAACGGTATCGCGGTCGCCGCTTATGGCGGCCCCACCGTCTATGGGCCGACATTTGATGGACGTTCTAAACCCGACATCTCCGCGCCGGCCAGTGCGACGAGCTTTGCAGCACCCCTGGTCTCCGGCGCTGCGGCTCTGCTTATTCAAGCAGGCAGGCAGGGTGTCGGCGGTGGTTCCGTCGCGGCCGCCACCGATCCACGAACCGTCAAGGCTCTCCTACTCAACGGTGCGGTCAAACCAACCGGATGGACCCACACGGCCACCGCCCCGCTCGATGAACGCTGGGGAGCGGGCATCGTCAACGTTTATAATTCATACCAGACTCTCGCCGCCGGCATCAAAAACCCCACCCAGCAGAGTGCTGCACCGCTGGGGCAAACCGGCCCAATCATCACGAGCGGCACAGCCGAAAGCGGCTCGTCCGGCTGGGCTTACCGCTCGATTACCAGCAGCATCACTTTCAATGCCGTTGACAATTACCTGCTCAACATTGGCTCCGGCCAAACCCTCACAGCCACCCTTGTCTGGAACCGGCAACTGTGGCAATTCAACATCAATAACCTTGACTTGTACCTCTACAACAGCAAAGGATCGCTCATCGCGCTAAGCGACAGCTCGGTAGACAATGTGCAGCAGATTTATGCCACCGGGCTGACCGCAGGTCTCTACGACCTTAAAGTTGTCAAAGCCGGGGGAACCTCGGAGGTTTCGCCTTCCGAAATTTATTCGCTCGCGTACAGCGCCATCGGCGGCACGGTACCAACCACTCCCGCGATAACGCCTACAACTCCTCCCCCCACAGTTACAACCACCGGCAATCTTTGGTGGGGGCCAAGCCCCAGCGCCTCCGCCTCCGCAGCCCCAGAACCGGGAACTCTCGTCATGCTGGCCTTGGGAAGTCTGTTAGTCCTGCCCCGCCGACGAAGGGTCACCACCTGATCTCGTGCGTAGTATTTTGCTGATCGTCGTGCAGGCGGCCGCATATGCGGTCGTCTGCGCGACGAGGGCTTCCGCCCAACGCAGCTCAATCGCGGCTGGGCGAACTACGGCCGAACCGCTATCCGGGCAGTCAGCTTTGCTTCGGCAGAACTGCTGCCTATAGCCAGCACAAACGCGCCTTCGTCCACACGATAATCCTGCAATTTGCTATCCCAGAAGCCCCAGTCATCAATGCGCAGGTCAAAACTAACCTCACGCGATTCACCAGGTCGCAATGTGAGTCGCTTGAACGCCTTCAACTGGCGGATAGGCCGCGGCTGCTTGCCGGGCGGCGCAGTCACGTACACCTGTACGACTTCGTCTCCCTTGCGTTTGCCGGTATTGCTCAGCGTAAAACTTGCGCGAAGGATGCCTGTGGGCGACACATGCCGCGCCGAGAGCTTAAGGCTCGAATAACTGAAGGTGGTGTAGCTTAAACCGTAGCCAAATGGATAAAGTGGCGGCTTTTTAATATACATGTACGTCTGGCCTTTGGCGATATCGCAATCCTGCAGTGCCGGTACATCAGCCTCGGAGGCATAAAATGTCACCGGCAGGCGACCACCGGGGTTATAGCGGCCGAAGAGCACATCGGCGATGGCATTACCCCCCTGCTCGCCGGGGTACCCGCTCTGTAAAATCGCCGGGACGTTATCGTTTATCCAGTTAATTGCCACCGCACTGCCGCTCTGCAACACCACCACCACATTTTTATTGAGGGCAACAACATCCTTAATATATTGCTCCTGGTCGGGCGGCAAATAGATGTTCGGACGATCCATGCCCTCAATTTCATAATGAGTGTTAAGTCCCAGCACAGCCACAACAACATCGGCTTGTTTGATTTGCGTTTGCTGCTCGGTTGATATTGGCGAGACTTTTAACGGCGCTTTTGCCGGGCGCTTGGGCCACGCAAGGTGCGTAACTTTCGCATGCGGCAAAGCTGCGGTTATACCGTCGAGCGGCGTCACAGCCGGCGGAATCGGGTTGCCGGAGTAATCGCCAAATAAAGCGACGGCGGCGTTAGGGCCGCATACAACAATGCTTTTAACTGCCTTAGCTGCAAGCGGCAACAAGATTTTGCCATCGGTAGTCGGGCTATTTTTAAGCAGTACCATGCTCTCACAAGCCAACTGGCGTGCAAGGGCTACATGCTTGGCGCAGCCGATGACCGATGCCGGTATTTTGGCAAATGGAACCGCGTCGGGTGGGTCAAACATGCCCAGACGGAACTCGACCGTCAGCACACGCGAGAGCGCCTGGTCAACAGTACTTTCGCGGCTCAGGCCCAATGCCACCGCTTTGGCGAGGTAATCGTTAAACAAGTTGGGATACCGGGCAAACCAGCCGCCCTCCATATCAAGTCCGGCGTTGACGGCGGCGGCAGCGGCTTCTTCCGGTGTTTTAACATAATGCTGCTGGCCACAAATATGCGATACTGCGCCACAATCGCTTACCACAAAACCTTCAAAGCCCCACATGGTGCGGAGCACATCGGTAAGCAGCCAGCGGTTGCAACTGCACGGTACGCCATTAATCGCGTTATAGGCCGCCATAATGCTGGCAGCCTTGGCTTCGGTGATGCAGGCTTTAAAGCCGGCAAATTCATAGTCAAAAAAATAACTTTCGGGCGCCACCACATTTTCACCCATGCGGCCCGTTTCCCAACTATAACCGGCAAAGTGTTTGGGGGTTGACACCGTCTTGAGATATTTTGGATCGCGGCCCTGCATGCCGCGGGTAAACGCGGCGCCAAGGCGGCTGGTAAGCCAAGGGTCTTCACCGTAGGTTTCTTGATTGCGGCCCCAGCGCGGGTTGCGGGCCAGATTCACCACCGGCGACCAAAACACCAGCAAGCCCGACATCAACTGGCCGTGATTGCCAAACATGCCCGAAGGCTTGGTCCATAAGCCGCCCGTGCGGTTGTATTTAGCACGGGCTTCATCAGAAATAGCCGTGGTCATGCGCTCAATGAGCACCGGGTTCCAAGTTGCCGCCAGGCCAATCGCCTCCGGAAAAACAGTAAACCGCCCCGGCCGCACGGCTCCGTGCAGCGCTTCATTGCCGAGGTTGTAACGCTTGATGCCGAGGCGCGGTATAGCCGCCTGAAAAAAGTACATGAGCGAAATTTTTTCCTGCAGCGTCAATCGGCCAATCAAATCGGCGACACGTTCGCTTATCGGCAACTTGGGGTTCCAAAATGGGAATCTTTCCAAATCAGATCGAGTGTCGCCGGCCCGTGCGGCAAAGTCTTTCAGCCCGACAGCCGCCAACACGGCCGACAGGCTCTGCAAAAATGCCCGCCGCTTGTGCAACGGCGTCCCCGCGGACACCGCATTTGGCCCGTTGTCTCTGGAGGCGTGTTTATTAACTTGGCGCATAGACTATCTCCAAAAAATAATTAAACCTGCATAAGGAGATCTCGCCAAGCGTGCAGCATAACGCATGCGGAACCAAATGTATTGCAGTTATTCTGCGTGAGCGAAATTTTCTGCCATCACCTCTGGAAAATAATAATTCCACCACAAACTATGGCAGTACAGCCAATGCCGGCAGATGCAAATGTTCAGCCGCACGACCGCCGCCGCAAAAAGCATCGCGGCTGCAGAAAGCATTGCTCACTGCAGCCGCGGCTTATTTATTGAGCCAGGATCGGTTGCGTACCAACCCGGGCATTCCCCGACGACATATTTCATGTTGCCCGCGGGTGGGCGGTTTCGTAGGCGTCGCGCACGCGATTGGTGGTAAGGTGCGTGTAAATTTGCGTGGTGCTGAGGCTCTGGTGCCCCAGCAATTCCTGAACCGAACGCAAATCAGCGCCATGATTAAGCAGGTGAGTCGCAAAGCTGTGCCGCAGCGTATGCGGGCTTATATGCGGGTCGAGCTGAGCCTCAATCAAATATTTGTCGAGTTTACGGCGAACCGAACGGGTGCTCAGCCGCTGCCCATGCTTGTTTATAAACAAAGCCTGACCCGCCGCTGCAGAGCTGAGAATCGAGGCCCGCATCGCCAGATATTTTTGGATGGCCGCAATGGCATTCTGACCTACGGGGCTGAGACGTTCTTTCTTGCCTTTGCCCCTGACCCTGATAATGCCGCCGGCAAAATCCACATCTTCCAAATTAAGTCCCACCAGTTCGCTCACCCGCATACCGGTGGAATAAATAACCTCGAGCATGGCTTTGTCGCGCGAGCCAAGCAGGTCGGTGTCTTTTGGCGTTTGCAGCAGCCGCGTCACCTGCTCTTCAGTCATGAACTTGGGCAGGCGCTTTTCCAGCTTGGGTGTGCGGATGGTGAGCATCGGGTTGTTGCCCGATACACCACGCTTGTTCAAAAATTTAAAGAAACTTCGCAGCGTTGCCAGCTTACGGGCCAGGGTTGCCTTGGAGTAGTTCTGTTCGCGCATAAATTGCAGGTAATTGCGAACATCGTCGGCATTGGCATTGAGCAGAAGTTGCTCAATTTTTTCGACCGGAGGCTCTGCCGCAGCCGCCTGTGCCGGTGCCGCAGAAGCCGGGGGTGCAGCTGCGCCGACGGGAGATGTTTCGTCTTCAGGCTCGTTGTTGGGATTTACTTCCGGCACGCCGGCCAGAAAGTGCCCAAATTGCCGCAAGTCGGCGCCGTAGCACTTGCTGGTGTACACTGAAAAGTGCCGCTCAAACTGCAGGTACGCCAAAAAGTCCTGCACGCGCTGGGGAAGGGTTGTGGTATCCATAGTATGATCAACCTGTTGACCGGTGGGCGCCATCACGCCACTCCTACAGCGCATTAACGTCTCTTGCCGGCCCGACTCTCGCTGGTAACCAGAATCGGCGTCCGCCAACTCTGCCATAACAACGGCTTTACTTTGCTTACAACGTTCAGTCGCCGACCGCGGTCGGGTTGTCTGGCGGCTGGTTCTCCCGACGAACATAAGCTCGTCGCAAGCCACGCAAAGCTGTTAATTACCTTCTGTATCGGCATTTTGATTACCGACACTACACCTCCACCGATAATTGTCGAGAATATTGGAGGCCAAAGCGGCTTGGCGTCCGGTAAAAGTGAATTATCGGCCAAAGACAGAAGGCCTTTGACCCGAAAGATGGCATTTTTTGCTGGAATTTATGGGATAGGCGAGATTTGCAAAAAGACATGCCCAGCCCATCAATGGGCCTATGGCTTATGAACCCAAGGCAAACGCGCCGAAAGATGCCGCGGCCTTGGCTCGCGAATTGAGCGGACTATACGCCTGCGCGGCCCATAAAATATCGCTTGGCTTCACCAATCAGATAGAACGAGCCGGTCACCACAATCACGTCTTCGCGGCTGATGGCACGCGTGGCAATGCCCAGCGCCTCGGTAAAGCACGAGGCCACCTGCGCCATCTTGCCAAAGCGATCGGTATACACATTGGATAGCTCATCTGGCGAGGCACTCTTGGGGTTGTTGCTTGAACGGGTGAAAATGACTTTATCGGCTCCGAGCGAGACCTGTTCCAGCATGCCGCTGACATCTTTATCGCAGTTGCAGCCGAAGATCACCACCATGCTGTCGTACGACACATGCTGGCTGATGGCTTTGAACAGCGCCTGCAGCGACGCCGCATTGTGCGCGCCATCAATCATCACCCGCGGCTGAGTCGAAATCCATTCGGTTCTTCCGGGGACACATACCTGCTTAAGTCCTTCAACGGCTTTTACATCATCAAACTTCAAGCCGCGGGCCTTGAGTTTGTCCAAGATGGCCAGCGCCAGGCCGCAGTTGACGGCCTGGTGTTCACCCATCAGCGGCACCGTAAGGTGCTCGTGCCGGGTCAGCGGCGTTTGCAGACTTACTCGGGTGTGCGGACCCGCGACTCGCGCAAGCTCAAAACGATAGGAAAACTCGATATCCGCACCGACAAACTCAAGCGGAGCCTTTACCGCGCGAGCCACGCGCTCCAGCGACGCCTGGGCCTCCGGAGCCTGCAATACCGACAACGCCGGAACATCCTTCTTGAATATGCCGGCCTTTTCCTCCGCAATTTTGCCCAGAGAGTTGCCCAGCACCGCCATGTGGTCGTAGCTGATATTGGTGATAGCGGTAACTTCCGGGTCTATAACATTGGTGGAATCCAGACGACCGCCCAAACCGGTTTCAACAACGGCAATATCCACATTCTGCTCAGCAAAATGCATAAAGGCCATTGCGGTCATCAGTTCAAAAAAAGTTGGAGGGTCCGTCGCCAATTTGCGAACGACCGGCTCAATTCGCTTTACCAACGCGGCGAAATCGGCCTGACTGATAATTTGTTCATTAATTGCAATGCGCTCGCGCATATCCAGTAGATGCGGGCTGGTATAAAGACCCGTCTTAAGGCCTGCGCCAGTCAGCATGGCTGAGACCATGTGACATGTGCTGCCCTTGCCCTTGGTTCCGGCCACGTGAACACTCTTAAATTCCAGATGCGGGTTGCCCAAATGCTTAAGGAGCAATCGCATACGTTCGAGATTGAAAGTAGTGGTATTGTAGCGCACAATGCGCATGCGTTCGTAGTCGGTTTGCTGCAGCAAAAAGTCCACTGCTTTGGCGTAGGCACGCGCCGTGCGCTCTTCCGAGGCATTAGCCTGACGAACACCCCGTTCGGCTGCAACAGACGGCCGCACCGATGTTGTCGGGCTGGACCGCCGTTGAAGAACACCACCTGAAGCCAGTTTTGCCTTAGAGGCACGCTTTTTAGTTTTTGCCAGTGTCGCCATGCTAAATATGTTAACAACTTGATAGGAAAAATGCAATTTTTTACAAAAGTTAAGCTATATTCCTAATTATGTTATAATAATGTGTACTAACGATTATACAGCATTGCATTAGATTTTATATTTCTTACTTTCGATAAATTGATGTTAAATTCAATCAACACGCGGAGTTTATCGGATTATTGATAGTTATAGGACTTCATTCGATAACTTATGAACTTCCTGACTTTGGTCGTTTATTCCGGTGCATCCCCAGGAGCCTGTCCGAGTAATCGCAAGGACGCTACTGTTCATCGCCGGTATTCGCCTCGACCGCCTCTGATGCCGGCAAGAGCGCTGGCTCAGCCGTCGGCAGAGTTTGCACATCTTTAAGACGCCGCTCAATTTTGCGACTTGCTTTGGCGGCAACATCCACCGTGTTCGACGCCTCCTGCAACTTCTTCTGCACTTTGGCCAGCACTTCGCCATAACGACCGAACTCGGTCTTTACCTGCCCCAACAGATCCCACACCTCGCTGGAACGCTGCTCGATCGCAAGCGTGCGAAAGCCCATCTGCAGGCTTTGCAATATGGCCCACAATGTCGTCGGGCCAACCACTGTCATCTTGTATTTTTTGGAAATCGTCTCGACTAGCCCCGGCCGACGCATCACCTCTGCAAACAGCGCTTCGGTCGGCAGAAACATCAGCGCAAAGTCGGTGGTCTCCGGCGGGTTGATGTATTTTTCGCTGATGCTTTTGGCGAACTGTTCCACCCGGCCTGCAAGTTGCAGTGTTGCCTGTTCTACGGCGGCGACATCACCCCGTTCCTGAGCTTCCACCAAGCGTTGGTAATCTTCCATCGGAAACTTGGCATCTATGGGCAGCAGCACCGGTTTGGAACTATCGGCTCCGCGCCCCGGCAGCTTGATCGCAAAATCCACCCGCTCACGACCGCCCCGGGTAGACACGCCCACCGCAAATTGATCGCTCGTTAGAACATCTTCCAGCAGGGCTTGCAGTTGCACCTCGCCAAGTATGCCGCGGGTTTTGACGTTGCCCAGCACTTTTTTCAAATCACCCACCCCCACCGCCAGACTCTGCATCTCGCCGAGTCCCTTGTAAACCTGCTCCAGCCGCTCGCTTACGAGCTTAAACGATTCCCCGAGCCGCTTTTCCAGCGTGCCCTGAAGCTTCTCATCAACCGTAACGCGAATGACTTCGAGGTTTTTGGCGTTGTCTTCTTGAATGGCTTTGAGCCGCAGTTCCACAGCTTCGCGCACCGCGTCGAGCCGCTTTTCGACGGTTTCACGCGTGCTTTCCAGCCGCTGTATGTTGTTTTGCGCCATCTGCGAAAGCAGGGTTGCCAGTGAATCGGCTGATTCCTTGAGTCGCGTGTGCAGCAGGGCCTGCATGTCGCCAAGGCGTTTATCGGTGCTGTCGCGCGAAGCGTCGAGCCGGGTGCTGGTGGATTGGGCGATTTGCCCGAGCTGCTGCAGCAGCGAATCGCCGGCAGCCTTAACCGACTGCGCCAGTTCGGCGCGGGCCTTTTGCGCCGCATCCGCATTTTCCGAGCGGGCGCGGGCGAGTTCTTCGCGGCTGTATTGCGATGCCTGCCCCACGGCCTTTTCAATGGCTGCCAGCGGCCCAGCCAGCTCATTGACAATGTCAGCCTGCGCCGAGGGCGATTGCCTTTGTCTTAAAAAGATGATGATCGCCGCAATCTGCCCCACAACTACGGCCAGCAGCAAAATGGCGATAAGCGTTGGCATAGCTGTGCCCCATTTGGCCCGGCCGGCTCCGCGCCGGCTCGTCGTGCAATTCAGGCTAACATCATAGCGTCGTCAGCGGGCAAGCTCCACCGCCCGAACCTCGCGCAGCACTGTCACGCGTATTTCACCGGGGAAGGTCATTTCGTTGGCAATGCGTTTGGCGATGTCACGCGCAATTAGCTTGGCGGTGGCGTCGTCGCAGCGTTCAGGGTCCACAATGACGCGCACCTCGCGGCCCGCCTGAATCGCAAACGCCTGCCGCACCGGGGCGAAGCTCGTGGCAATGCCTTCAAGCTCCTGCAGCCGCTTGATATACCGATCCAGCGTTTCCCGCCGGGCGCCCGGCCGCGCGCCGCTGATGGCGTCCGCCGCCATCACAATCGGCGTGTACGGCGTCGTGGACGGTATGTCGTTGTGGTGGCCGCCAATGGCGTTAAGCACCGCTTCCGGCTCGTTGAATTTGCGGCAGAATTCCATGCCCAGCGCGGGGTGGCCGCCTTCCTGGTCGTGATCCATCGCTTTGCCTATGTCGTGCAGCAAACCAGCGCGGCGGGCGATGGCTCCGTCGAGCCGCAGTTCGTCGGCTATCATCTGCGAGATAAACGCCACCTCAATCGAATGCCGCAGAATATTCTGCCCGTAGCTGGTGCGGTAATGCAGCCGGCCCAGCATTTCCACAATCTTGGGATGAAGATTGTTTACATTGGCTTCAATCACGGCTTTCTTGCCGAGCTGCCGGATGTTGTTTTCCATTTCTTTCTGCGTTTGCTCGACAATTTCTTCGATGCGAGCGGGGTGAATGCGCCCGTCGGCAATCAATTTTTCGAGCGTAACTTTGGCAATCTCGCGGCGCACCGGGTCGAAACAGTTGACGGTAATCACGCCCGGCGTGTCATCAATAATTACATCTACGCCGGTGGCCTGCTCAAAGGCGCGGATATTGCGCCCCTCGCGACCGATGATGCGCCCCTTCATGTCGTCGCTCGGAATGGTCACCGCCTTGGTGGTGCCTTCGCTGGTTACTTCCGCCGCGTAGCGCTGCATGGCCTGGAGCATGATATTGGTGGAACGCTGTTTGGCTTCGTCGCGGGCCTGTTCTTCCATTTTTTCGACCATGACGGCCATGTCGTGGCGAACCTCGCCTTCCACACGGTTCAGCAGCAGTTGTCGGGCGTCTTCCAGATTCATGCCGGTAATTTGCAGCAGAAGTTCTTTCTGCCGGGCGATTGTTTGATCGAGGTCCTGCTCTTTGGCGGCGACGTTTCGCGTGCGTTCAGCCAGTGACTTCTCCAACGACTCAAGATTTTTTTCTTTGGTGGCCAGAGTATCAAGCTTACGGTCGAGCATATCTTCACGTTTGAGGAGCCGCTGCTCGATATTGCGCATTTCTTCACGCATGGTGTCAACATCTTTTTCCGCCGTGGCCCGCATTTTCTGCGATTGATCGCGGGCGGCGGTTTCCGCCTGCTGCATGATGGCCGCGGCCCGCGAGTTGGCATCAGCAATGAGTTTGTCGTTGTCGGTTTTAGAACGGGCCAGCGCGGCTTTCTGAACACTTCGTAGAATCAAAAACGCGATTAAAAAGCCCAACAACAAGCCCGCAGCCGCCAGCGCCCCCATTGTGAGCACGCTGCTGGTGACGGCCGGCATGTTGGCCCCATACGTTAAAAGGGATGTCGCCATTGATAGCTCCCCAAAGTTGAGGCGAACCTGATCGCCCACGCCCGCGCTAGCGGGCAAAGGCCGGTGCGCCGCAAAGATTTAAGCATTTTGCGCAGCATCCAAACCGCACAAAAGGTTGATGGGATCGCCTTTACACGGCCACCCGACTTACGTCCAGGCGACCGGGAAATCAATCCGGTTTCCGCAGATAAGGTACAGAAGAATCTATAGATCAGATGAGATCGCGAATCAGGCGGCCAAGCGGCGGCAAACATGCGCCACGCCCGGCTGTGGCCCACCGGCTCCGCCCGGCTCACCCACCGCAGGAGGCATCTTGTTTGCCGCCAAAGGGAGCAAAATCGGGCTGATGTGGGTTATTGCCGCCGGGGTTGCAGTCAATGGCTTCGCCATTGCCAGTGCGCAAAGTACATAGCGCTTTTGCCAGTTCATCGGATTCACCATCTGTCAATCTATAATCCGTCCGTCGCTGCGGAACGTTCAAGCAGCCTATCTAAGAGAAAGACCGCTCGTAAAAAACCGGCATGCTGCATCCGAATGGCGTTTAGTCTAGTAACCAATTCGGATTGGCGTTTCCGCGCCGCGCACCCCGTATCAACCCAACATCACAGGCCAGCCTGGCTGCACTGCAACCAAAATGCCAACCTTTTCTGCCAGCGCATATGTTAACTTTTCGTGTAGGCGGCGTCAAGATTTCGACAAAGCAGCGGGGTGCGTGACACTTTACGCGGCCCTGCACCTGCCGAGTGAGGGACGGTTGGCCCAGTAGCGTTCCCACCG
>JBMFVX010000100.1:0-11461 GCA_049965775.1 Phycisphaerae bacterium
CTCTGGGCCGCAATCCGACCGCACCAGCCTTTTCAAACAGGCTCTAAGGCCATGACAAAAGCAAAACGCCACCATTTTACCGGCCGCAAGATAGCGGTTATAGCGGCCAGCAACCTTGCGCCTGCGCGGATGCCGCCCTGTGCATACACTCGCGGCACCGCCGCGCACAAATGCCGAAATCTCCCGGCGCCGGCCGGGACAGGCCTCTATGGCATGGAGCCAAAAAAATCGGCAAGGCACGAATGCCAAAATCCTCGATAGGGCGGGATCGCCTTCTATCGGGACGCGGTGAGATCCGTCGCCCATGGCGCGGCAAAAAAAGAGCGAGCCGGTCTATCACGACCGGCTCGCCTGCCTGTGGATTTGGAAAGCTCAACTGATCGATCATCAGGTAAAAAACATGATGATCAGAACGCTCATCGTGGGCAACACCGTGTTGCCACACAAAAAAAGGGACTAACTTACTGGGTTACAACATTAACAGCATGGGGCTGCAGGACGGTTCTTAAGGTTTTAAGGCCTTTTTGGCCGCAACACACCGAAGCCCAATTCTGGTCAACGTTACCGACCGCCGGCTCGCTGCGACTGAAAACAATCGCGGCAATAGACCGGGCGGTTGCCGGACGGCTTAAACGGAACTTCCGTTGGCTGTCCGCAGGTGGCGCAGGTAGCGGGGAACATTTGGCGCGGGCCGGAGGAATAACCCCCACGGCTGCCGCCGCCACCGCCGCCGCCTCCACGGGAACTGAAACCGCGGCCGCCACGACCGCCGGAATCTCCCTGCTGCGCCTTGCGGGCGTCGCGGCAGGTTTTGCAACGTTTGGGTTCATTGGTGTATCCACGTTCGGCGAAGCGTTGCTGCTCCTCCGCGGTGAACGTGAATTCTGCGCCGCAATCAACGCAGGTGATGGATTTGTCCTCATACGACATACATGTGCTCCCTGGTACTAAAACCAGATATGGGGTGATAGAAAGCGATGGGCGGTGCGGGAAGTGGCTACGGCCAACCTCGAACACGGGCGCTACAGCCCACAGGCATGTTAAAGCATACCAGAGTCAAGGCCAATTGCAAATCAAATATTTTTATTTTTCAAAGGGGGCGGACCGCAACCCCTTCCTTGGCCGGCTTTCGCCGCCCTAAAAGCTGCAAAATGCCCCATTTTCAGCCCATTTCAGGCTAAAGAACCAGCTCTTGCCACCTCCTTCTGGTGCTCGAGCATACTCGCGGCAGCGCCCCACAAGCGCAGCGCCCAAGGCTCTACTTTTCGCCTACTCGCCTACTCCCGCGGCCCTGCAGTCCGCGTGCTTTGGCCCCAGCCCTGCGCCATGCTATGCTCACATGTGGGGGTTTGCACAGAACTTGTTGGAGGCACTCCATGGCTGTCAACCCGTGCGACTATAACTCAACATTCAGCCCTGTTGAATCGCAAATCGAAGGATACAAACCACTCGCCCAACTCGCCCTGAACCTGCGGTGGTCGTGGAATCGTGCTGCCGACGGCATCTGGCGGGCGCTCGATGCGCGGCTTTGGGAAGAAACCCGCAACCCCTGGGTTGTATTGCAGGCGGCTTCGCTCGACAAACTGCGTCTGCTGCTGGCCGATACATCTTTCCGCCGACAGGTAGACGATCTGTTGGCGCGCCAGGCCCAGATGGCCACCGCCCCCAACTGGTTTGGTATGCAGCATCCGAATTCGCCTCTCAAGGCTGTGGCTTACTTCAGCATGGAATACATGCTTAGCGAGGGGCTGCCCATTTACTCCGGCGGATTGGGCAACGTTGCCGGCGATCAGCTCAAAGCCGCGGGCGATCTTGGCGTGCCGGTCATGGGCATCGGGCTTTTGTATCAGCAGGGTTATTTTCGGCAAGTTATCGCCGCCGACGGTTCGCAGCAGGCTGTGTATCCGTACAGCGACCCCGGCCAGCTCCCCATAACGCCCCTGCGCCAGGCGAATGGTGAATGGCTGCGGCTTGAAATTGCACTGCCGGGCTACAGCGTGTGGCTGCGAATCTGGCAGGCGCATGTGGGCTGCGCCAAGCTGTATCTGCTCGATAGCAACGACCCGGCCAATTATCCAACCTTTCGCGGTGTAACCAGCGAACTTTACGGCGGCGATACAGACCTTCGCCTCAAGCAGGAATTGCTGCTGGGCATTGGCGGATGGCGTTTGGTGGTGGCGCTGGGGCTTGATCCTCAGGTGTGCCATCTTAATGAAGGCCACGCCGCCTTCGCCGTGCTCGAACGCGCCCGCCATTTTATGCAGCTGCATAAGGTTTCTTTTGATGTCGCCCTTGCAGCCACGCGGGCCGGCAACTTGTTTACCACCCATACCGCGGTGGCCGCCGGGTTTGACCGCTTTGATCCGGAAATAGTCGCGCGCTACCTGAGCTTTTACGCGGAAAGCCGCCTGGGCATTTCCATGAAGCAGTTTCTGGCATTGGGCCGCCGCGACCCCGACGATGACCGCGAACCATTTAACATGGCGTACCTGGCGATGCGCGGCAGCAGCGCCGTCAATGCCGTAAGCCGCCTGCATGGCGAGGTGAGTCGCCGGCTCTTTGCGCCGCTGTTTCCACGCTGGCCGCTGGCCGATGTGCCCGTGACGCATGTAACCAACGGCGTGCATCACCCAAGTTGGCAATCAGCCGCCGCCGAAACTTTCTGGCAGGACCTCGGCGTCAATGTCAACCAGCCCGACGCTTATGAAGCCGCCGCAGCCGCCATTCGCAAGGCTTCCGACGAAAAAATATGGCTGCTGCGCAGCAATGGCCGCAGCAATCTGGTGGAAGACGCCCGCCGGCGCTTGTCGCGCAATCTCGCCGCTTCCGGCCATAGCCCCGCCGAGGTTGAGGCGGCCCGTCAGGTGCTTGATCCAAATGTGCTTACCCTTGGCTTTGCCCGCCGCTTTGCCAGCTACAAACGGCCCAATCTGCTGCTAAGCAATCCGCAGCGGCTTATGGCCCTGCTCGAAAATGCCCAGCGGCCGGTGCAGATTGTTGTTGCCGGCAAGGCACATCCCGCCGATGGCTTCGGTCAACAGCTTGTGCGGCAATGGGTAGAGTTTGTGCGCCAGCCGCAGGTGCGGCTCCGCGCCATCTTTATAGCCGATTACGACATGGTGCTGGCCCAAAGGCTGGTGCGCGGCGTAGATGTATGGATCAACACCCCGCGCCGCCCCTGGGAAGCGTCCGGCACCAGCGGCATGAAGGTGCTGGCCAATGGCGGCCTTAACCTTTCGGAACTCGATGGTTGGTGGGCCGAGGCCTATGCGCCTGAACTTGGCTGGGCCGTCGGCGATGGCCGCGAACACGGCGATGACCCCGCCTGGGATGCGGCCGAGGCCGAGCAGTTGTATCAAACGTTAGAACAGCACGTTATTCCCGAATTTTATAACCGCAACGCCCAGGGCATTCCCACCGCATGGGTGCAGCGCATTCGTGAAAGCATGGCTCGGCTGACCCTGCAGTTTTCCGCCACGCGTGCCGTTCGCCAGTACACGCAGCAGCACTACCTGCCGCTGGCCCAGCGCTATCTTCAGCGAACCGCCGAGCACGGGCGACTGGCCCAAGAGTTGATTCAACGCCGGCATCAACTAGAGTCGCAGTGGCCCTCGGTGCGATTTGGCCGCTTTGATGTCCAGACGCAGCAACATGAACTTGTGTTTGACGCCCATGTATACATGGGCGAACTGCCGCCCGCCGAGTTAATCGTGGAGCTATACGCGGATGGCGTTGCCGGCTCCTCGCCTGAACGCCACGAGTTTTCTCTCGCGTATGCACTCGGAGGCGCAGCGGGTGGGTACGCCTATCAGTGCCGCATTGCCGCCGGGCGCCCCCTGGGCGATTACACCGCGCGCATCATGCCTCGTGGCGATGGGCTGACGGTGCCGCTGGAGGCCGCACCCATTGTTTGGCAGCGATAAAACGTCTGTGCGGCTGCGGGCCTTACGCGCGTATGTGCCCATTGCCCGTAACAATAAATTTGTAGGTGCACAGGTCGGCAGCGCCCATGGGGCCGCGCGCATGAAGTTTGTCGGTACTGATGCCTATTTCCGCACCCAGGCCGTATTCGTAGCCGTCGGCCCAACGCGTGCTCGCGTTGACCATCACACTGGCCGAATCCACCTGTTGCACAAACTTTTGTGCTGCACCGATGTTGCCCGTGATAATGGCATCGGTATGTTGTGAGCCATACTGGTCAATATGAGCAATGGCTTCATCAATCGAATTAACCTGCCGGATGGCGATAATCAGGTCCAAAAACTCGCGTCCCCAATCGTCGTCGTTGGCCAGTTTGGCATTTTGCAGCAGGCCCAGGCTGCGGGTATCGGCGCGCATCTCCACATGGGCATCCCGAAAGCGCGCCGCCAGCCGCGGCAGCACGCGCGCGGCAATGTCTTTATGCACCAGCAGGCATTCGGTTGTGTTGCACACCGCGCAGCCATCCACTTTGGCGCTGTACGCTACGTTGACGGCCATGTCGGGGTCGGCATCTTTATCAATGTAAATGTGGCACACGCCCCTGTAGTGCTTGATCACCGGCACGGTGGCCTGTTCCACCACGGCGCGAATAAGCGATTCACCGCCGCGCGGTATGACAAGGTCCACCAATCCTTCGGCGGTTACCAACGCTCCCACGGCTGCGCGATCGGGACTTTCAAGCACCTGTACCGCGTCGCCGCTTATGCCGGCATCGGTCAGGGCCTTTCGCACCACGGTCGCAATGGCATGGTTGGTTTGCAGCGATTCTTTGCCGCCGCGAAGAATGCATGCGTTGGAGCTTTTAAGGCACAGGGCGGCTGCATCGCTGGTGACGTTGGGGCGGCTTTCATAAATGATGGCGATGACGCCAATGGGTACGCGGCGCTTTTCAATACGCAGGCCATTGGGCCGCTCATATGCTTCCATGGTTTGACCAACCGGGTCTACCTGCTGGGCTATTTCGCGGATGCCTGCGGCCATCGCGGTGATTTTGGCGGGCGTAAGCGTCAGGCGGCCAATCATGGCGGTGGCGAGGCCGCCGGCCTTGGCGGCTTCAACGTCAGCGGCGTTGGCGGCCAGAATCGCCGTTTGCCCCGCCAGCAAGCCTTCGGCCATGCGAACCAGTGCGGCATTTTTCTGTTGGCCGTTAAGGGTGGCCAGTTGCCGCGCGGCCGCACGGGCTTTGTGGGCCATTTGCCGCACCGCCTCGGCGATGTCCGTGGTTTGCGTTAATAAGGTGCTCATAAATGTTGCTGCCTTATGAAGTTATCCGTCCCTGCTCACGCGGCCATGGACTCCCCAAAGCCGGCTCCATGCCCTACAATCGGGCTGGCACGAACCTATAAGTGTATACCAGAAGGCCGCCTAAATCGAAGGATCACCATGTTGCCTAAGCCTCACCATTTTATAAGCCTGTTGACGCCCGCTGCGGAGGCTCCAACCGCAGGCTTTCGGCGGAGCCTGTTGGGGGGTGTTGGGTACAGGATTTGTGCCGGCGGCCTGCCCATTTGGCTGCGCCGACTGGGCATGCTCGCGGCGGTCGGCGGCCTGGCGGTTTTGGCGGGTTGTCAATCGCCGCCGCCCAAGTCTGCGGCGATACCGCCTTCGATCAGCATGTTTGAGCAGCTTGTTCGGCTTAATGCGCGGGCGGCTGCACTCGATACTGTACGCGTGGTTGGCTCGCTTAAACTGCGCTATCTCGACCGCGACGGCAACGCCCAGAATTACCAGGCTCACGCTGTGCTGCTGATAGATCAGAACATAAGTCACCGGGCGAGACAGACCTCCGGAGTGTTGCCGCGGACCGAGCTGCTACTGGTGGCCACCTATCTTGGTCAGGACGTGTTTGAGTTCGGCATGAATGCCCAAAGGTACTGGGCCATAGACCACCACAATAAAATTGCCTGGGTTGGCAGCCGCAATCAGCCCAACACGCGGTTGCGCCGCGCCATGCCATTGGGGCCGCGCAACATTCTTGATTTGCTCGCCATTACGCCGCTGCTGCCGACTGCACAAGCGCCGCTCGCCATGACCGTGTCGAACCAACCGCCGCAAAACCGCCTGTTTGTTATTCGCGCCGGTGCCGATGGGGCCGCCCAAATCCAACGACAAATTGTCATCAGCCGCGTGACCGGTCTGGTGCAGGGTGTGCTGATGTTTAACCGCGGCGGCAAGCGCATCGCCACGGCTGTATTGAGCGATTACCATCGCATTGCCGCGCGGCATGGAACCCTAACCGCCGAGTCGCCGCGGTTTCCGTTTCGCATAGCAATTGACAACCCGCTGCAGCATTCGCAGTTATGGTTGACGGTGCAGTCGGCTTCGCTGACATTGCGCGTCAAACCTCGCTATGCGTTTGCCTCTCCATCGCTGGCAGGTCTGAAGGTCTACAATCTTGATAGCGCTGTGCCCGGCGTGCCCGGCCGCTGACGCCGACAAAGGGCTTATGTTGCAAGCGGCTCAAGCTTGGTCACGCGACCATAGGGCAACCATTCCACAACATAGGCGTTGCCGTGACGATCCCACCATGAGCCGTGTGGACAGCAGAACCGCCCCGGCACCAGTTGGTTCTGCGGCACATGTGGATTGGCCCGCTGCTGCACGTTGGGATTATCGCCCAATTGAGCCAAGACATTGTTGGCTCCATCGAGCAGAGTTGTGCGGCCCGCAAGGTCTGGAATAAGCATCCATTGACCGCGCTGACTGAACTGGCATGGCAGCCGCAGTTTTCCTGTGCCATCCTGATTTTGTTGGGGCGTGGCGTTGGTTACCAGATGATCGAGTTTGCCGTCAAACGTAAAGTACTGCAAACGATGATGAGCGCGATCAGCTACAACCAGCATGGGCTTGTGCGGATTACGCGTATCGCAAAAAATGCCATGAGGGCAGTTTTCCTGGTCGGGCGCATTGCCGGCGCCGCCAAAGCTTTGCAGATATTTCCCGTGAATGTCGTAATGATGTATCCAGCCAAGCCCATAGCCGTCGGTAATGTAAAAGTCGCCATTGGGAGCAAAGGCGGTAAACGTAGGATTATAGCGTTTGGAATTGGCGTAGACCCTCTGGCCGCGGCGGTTGCGGCACAGCTTGGGATAGTTTAACTCCATCAGCACATTGCCTTTAAGGTCGGTCTTAAAGAACTTATGCATAAAGGTGGGGGCCAGATAGAGCACTTCCTGCGAGTGCTCGACACGTAAGTCCATCCCGTGCGCGTTGCCTGCATATTTGCCGCCGCCCCAAGCTTCGATAAATTGTCCCGTCGGATCGAAGATGGCTGTAGAGTCGTACCCTGTGTGATGCACAAAAAATCGTCCATCGGCCACTTGGACAATCGAATGTGTATAGCCGAACTTGCGCTGCGCCGGCAATTGAGCCCAGTTGTCTACCCACCGATAACGGTGCTCGCCTTCGCCGACGATAACGGGCTTGTCGGTCGCCTTGCCCGCGATCAGAACTTGCGGCGCCTTGGCCAGAGCAAGCATGCCGGCCAATGCGCCGCCGGCTTTGAGAAAACGCCGTCGCGAAACCTGCTGTCCGTTTGTCATAGCCGCAACTCCACATACATGCAGACGGCCCATCAGGCGCCCCTGAAAAGCCTGTCCGCGAATAACACCGCCATCAAGGTCCTCATTGTAGCAGGCCCTGCGGAGTATACACCAGCCGGTAGCGTCCCGGGCCGGTATGAATAACTATCGCGGCGCCAGCGCCCGCCTGGCTCTTGATGCTCAGGACGCCGCTTGTGCCTGCCGCAAGCGGCTTGCCGTTGCATTGCACCGCAGCATGGCCCGCTCCTGCCAACGTGATGAACGCTGAAGTTGCCGCCGGAATTGCAATATTCAAATCCAATTGTTTACCGCGCCAGCGCCACGCACTTTTAATAAGTCCAAATGGACTCTCATGCTCTGCCCCGGCCCAGGGCAAAGCCCTTACGGGCCGCGGCTTAATTAGAATGGTGCGGAAACCCGGAGATTGCCAATCAGGGTTGATTCCCGCCAGATCACTATACATCCAACCCAGAATATCGCCGAACATAATGTGATTCAGGGAATAAGGGCACAATCCCCATTCTTCCCACAACGTCGTCGCCCCAAGCAATATCCATTGACCATAGCTCGGACGAGTTGTCTGCGTGGCGATACGATAGGCCAACGCGGTATAGCCGTAGCGGCTTAAAACGCGAAACAGGCACTTGTCGCCCAGGAGGCCTACGTCCAGATGATCGTGATGGGTGTGAACTTCCTGTACCAGTTGGCGCAGCACCAATGGTCGCATGGCGGCCGTTGCAATTCTGTAGTACAACGGCATGGCCTCGGCGGTTTGTCCGCCATTATCGTATACGCCATCGCCTTTATAAAACTTCTGGTTAAACGCCTTGCGGATAGCCGCAGCGTTTGCCTCAAAAATTGCGGCATCCCCCGGATGATGCAGAATGGTCGCAATGCGCGACAACAGCACCGCATTATGGTACAAAAGACAGGTGGAGGTAAAGTCAACCGGCGGAACATGCCGCGACGCTGAGGACCAGTCTCCGATCCCCGCATTTCCGGGCAGGATGTAATCTGATGTGTAACTGAGCACAAATTGAAAATAGCGTTTCAGGCCGTCGTAATGCTTGCGCAGCACTCGGCCGTCACCATAGTATAAAAACTGATTCCAGCAGATGAACTCATAACAGCTTTCCCAATCGGGATCAGGGTACCGGCCATGCTCCCAATCCCAGCCCGACGGATTGGGCATCACCACCATCAAGGCTCCGTTGGCGTACTGTGTGTCCTGAATATCATCAAGCCATTTAGCGTAGCCTGCCTGATTATTGTAAGTCATCATGCCTTGTGCCGAGGCTACCCAGGCATCGGCGCCATAGCCGTTTTTTTCGCGGGTGGGGCAATCCGTCGGGTACCCCATGAAGTTGGAGCAATAAGAGTGGTTGGTAGCGTCAGCAATCGCATTTACGAGTGGATTAGCGCACCAAAACGTGCTGGCGCGATGAAATGCGGTGTGAATGTAATCTGCCTCAATTTTCAGAATATCTTTTTTGGATGATAGTCCATTGATCTGTACATACCGGAATCCGCTGTACGAAAAGTTGGGATGGTATGTGAATGGTTTGCTGTCAGCGGGGATAATCGTGTCGGTCTGGAATGGGCCGGTGAATGCAAAATACGAGATTGATTTGCGGCTTACCAGGCCATTAGCGTCTAACTGCTCACCGTAACGCAGCACGACAGGTACGCCCGGGCGGCCAGCGGCCGTCAAGGTGACCCAACCCGACATGTTCTGCGGAAACGTTATGACAAATACGTGTGGTTTTGGTTCGGTAATGGAAGTTGGGGCGAAGCGATGCATCACCTCACATGGCGGCATTAATTGTGACGTAAGACGCCCGGCGGGCGGCCTTACGCGCTGTGCATGCGGCATGGACGCCAAGGCTCGCTTGGGGTTGTTCCATCCATGAATTTTCAGGGACGCATCATAAACTTCGCCGTTAAAAACCGCGTCTGCCAGACGCGGTCCGGGCGCGGCCTGCCAAGAGGTATCGGTGCCGAGCCAACGGGCTTTGCCATCGGATGATCGCATCAGCAAAGCCATACGGGTGCGAGGCCAAGCCTTCCATACGGCGTTTTGCCATTTAAACACCGTCGCTTCCATGATGTTGTACCAACCATTGCCCAGGGAGATAGTCACGACATTGCGATGACCCTTGCGCAGCAAGTGGGTTACATCAAAGCTCTGAAATGGAACGGTCTTGGAATAATCGTACAAAGTGGAGCACAGAACCCCAGGCCCTGCTTTCCGACCGTTAACCAACACCTTCCAATAACCTAATCCGGCAATGTACATGTACGCATGCGACAAATGCTTTGGCGCCCGAAACACTTTGCGAAAAATGGGGCAGGGCTGTTTTTGTACCCAGCTTTTATGGGTGATGCGCTTAGGCTGCGCCAGCCCATAATAGGCATTATGCGGCATTTTATAGAATGGATTGATGATGTGGGGGTAATAACTGATCCAGTCCCCTCGCCAATCCTCAGCATTCAGCGGGCCGGTCATCCAACTGGCAACAGGACTCCACCGCGACTGCCAACCTGAGCGACTCCAAATGCGGACGCGCCAGTAATAATGCATAAATGGCTTAAGCGCAGGGCCTTGATACTGGGGAAGAAAGTCGGCGCTGGTGGGCACTTTGCCGGAATCCCACACCAGAGTGTTTCCCTGAAGAATAGCCTGCCGGGATTGTGCCACCTGTATCTGATAGCTGGCCTGATCGCGGAGTTTATCCTGTTGCGGAGGCATCCAAGTTAAACGTGGATGACGCTGCTGCACGCCCAGAGGGCTTCGCGCCCAATTGCAACGAAGCCTGAAAGGTGCATCGGCAGAGGCGTGTGCGAAGTGGCTGGGTAATGCTGGCTGAACTTGGTCGGCAGCAGGGATCTCACGGGTTGCACGGGGAAAGCCAGTTGAGGCTGCGCCCGCCGCATGCGATGCGAGTAGGGTGATACAACCGCCCGCCAAGGCGATCCATGCAAGTCGGGTGCCAAGGTTAAGCTTCATCATGAGTTCCTCATTTATTTTCCGATGACATTAATGCGATAATAGCCTTCGTCAAAAGATGGTGCAATCCTTGGCGATGGGCCGAACTCGAATCGAGCCGTCAATGTCTTTTGTGCCGTGTTCCGAAGAAGCCATGATTCATAGGTGGGTGTCCGTCGGCACCAGATCGTCTTGAAGCTATACTGCCGCTGATAAACAACTGAATTGTCTGCGGCATAATTTCTGAAAAGTACGACAATAAATATAAGTCTGGGTGATGGATCGCTCGGATGACCCTCGTGCTCGACAACGCCCGCTACCAGCATTGCAAGAAAGTGGTGGCCCATGCCGCCCAACGCGGGATTTCCCTGATGTTTCTCCCGCCCTAAAAAGGACTGCCTCAATGGCCGCTATTAAGCTACCCACCAGGAATTCTAAGCGGCGATACTCGATAGCCTTAACGCGATCAACACACGGCATCAGGCGGCACTATCTCGCACACTCACCCTCAACTTCCAGATATTCGACAAGGTGCAGATATTAGCCGCGTAACTTATATCTCCAGCACCACCTGCGAAACGCCTGGGCTGAACTGCTGTATGCCGATGAGGAACTACCCCAGCTTCGCCAAACCCGCGACCCGGTGGCTAAAGCAGAGGCCTCACCATCGGCCAAGCTCAAAAAGCTTACACATAAGAATACCGCAGGCTTTGGGGTACAGGGTTTTCAGACTCTGCTCAAAGCCATGGCTACGCTTACGCACAACCATTGTGAGTTGCGCAACGAGAAAGGCGCTGTGGTCGCCAAGTTCATCAAGTATGCGGAGCCAACCGCATTGCAGCGGCGAGCGTTGGACCTTGTGGAGGCGTGCCCAGTACGGGGAAGCTGATTTTTGAACAATTCGCAATGCCTACGCGGGTGAAATGCGTTTTCTATATAAGGAACTTTGGTT
>JBMFVX010000101.1:0-11315 GCA_049965775.1 Phycisphaerae bacterium
CGCTGCATATATGACGGCAGTTTGTTGCTGCTGCACCGTTTTCAGGTGATTGAGTATCTTGGATTGCGCCAGTTGCTGCGCATCCATGGCTTTTGCCGCTGCCAAGTCGGCGACGCCCTGTTGCTGGAGGGCGCCTGTAATTGTACCCAAACTCGTACCCTGCGCAGCAAGAGCGGCCTGCATGGCTTGCGTTGCCCGCGATTCGGCCTTCGCTTGCCGTTGCAGGGACGCCCCAATCAGGTTGAGCCGCTTGCCTTGCGTGTCAAACCGTTCGCCGGTGACTGTAGAAGTATTCGACGACACAGACCTGATCTGGGCAAGTTCCTTCCGCAGCCTCGCTTGCCCGATAATGATGTAGATGATTGCAGCCACCAATGCCACGGCCAAGACAGCAACGGTAGCGGGGTAGGGCCAGCGCCCCCGGAGCCCCGGTCCATTTGGGATATTCGCGTTTTCGCCTGCCATTCTTCCTTCTCCTATCAAGAATTACCGAAATTATCTGCAATTATTCGGTACAAGCAGTTATTTCTCGCCCATCGCGACAAAATACTTATTTAATTTGTAACCCTTCACGGCATCTCGATCTGTCCAGCCCACGGAGGGGCCGTCCGTAGATAAAGTATACAATGTTGTTCAGAATATGTTAAGCCAAGTTACGTGTTTGATTGAAAAAAATGGGGCTGGTGCACACCGGCTTGTTCGAGATCGCAGGCATATCCAACGGTGGCGCGCGACGATTTTTTTGCCACATCCCAATAGATTGGTTCCTACCCGCAGAGGCCTGTCCCGGCCAGCGCCGGGAGATTTCGCCTTCCATGGCTCAAGACAGAGGGCCACGGGGATTTTTGTTACGGAGCGCGGCGCGACGGGTGGCGCGCATCCCGATAGATGGCGCTCCTGCCCTATCGAGGATTTCGCCATCCATGGCTCAAGACGGAGCCGCAGAGACGACGACGATTACTTAATATAGGGCGCTGGGCGACGGGGTTTTTGCCACAGAGTTCTCAGTGGGCACAGAGACGAATTTAGATTTTCTATTTTTAAGTTATTTTCGGCGTTGTTTCTCTGATGCCTCGGAGTGCTCTGTGGCTAAAGAATTTTCGTATGCTGGACCGGACGCTGAGCGACGGGTCTCACCACAGTGGACGCAGGGTAACGCAGGGGTTTTTAATTTTTAATATAGGGCGATGGGCGGCGGTTGATGCGCAGCCTGATGTATGGCGCTGGCGATCTTGTGCGCCGTGGGCGGCTTGGGGCCAACTGGCCTGGAAAAAATTCTTCACTGTCTTATCGCCGCTGTTTGGCTTGCCGCCTTTTTTTGATCGTGGGAGGCTCGACTGCAGGCGGGGCACTATGGCCGCCATTGGACCCGTGGCCCTTCGGCGGGTACCCAAAACGTGTGCCCTCCGGCGAAACCTGATGGGCTTGCATAACCGGGCTGTATGCCGGCGGGTACCAGCATCGCCCCTTCTCCGCTTTTACAATCAGCCGACACGCCTCCTGCGGGTCGTCGGTAACCGTAAACATGTCGAGGTCCCGGGGATTGATGGTTTGGTGTTTTACAGCAAGTGTTTCGCGCATCCAATCTATGAGGCCCGACCAGTAAGCACGCCCCATTAAAATCATGGGACGCGGGTCGGTTTTCATCGTTTGCATCAAGGTGAGGGCTTCAAAACATTCATCCAGCGTACCGTAGCCACCCGGAAAGCAAACCACCGCATGGCTGTATTTGACAAACATGGTTTTACGAACAAAAAAGTAGTGGTGGTTGACGTTCACCGTCAGGTAAGGGTTGGTGTGCTGCTCCATTGGTAAGCTGATATTAAGTCCGACTGAAACGCCGCCAGCCGTCCGCGCGCCTTTATTGGCAGCTTCCATAATGCCCGGCCCCCCACCCGTAATCACGGCAAAGCCGGCCTTGGCCAACAGCCGCCCAAGGTCTTGCGCAGCGTTGTACCACTTGGTATAAGGCTTGGTGCGTGCGGAGCCAAACACTGCAACCGCCGGGCCAAGCCGGGCCATCGCTTCAAACCCCTCAACAAACTCGGCCATGATCCGAAACACTCGCCACATGTCGCGCGTTGTTGGGTCAATGCCGCCCGATGCCTCACGTTCGTAGAGCATGCGTTACTCCATTCATTTTGGCTGTCAACACAAACCGGCCGATAAGTTTGTTATCGGCCTAAGACTGCCGGCGTTGTAACAAAGTCCTGAAAAATTGCGGCGCATCAGTCGGCCCTTCGCCCATTGCCATGGGTACGTATATTGCACGCGGCCAAGATTGGCGCACTTGCCGCAGCGCTGCCGGGCCGCACCAGCAGCGCTGGCGCTGGCCGGTGCGTGCCACGCGGCTAAACCGCGTGGCTCGTGGTTGGGCGAGGGTCTATTTTGCTTCAAATCTTGGCCACACAGGGTATAGATCGCATTATTTGTTTTTTTACATAAAAACACACTTATTATAAGACTCATTTATTATTGCACTTCAATAAATTATATACAAATTATTTTTATATCATTTGTGCAACTATTTTATTTTGTAGACGTTTTACATTCTAAGTCCGCTCTATGGAGCCTTGGTCTTGGCGCAGCAATGGGCTGGGCCACCACCGCTCGTAGCAGCCGACCACCTTTTCAGGAGTGTGTGTCATGTTCACAAAACTCTCTTCGCTCATCACCGGAAAGTCGTGGGTGCTCAAGGCGTTGCCCGTGGCGGCTGTCGCGGCCACCGCTCTGGCTTTGACAGCGCCGGCCAAGGCTGACGGATTCCGCATCGGCTTTGGATTTAACTTCGCACCACCGGTGTACTATGCTCCAGCTTATTACCCACCCGCACCGGTTTATGTGCCTCCACCGGTTTACGCGCCTGTTTGCCCGCCGGTTTACAGCCAACCCGTCTACGTCGCCCCCTATCGCCCGTGGGGCTATTGGCATCGCCGCGAGGAATGGCGCGAGCACCACTTTTACGGCGACCGCGACGGTTGGCATCGGGACTGGGACCGTCGCTAAAAACCCGCTGAACATACTGTAAGCCTTCGCGAGGGTGACGCGGGGAGTTGGAGCTGTGTATGCCCCAGCCCGCGTCACCTCATTTTTTTGTTGCCGTTCACGAAGGCGGGAGCCAAGCAGGCTCGAAGCCTGCACCAGAAGGGACAACGCTGCTGCGGGATACGCCGGAGTCGCTTGCAACTCCAGCCAATCGGCTTGGCCGTGAACGGTTACATTTTTTGTAACCGTTCACGGAGGGGGCGAGCGGGCAGGCAAGATTCCTGCGTTACCAGGGGCGAGCCTGCTTTACGGACTACGCCGGGACGGTCGTAGCTATGGCAGGCAGTGCAGCTCCGCGCGAGCGCCACGGCCGGGAACGGTTACATTTGTTTCGACTGTTATCATCCCAACAGCGCGGTGCAAAGTGCGATGCGGCACGCTGTTGAGTCAATGCGGGAAGTGGCCAAGGCGAAAAGGGTGTGCCAATAAATCGGGCTTGAGGGCACACACGGCCGCGATTCATATATGGATCGCCACGGGCTGCAGGCCGATTACCACCGGCAAGCCGACGGCTAAATAAGGCCGCATCACGGGTGCGGTCTACAATGACCGGAACCTCGGCCCCGCTCGAACCATTGGCAGACAGGCCTATCAGCCAAGCAGACCCGGCGAAGGGGCGCCCTTTGCCTGATTACTCGGCTGCGGGAGCGCTTGCCTGCCCGGCGGCCTCGTCGGCGGTAGCGGCAGCGGCGGTTTCGTCCACTGCGCCCTGAGCCGGAGCTGATTTGTCGCGCACCACCCACACCTTAATTTGCGTAGCAAGGTCGCCGGCCACCTGCACCTTTACCATGAAAGTGTCAATGCGACGAAGCGGTTCATCCAGGCGCACATCATCAGGTTCAACGGCATGGCCAAGCTTCTGGAGTTCGTCGGCAATGTCACGGCGGCTTACCGATCCAAACAGATGACCTTCTTCGTTACTGGCGCGCTCGATGGCGATTTCCACGCCGGTAATGGCGGCAACAAGTTTTTCTTTCTGTTCGCGCAGCAACTTCTGTTGCCGCTCATATTCGAGCTTGGCGGCTTCCAGCCGCTTGATGTTGCCTTCGGTAGGCTCGATCGCGAGCTTTTTGGGCAGCAGGTAGTTGCGGGCAAAGCCTTCGCTCACGCTGATCACTTCACCGACAATGCCGGTTTTTTCGATGGTTTGGGTCAGAAGAACCTTCATCATGATGTTATCCTCTTGTAACTTATTCCGCGGCCCGCAAGCCGATCAACTCACCTCATCCAGGCTATGCCGAAACACTCGATCGCCCGGTAGGCATCAAAAACTTTTCAAAATGGGATGTCGCTTTCGTTAATGGGCGGTGGGCCGTCGTCCGCGGGCGGAGCGTCGTTGCCTGCCGCGGGCCTCCCAATGGGGCGAGCCGCAGGGCGATAAGCCTGGCCGCCGCCCTCACCGCCAGCTTCGCCACCGTCGGCTGCACCGGAGCCGCCGGGCCGCGAGTCCACAAACTGAAACTGGTCAACCACCACGCGCAAACGTGAGCGTTTCTTGCCTTCTTTATCTTCCCAGGTGTCGTACTTGAGACGGCCTTCAATAAAAATCGGCCGCCCCTTTTTAAGGTATTTGCCTATAGTTTCGGCGGTTTTACCGAATGCTGAACAGTCTACAAACGTCACTTCTTCTTTCTTCTGGCCGTCCTGCGCGGTCCAGTTGCGGTTGATCGCCAGGCCGATTTCGCATACCGCCGTCTGGCTTGGCAGATAGCTGACCTGCGGATCGCGGGTAAGGTTGCCCATCAGAAAGACTTTATTTACGTTTGGCATATCCAACTCCTGCGGCCGCCACGGCTCGGTTGGCCGGGCAAACCATTTATACGGTTACACCGCTTCCGAGGCTGCCGCGGCGGGTTCTGCGGCAGGTTCGCGCGATGAACGATCCGCAGCCGCCGCACGACGCATAGCGCGCGGATCATGCTCATCAAGAATGGGCTGCTGGGGCATCATGGCTTCGACATCTTTGAGCGCCAGGTGGTCGGCTTTGGTAATCAGGACGCGCAGAATATTTTCTGAAAGCTGCACATCGCGTTCTATGCCCGCAACTTTGGGGCCTTCGCACTGGAAAAACGCGAGTACATACGCCCCGCGTTTGCTGCCGCTGATCGGATAGGCCAGGCGCTTCTCATCCCACTTACGAAGATGCATCACCTCTGCGCCGGCGCGACTTAAAATGTGCTCAATTTCGCCCTTGGCGGCGTCCCAGCTTCCGCTGGCATAACCCGCGTTAAGCAAAAACATCGCTTCATACTTGCCAATGTGAACAGCCATGAAAACTCCAAACTACTAAACCAGGCACCGGCGGCGAGCAACGCAAACGCGTCACCATGGGGTTCACCACCCGCGCATCAACCATCTATTTTTCGGGGCGGCTCTTTTGCCCCACCCCGCGAACCGCCGCCCTTTGGCGGCTGCTTTGGGCCGGAATCCAACCGTTCTCCGGCAGGCCCGTTGTAGCGGGCCATCGCGGCCGACACTCCGGCGCAAGCCCAATATTCTACAGCCTCTGCCGCCCGAATTAAAGCCTCGTTGACGAGGGGCTTTTGTTCGGGGGTAAAACGCCCTAAAACATAGGCCGCCAGGGGTTGCTGACCCGGCTGGTCAACCCCGATGCGCAAACGCGCAAAGTCCCGCCCGGTCAGGCCTTCGGCCGCAGCCAGCGCGGCCAGAGCCTGTTCTATATCCGCCAGGCCGTTATGCCCGCCCGCTGAACCGCCCGGCCGCAGCCTGATGACTCCGCAGGGCAATGCCACATCGTCCACCACCACCAGCAGGTCGCTGAACTTTATGCGAAAAAACCGCATGGCATCGGCAACACTGCGACCGCTGAGGTTCATAAACGTCAGCGGTTTAAGGAGCAGAGCGTTCTCGCCGCCGAGCAACACCTTCGCGGCCAAGCCCTGATGCGCAGCTTGCCAGCGCACCTCACCGCCACGACCGGCGCGAGCCAGCACCAGGTCGAGCGCCATAAAGCCCGCGTTGTGCCGGGTGTTTTCGTATTCGGTGCCCGGATTGCCCAAACCCGCAATTATTTTCATGCGGCATTTCCCGATAGTTGCCCGGCGAGGTCGGCTTGTCGCCCAAGCCAAAAGCCCGTCGCCAACTCCAGGTTTGCCAAAGCCGGCGGAGCCAGTGTGCACCAACCAACTCCGGCACACGGGCCTGCCGCCGGAGTTTGTGGTTGGCAGGGACGCTTACTTCTTGGCGGCTCCAGCCGCAGGGGCAGCCTTGCCTCCGGCGGCGGGCTTGCCGGCAGCCGCTTCGCCTTCGCCTTCTTCGGCGGGCTTCTTGCCAATAACTTCCGGCTCGGCGGGGCCAGGGGCAACTTCCGTCGCGACCTGTTCTTTGACGGTTCGCACCTGCACCACAATCTGCTCTGGATGGTTGATGATCCGGGCGCCTTCGGGCACGGCGATGTCGCGTACATGGAGAATTTGATGAAGTTCAAGGTGGTCTACATTAACGCGGATCAGATCCGGTATGTGCAGGGGCAGAACTTCAATTTCAACTTCCGAAATCTGCCGCTCGAGGATACCGCCTTCCTTGGTGCCCTTGGCCGTTCCGCGGAACTCCAGCGGGACCTTCACCCGCACCTTGTGGGTCGGGTCAATGCGCAGCAAGTCCACATGTTCAATGACGCTTTGGAGATGGTTGTACTGTACATCCTGAATAAGCACGTGTTCGACAGCGCCCTGGACTTCAACATCCAGCAGGTGGGCGCCGCTGTGAATGGCCTTTTCGGCCGCGGGCGCATCAAGCGTGATCGCCACGTTCTGTTTGTTCAACCCGTAAATAACCGCCGGCACGCCGCCCGCGGCACGCAACTCCTGCGACTTGCGGCTGCCCCGCTGTTCGCGAATTGTGCCAACCAACAGTTCTCGTTTCTTCTGTGTTGTAGCCATGATGACTAACTCCTGGTGATGCCTCAAAACCCCGGTGCGAGCTTCGTCCGGTTGTCGGGCGGTTCTTTTGGTTTTTATTAAGCGCGGGCAACCGAGCCCGGCAGGCCCAAACCAATTCGGCCGTAAAAATTCTGCGGCTTAACGTTTGCCTCCGTTGCCGCCCTTGTCAAACAATATGGATATGGATTGATTTGTATGGATGCGTTTAACCGCCTCGCCAAACAAATCTGCCACCGACAGCACCGTGAGCCGATCGCGCAGCGCCTCAACCTGCGGTGCCAGCGGCACCGTATCGGTAATGACAATGCGTTTGATCGGGCTTTTGACCAGCCGCTCCACGGCCGGGCCGGCAAACACGCCATGCGTGGCGGCGACGTGCACTTCCCGAGCGCCATGATCCATCAAAATTCGGCTCGCTTCCGCCACCGTGCCGCCTGTGGTTATCATATCGTCAAACATCAGCACGGTTTTATTTTCAATATCGCCGACAATACTGGTCATCGCCACCTGGGTGCCAGACTGCCTGCGCTTGTCTATAAAGGCCAAATCGCCGCCCAGCGTTTCGGCATAGTAACTTGCCGCTTTTAAATTGCCCGGGTCCGGCGAAACAATCGCTATTTTGCCCAGCTTTGGCAGTTCCGCCCGGTAATATTCGGTAAACACCGGCGAAGCGAGCAGATGATCCACCGGCAGGTCAAAAAAGCCCTGCACTTGCGCGGCGTGCAGGTCCATCGCTATGACCCGGTCCGCCCCGGCGGCGGTTATAATGTTGGCCACCATCTTGGCGGTAATGGGCGTTCGCCCCTCGCTTTTGCGGTCCTGCCGGGCATAGCCAAAGTAGGGTATCACCGCGGTGATGCGCTTGGCCGACGCCCGCATGAGGCAGTCAATCCAAATCAGCAATTCGAGCAAGTTGTCGTTCACCGGGTTGCAGGTGCTTTGAATGACAAAGCAATCGCGACCGCGAACGTCTTCATCGAGCTTTACGATCAACTCGCCATCCGGAAACAGCTCCGTGCGAGCCTGGCCCACCGGTATGCCGATATGCTGGCATACCTTGGCGGCCAATTCGGGATTGGCCCGGCCCGAAAATACTTTTATCGCGTGGCACAGGTCTTCCATAAGCCGAACCATCACCCTTCTGCTAGCCGCCAAAGCCTCATTGCCCGCGGATTAAAACAATGCGCCATCCGCTGCCTTGCCCGCTGCGGTCATCAGCAAGGTCGGATGGCTCAACCAACATTCAATGTGGTCGCTGTGGTCGCTCAAAACTTTCCGTCATGGGCCGGGGCAGCCATCCCAGCGGCCCCATTGGTTGCACGCACTATCAGGCCCTTACGCTGTGGTTTGCGTCAAACACACAGCCCCGCGGCACAACCGTACCCGCCGGCACGTGCGAACCCGGCGGTATCACCGCCCCGCAACCGACAAACGTAAACGGTTCGAGCACGGTATCTTGCCCGATTTTCGCGCCAAATTCAATCCACGTCTGCTGCGGATTGACCACGGTTACCCCGCTGCCCATCACCTCGGCAACAATTCGCTGCTGCATAACGCCGCATACCCGGGCCAATTCCTGCCGGGTGTTGATGCTTAGTACATCTTCTTCCGGCACGGCTGATACCGCCTGAACCACCCGCCCCATCAGCCGCAATATCGAAACCGCATCGGTTAAATAATATTCGCCTTTACGATTGTTTGGCGTTACCTTGCCCAGCGCTTCAAATAAATCAGTCGTATTAAACAGGTAGTAGGATGGGTTTACCTCGCGAATGGCTCGTTGGTCGGGCGTGGCATCTTTCTCCTCGACAATGGCCAAAAACTCGCCGCCGCTCCCGCGCACGATGCGCCCATAACCAGAAGGGTTTGTGAGTTCGCTGGTGGCTAAAGTCGCCCCGGCCCCCGCCTGATGGTGTCTTGCGATAAGTTCCTGCAGCGTCTGTGCGCGAATCAAAGGGCCATCGCCCGCGAGTACCAGCGTATCGCCGGAAAGCGGCGAGAGCGCCACCCGGCACACCTGCACGGCGTGGCCGGTACCCTTTTGTTCTTCCTGGTGCACCCACTGAATATCTTTTTGATCGGCAAACTCCGCCATCACCCGCTGGCGGTCATGCCCCACCACCACGCAAATGCGCGTAGCGCCGACCGCACGCACCGCATCAAGCACATACGCGAGCATCGGGTGGCCGCACACTTCGTGCAGAACCTTTACCCGCTGGCTGTTCATTCGGGTGGATTTACCGGCCGCAAGAATAACCGCATTTAAAACCATCGCTATAGCTTTCCAGACAACAAAAAGACGCACGAAGCCGAAATGCCCGGCCCTGCATAACTTTGCTCACTACTGCCGCGTTAACTGGGGGATCTGGATTCGAACCAGAACAAGCAGAACCAAAATCTGCTGTGCTACCGTTACACCATCCCCCAAAGGATTGCGCACTTGCCGAGAGTGCGGGCATACCCGCCGCTAACCTGCAAAACCGCCGCCCCTCGGCCAAGCCTTGTAATGTATCGCAACCTGCACGGCAGGGTCAAATGGCCGCTGAGAGTATTAGAAAGCGGCCGGGCGATCCGCAACACCTGCGAGCTATACATGTTAAGCGTAATCAACTGGAATCTAGGCGCTTTCTTTCAGCGGCACCGGCTTACGATCAAAAAGAGCCACTTCACCACGCGCAACTTCTTCGGTGATGACATAGCGGCCGCGGTCGGCCTGGTCAGGAAGTTGATACATAAGGTCCAGCATCAATTCTTCCATAACTCCACGCAGGGCGCGGGCACCGGTATCGCGTTTGAGGGCTTTTTGGGCAATCACGCGCAAAGCCCCGGAGGTAAAGTCCAGGTCGCAGCCTTCCATCTGGAAAAACTTTTTGTACTGCCGCACCAGGGCATTTTTAGGTTCGGTTAAAATCTGGATCATCGCTTCTTCGGTCAGCGGCGTAAGCGGCGCAACAATGGGCAGGCGCCCTACAAACTCCGGTATCATGCCGAACTCAATAAGATCGTCGGGCGTTACCTGGCCCAAAAAGCGCGAGGTAGATTCCGCCTCGCCGGCCACGTTTGAGGCTTCTGTGCCATAGCCGATCATCTTTTTGCCGAGCCGTTTGCCGATGATTTGATCCAGCCCGACAAACGTGCCGCCGCAGATAAACAGAATATGCGTGGTGTCAATTTGTATGTACTGCTGTTCGGGATGCTTACGCCCGCCCTGGGGAGGCACATTGGCCATGGTGCCTTCGAGCATTTTGAGCAAGGCCTGCTGTACGCCCTCGCCGCTGACATCGCGCGTGATTGAAACGTTCATGTTCGTTTTGCCGATTTTATCAATCTCGTCAATGTAAATGATTCCGCGCTGGGCAGCCTCAAGGTCGTAGTCGGCGCTTTGCAGCAGTTTCAGCAGGAGGTTTTCAACATCTTCGCCGACGTAACCGGCTTCGGTAAGCGTGGTTGCGTCGCCAATGGCGAACGGCACATTCAAACAGCGCGCCAGCGTGCGAGCCAGCAGGGTTTTGCCGGAGCCGGTCGAACCAATCAGGAGCACGTTCGATTTGTCAATTTCCACATCGTCGTTGCCGCGGCCATCGGTATGCGCCAACCGCTTGTAGTGATTGTGCACCGCCACCGCAAGAGCCCGCTTGGCAAACTCCTGGCCGATCACGTATTGATCCAAAAACTCTTTAAGCTGCCGTGGCGGTGGAATCTGTCCCATCACGGGCTTGGCCCCGGTAGCTTTACGCCGCTCCTGCTTGAAGATGCTCTGGCATAATTCCGCGCAGCTCACGCAAATGTAAATGTCGTTGGGGCCTTCGACCATGAGGCCAACTTCGCGGCTCGATTTGCCGCAGAACGAGCAATTAGTTACTTTGCGGCCACGAAAGTTGCCCCCGGTCGGCCCGCCGCCACCCGACGCGCCGCCGCCGCCACTGCCGCTATTTCCTGTACCATTTGCCATAAAGTCAGGCCTTTAATCTTCGCGTATATAAAACTTCACCGCCTCTACCTCTCATATCGGCAAGGTCGGACATGTTCAGCAGGCTCACCTGCCGCCACTGGCAATATCTTATTCATTTGCCATCGCCATGTCTATCGTACGGCGGCTCACTATTTTGCAACTTCCACAAGTTCCAGTGCCTTTGGCCTGTCAGCAGACGCACACGTCTCGCAGGCGTCATTTGTTATAATGTCAGCCGGTTAGCCAAGCGGCGACGACCGTGCCGCCACAGCAATAAACCCTGGGCGATGGCTAGGAGCCTGTCCAAGTAATGGCCGGGATTGCGATGGGTTTGAAATGCCCGGATGCGCGGCGGAGGATCGAGCCGACTCTGAATAATGAGTCTGCGAGATCCGACAACAAACGAGACGGGGCAT
>JBMFVX010000102.1:0-10802 GCA_049965775.1 Phycisphaerae bacterium
CGCCACCCCTTTCGTATGACCTTACTCATCGGCCATCCGAAAGAAAATCTTGAGCCTTTATAGCGCTGTCGTGCTAGTGGGTCTGTAAGGAGCGAGTAACGAAGCCGGCGGCCAAAAGAACCAGCCAGATCGTACAGGCTATTTCTTTACAGGCCCTTAATTCAAAAATATTCTGGTCTACCATGGGAAGTTCAGCCTAGGACTATAACCTAAGAATAATTCAGCCGGCATCCTACCGCGCAACGCGGCTTGCGCCTTACCCTTTTTTTGCTTAATCACGGCAGACCAAACGCGGTTGGAGCTTTAAACCGCAATGGGCTTGGCATGAAAGCCGGCTTTAACTCGTGGCAACAACCCGCAAGCCAAGATCGCTGCGTGCGCCGCTGCGATAAAGTTCGCTCGCCAGGCCTGCAATCATCGCGCCATTGTCCTGACAAAACTGCAACTCCGGCAGCAGCACTGGAATGCCATGCTCGCGGCCAAGCTGCAGAAGCCCGCTTCGAATGGCGCTGTTAGCGCACACGCCACCGCCCGCCACAAGCGATCGGTAACGACCCTGACCCAAAGCCCGGCGGCACTTTGCGATCAGAATATCCGTCGCCGTACGCTGAAACGACGCCGCCACATCAGCCCGCTCTTGTGGGCTAAGCGCCGAAGCCTCGCGCTGCTTTCCGCCGATGCCGCAAACGTGATACAACACAGCCGTTTTAAGCCCACTGAATGAAAAATCAAGCGACTCTTTGCCCAGCAGCGTCATCGGAAAATTAATCGCTTCCGGGTTGCCCTGCTTTGCCAAAGCGTCAATTTGCGGCCCACCCGGATAGCCAAGCTGCAAAATAGCCGCAACTTTATCAAATGCTTCACCCACGGCGTCATCTATGGTATGGCCGATTTTTATTAAATCTTTCGGCGATTCCATGCGGTACAGCGTCGTATGCCCACCGGATATCACCAGCCCCAATGCAGGCCAGCTATCGCCTGCGGTCCATGCGTCGCCGGCTGGTGCGGGCCTCTCATACAGCGCCGCCGCATACAGGTGCGCTGCAACGTGGTTGACGCCCACCAATGGCTTGTCCCACGCGAAGGCAAGGCCCTTTGCGGCCGACACACCCACAAGCAGACAGCCTACCAGGCCGGGCGTATGAGCCACCCCGATAACATCAAGGTGCGAGCCATGTATACCGGCCTCACCAAGCGCCAAAGAAATAATTTCATCTATAAACTCTATGTGCGCCCGGGCCGCTATTTCGGGCACCACGCCCCCATATTTTTGGTGCAGCGCCGCCTGCGTGCGCACCACGTTCGAAAGCACCCGGCGGCCATCCGCTACCACCGCAGCCGAGGTTTCATCGCATGTGGTTTCTATGCCTAACGCCAAGCTCATTACTATTCCTTGCCGCCCAAGGCCGCCCAAGGCCGCCCACGTCTGCCGGCCATGGCACATATCCTGCCTATTGCGGCGGTTGCCCTGCTTTTATAGTCGCGTGACCTGCGGCCTGCAGCAACTCCGGCAAATTGCGCGTAAACGCCGACCGAGGCATCACCTCCGCAATTCCCGCAGCCTTTGCCGCTGCCGCCATTTCAACCTGTATATGCGATAAGTAGCCCACCACGCGAGTGTGTGCTCCGACTGCTCGCACAGCCGACGCCAGCGCCTGCACATCCAGCCCGGGCAGGTCAAGGTCTACAATGATCAATGCAGGTTGATGGGCCGCGCACGCACCCGCCAAGCCAGCTACCGAAAGTACGGTCTGGCAACTAACGCCCAGGCTCCGCGCCGTGGAAACAATTTTGACGGCGAAAATCATATCTTTTACCAGCGCCAGCACCTGCGGCGCTGGGGGCGTAGTCGCGGCGGGACTGTTCATGCGTGCTGATCCTTAAAAAGTCCCTCCATGGCAACCTCCGCGAACGCTTTGCGCGGGCCAGGCACCTCCCGCGCCGCAAGTTCGGCAGGCAGGCTTTCGGCAGGACCCCTGCGGCCAATGGCAATTGCGGCCATTGCCTCATATTTTTCTTTGGGCACACCCAACAACTGATAGGCCTGCTCTTCAAAAAATCCGCCCATCGCATGCGATGCCAAGCCGAGTTTATGCGCCTGCAGAGCCAGACACATCCAGGCGGCGCCGGTATCAAAAGCATAATGTCTGTTCGCTTTGCCGTTGCGGGCAAAGTTACGGCGGGCAAACGCCAACGCCAGCACCGGGGCTTTGTCCGCCCAGATCCGATTTTGCGGCACAATTATCTGCCTGTAAATTGCCAGGTCTTTGGGCGTCGCCGCATACATAAACAGCCAAGGCTGCTCATTAAAACACGATGGAGCCCATCGGGCGGCTTCAAATAAAGCAGCAAGTTGCTCCGGCGGCACCGGATCAGCTAAAAACGACCGTGGCGACCAGCGCCGCAAAAACTCTTCATCTACCGGGTGCTCCGCTACGCGGCCCACTTGATCCTTCGACATTGCATCGGCTCCAAAACACACACTTCCGGAGCGGTAAGCGTAACGGTTACGCCCGTTCCAATGCAACCGGATTGCTTAGCTCGCCAATGCCTTCAATCTGCACTGTCACTTTATCACCGGGTTTGAGCCACACCGGCGGCGTACGCGCCATGCCCACACCTTCGGGCGTACCGGTCAGAATTACCGTGCCCGGCAGCAGCGTGGTAGAACCGGAAAGAAACGCAATAATCTGCCGAACGTTAAAAATCATATCCGCCGTATTAGACTGCTGCACCACCTGGCAATTAAGCGTGGTGGATATCGCCAGCTTATTTGGGTCCTTAATTTCATCGGTGGTGACAATGGCCGGCCCCAGCGGGCAGAACGTATCGAAGCTCTTCCCGCGGCACCACTGCGAACCGCCCCATTGCCGCTGCCAATCACGCGCTGAAACATCATTGGCGCAGGTAAAGCCCAGCACGTAATCGAGCGCTTTGGCTGCCGGTACATTTTTGCACCCGCGGCCGACCACAATGGCAAGCTCTGCTTCATAATCCACCTCGGTGCTTGCCAGGTGCCGTGGAATATAGATGCTGTCGTCTGGATTTTGCACCGCCGCCGGGTTCTTGAAGAATACCACCGGAAACTCCGGGATTTTTGCTCCGGTCTCTTCTGCATGCTTGCGGTAATTCAGCCCGATACAAATGATGGCGGGCGGAACAATCGGCGCCAGCACGCGCTTCACCGCCGCCGCCTGATGCGTCACCGTGTAGTTGCCCAGAATATCGCCGTCAATAAGCAAAGCGCTGCCATCGGGCCGCAGCGATCCCTGCTTGACTGAATTGGTAGAATCAAAAAATCGAATCAACCGCATAGGCGCCTCCGCATCAATGGTCGCAAAACCCGCACACGATCGTACGCTCGTTACAAGTTAAGCCACCAGCGGCTCTACATCAACCCATGCTCGCTTGTGCCAGCTTTCCAAACCTTTTTCCGCGAGTTGCACCCCCTTGGCCCCTTCCAACAAGTCCCACGGAAATGCCTCGCCGGCCACAATATGCTTGAGAAACATTTCCCACTGCACCTTAAAGGCGTTGTCGTACGTTTGCTGGGCCGGTATTTCGCTCCAAAGTTGCAGGTGGTTGATGGGGCTGTCTATATCAGGGTTCCATACTGCGCGGGGCGTGTTGTTAAGTTGCTGGCTCACGCAATTGCGCAGCCCCGCCACCGCCGAGCCATGCGTGCCATCCACCTGCAGCGTTAAAAGATCGTCGCGCCGCACCCGCACCGTCCAAGAGCTGTTGAACTGGCAAATTATGCCATTGGCCAGTTCAAACGTGGTATAGGACGAATCGTCGGCGGTGCATTTGAACACCTGGCCCGCTTCATCGCGACGCTCCTTGAGGTGAATGGCTCCCATGCACGAAACGGCTTTCACCGGCCCAAAAACATTGTCTATAAGATAGCGCCAATGACAAAGCATATCCAATATGATCCCACCGCCGTCTTCCTTGCGGTAATTCCAGCTTGGCCGCTGCGGCGCTATGGGGTCGCCATCAAATACCCAGTAACCAAACTCTCCGCGAACCGACAGCATCTGACCAAAAAATCCCGTGGCAATAAGTTGCCGTAGCTTCAAAATGCCGGGCAAAAACAATTTGTCCTGCACCACGCCATTTTTTACACCCGCCTTTTTCGCCAGGCGATACAATTCCAGCGCCTGGGCCGAGTTGGTGGCCACCGGCTTTTCACAATACAAATGCTTGCCTGCGGCAATGGCCGCCTTTACAGCGTCAAAGCGGCGATCGGTGGTTTGCGCATCGAAGTAAATGCTGTACTGCGGGTCTTTTAATGCAGCGGCAAGATCGGTGCTGAATTTACTTACGCCCGTGCGCCTGGCCAATTCTTCAAGCTTGGCGGCGTTGCGACCAATAAGAATGGGGTCCGGCATGATCACTTCCTCATCCGAAAGCTTCACCCCGCCCTGCGCCATAATGGCCGAAATGGAGCGAATAAGGTGTTGATTGGTACCCATACGCCCCGTCACGCCGTTCATGATGATGCCCACGCGATGCGTTTTCATGCAATGTTCCCGCTGAAAGGTCTGTCTATATTTATCGGGTGATTTCATCACCTGCCATCGCAGCCGGCAGCCGTCGCTGCCAGGCAACATGCGCCCGGCACATGACCCATCCACCCGGCGGTATTCCCTGTGAATCCGCCATTTCGACTATACCACACAGGCCTAAAATCGTCCTGCCTTTACGAAGCATTGGACACATATTCCCAAGAAAATTTTTCTCATACCCGCATTAAATCCGCGGCGCTTTGCCCGTTGCATTCTTCGCACTCTGATACCCTTTATGATAGTTGTGATGCCCCTGGGCTACGGCGACGACAGGGTTGTGTCGCGCACCGGCCCCGGCCTTGGCAACAAGCGGCTCTTCAGCCGCAACATGCACAACTCTCAAGCTCAAATGTTCACTGAAATTATGCCGCCGGTTGCCAAACACTACCCGATTAAAACCGGCCTCGCACATACGGCAATTGCCGGTCTTTCAATGGGCGGCGGCGAAGCTTTGATGGTGGGCCTCAACAACCTTCATTCGTTCGGGTGGGTTTGTGGGCTTGGCTCTTACTGCGGCACAAATGGCCCGGACTTTTCGCGCGTGTTTCCTCACCTCACCAGCCAAGACCATGCCCGCATCAAACTGCTGTGGATCGCGTGCGGCAGGCATGACCCCATTGTCCTCAAAGAAAATCGCAATCTTGACGCATGGCTTACCGCGCGCGACATTCAGTTCAAAAGCATCTGGACGACCGGCGGCCACCAATGGCGGGGGTGGCGCGACAACTTTATCCACCTTGCCCCGCTGTTATTTCAAATGTAAGAACAATGCGATAAATTAGCGCAAACGTGTCAACCAATTTTTCGGCCTTTTGCGGGGCTTTATTAGCGGCATCGCACCATTGTTAGCCATTACTTTCCACGCACGACAGTTAGCTGCGTCTGCTTATCCAGCTTCGCCGCCGCCTCGGCAAACGCTTTGCCGATGGGAGCCATGATCCTGGCCGCGCCAAGATAATGGAATGAATAATTGGAGGTACCCTGCAAGGCTTTCCATTCCTCTGGTGTAAAGTTTTTGGCCATAACCCTCATCTTATTTTGTAACGAGCGGTTCTTCTCTGCCGCAACAATTGCGTTAACCTTCCGCCAGTACCGACTCATCCGCGCATGGAGCATGGCCAATTTATCGAGCCAGTATGGCGCCGTCTGCACCGCTACCACGTTACCCTTAAACTGCGGCAGCAAGGTTGGCGCAACCTCTGCTTGGCGGAAGTACTTCATCTGAATGTGCCCTTTACCTACGTGCATGCCGCCAATTCCCATCACGCCAATGACAAAGGGCATATGCGGCGCCGCCAAATCCTTGCGTACATCCTCTATAAACATCCCCATGAGCTGTGAATACAGATCATAACCACCGGGCCGCTTACGTTGCGGATAGGTCCAACTATCCACCATATCGTTCCACCCCTGAAACCAGACGAAGCCGGCGAGTTCGTAACCTTGTTTTGGATTGTATTGTGGATCTACTCGCTTGATGTTCGCGAGTACCTTGCGAACATAACCTATCATCAAACGATAGTACACCCCGGTAGCTTTGATTTTATCAGCCTTGATCTGTGCCATATTCGCGCCCCACCGCTTGAGCTGCGCTATTTCGTAGGAGTTCCAAACATATGGCCCGGCACTGGGTGGACGGAAATCGGTGTTGAGACTTTTACCGCCCCAAGAGGTCTTGATGATCAGAATAGGCCCGCCCACCAGTTTTTCCATATAAAGGCCGAACGTAAACTCCGGACCTATATCTCTACGCGATGCGCCAAAGCCGGCCGTCAGCCTGCCGGTCTGCTCATTCGTATCGTTGCCGGCGCAGCCGATGGATGCGATCCATACATTTTTGCACACCCGCGGCTTGCCCTCGGCATTAAGCATTTCCCGGAGAATCGGCGCCGTCTTTGGATCATCCGCCATCGAAGGAAAAGTAGATATGGCCACATGCCCTTGCATGTTCGACTGCCCGGCCAAAATAAACACCTTGAGCGGCTGCGCCTGCAAATGGCTTGCACTACCCAACATCAGTCCGACAACCAAAACGACAGCCTTCCAACTTGCAGTGCGTTGAATGCTTTTCCTTTCCTATCTTGTTACCGCTAAACACCTTGATGACCAGCCATTCTCCAAGACAACTTGACGAGATATAACCGGCACGACAATATAGGCCGCAGAGAAAAAGTAAATCAATTTGTTTCAACTCCACACGATTCATTGCCAATCACAGCCCCGAGCCAACAACACGCGTCATTTTGACCCGGCCACGACAAAAAGTCGCGTCAATACGATGCAATGCCGCCAGAGTCACCGCCACAAACTGATTCTGCACATTAAATATATTAACTTATTAAAACTCTTGCATATAATGGTGCGTTGATAAGGCGATCTCTGCTTGGCAGCCCAGCCAAACTGCAAACATCTTTTTTATCAACAGTTATCGTGAGCTTCCTTCGAGCATGCTTAACGCAGGTTGATGCTTTGAAGAAGCCATTTGGCGGCGGATGATTCATCTGGCGGCCAAAAGAGGCATTTTGTATTTCGTTTGGCTTCAGGCTGTTCCTGATTGGCCATTAGCCAAGAACAAGTGTTACACATCCATGGAGACTCTATCATGAAAACGACCAGAAACATTGCGACGAACCCCTTCTTGTTGATGGCGCTATCCGCGCTGGCCAGTTCCGCTATACACGCCAATGGCGCTATCCTTTTAGGTACCGCAGGAAACTTCGCCGTCATGGCCGGCTCCACCATAACCAATACAGGCTCCTCCATCATCAATGGTGGAGATATCGGTGTCAGCCCCGGAACGGCTATCACCGACTTCCCGCCCGGTGTGGTGGCCTCTCCCTATACTACGCATACTGCCGATGCAGTTGCCTTGCAGGCGCAAAGTGATTTGACCACCGCTTATAATGCGGCGGCTGGCTTGGCCTCGACCCAGAGTTTGACGGGGCAGGACTTGGGCGGGCTGACGCTGACACCGGGAGTTTATTTCTTCTCTTCCTCCGCACAGTTGACCGGTACGCTCACCTTGAATGATCAGGGCAACCCCAATGCGCAATTCGTCTTTCAGATTGGCAGTACCCTTACCACGGCAAGCAATGCATCCGTCGTGATGACCAACGGCGGCACAACGCCGGGATGTAATGTGTACTGGCAGGTCGGCAGTTCTGCCACGCTGGGTACCGGCACCGCATTTGAAGGCCACATTCTCGCCCTTACCAGCATCACCATGAATACAGGAGCGACGATTCTCGATGGAAGCGCCTTGGCGCGTAACGGAGCGGTCACTTTAGATGCAAACCATATTACAAATTGCGCCGCCTCATCTGTGCCTGAGCCGACAACATTATCGCTATTACTTCTAAGCGGCCTGGTACTTACGCCACGGATATTCCGCCGCAAGGCGTAACCTCTCGATACTTGCCGGGCTTGTCGCAGTGTGCAAGCGGCCGCATGCCCGAACCGCCGGAGCTCCATGACGAAGCATTGGGGGATTCAGGACACTGCCGATGTTGATCTCAAGGGCTTGCGTCTGGAGCGTGTACGGGATTTTGGCGATGTGTACATTGGTCACTATCTGTGGTGGATGTTAAGGCCGGATAAACTATCAGGCTGGCCGGGCGACGCACCGCGGATGTTGGTGGATGAACTCAAGACGATCCGCAGCGCCGGCGTGGCGCTGCAGACGCGGGTAAATGATCAGCCCGGCCCGGAACTTGTGGTTCGTTGCGTGACACAGCCGGACGAAGGCCAGGAGGTTCTGCTAAATCGTTTGAGACTGGAAATACCGAACCAAATTAAGCGGTTTCAATCCGAAAGTCCGACAACTTCGACAGCGGCAGTGGGGGCAGGAAGGTCGCAAATGTAGTAAAGACTATTTTGCAAAAACGGCCTTGGCGCTTTCGCCAGGTCCATTTTTGCCGCGCAACTCCGTAACTTGGGCTAACCGCTTCAAGCTCCCACCGACAGCGGAAAACCCACAACTCTCAACCGGAATGCGCTAACCGCGTGGTCATCGCTTATCGTAACGTTTAACGCTTCCGCGGCTAGGCGGGCCGGCACACCGCTACCACAATGCTCTTAACGCTGCCACTGCAATGTGAAGTCCCTTCGCACCGGCTCGGAACCGACGGGGACCACGCGCTCCATCATCGCCGCATCGCGCGACACGTCCGCGACGTAAGTACCAGGGATCACGTTGGATATCGAGTATCGCCCCTGGCCGTCTGTCTTGGAAGCGTAACGTCGGTCGCTGGCTGATTCCACGAATTCCACCAACGCACCGACGATAGGCCGGCCGGAGCCATCCAACACACGACCCTCGATTGAGCCGGAGGCCATCTTCAGGCGAACCACAACCCACGGCCCGGACGACGGCGTGACAGCTACCTCCGCCTGCGCCACCGTGTCAACGCCTGACCAAAACGTGGGGGCCAAAACCCCTAGCCTTGCGGTTATAAAATACCTGCCCGGGCGCAGGCGCTCGCCCAGCACGAATGTCCCCAGCCTGTTGGTGACAGCCGATGTCTTCGGGGACCACACAGGTCGCGAACCGCTCACACGCTCGGCATCAACGGACGCCAAAGCCAACGGAGTAACTCCATCGGCCCTGGTCACCATGCCAAAGACAACGGTACCCACAGAAAAGCCGGCAATCACAGGGGGCACCGCACCCAATCCCGCACCATTTTTTAGTTCGATCACTTGGTACCATCCCCGTCGGTGCCCGATCGTGACGCGGTTCTTCCAAGCCAAATTCCCCTTGCGCAGCGACAAGCGGTACCGTCCCGGAAGCAGCGCACGATTCAGCGCGAAGCCACCCGTGTCATTAACCTTCGCCTTGGAGTCAAAATAGGTCAACAAGCCAGAACGACTTGCGTCAACGGACCAACCAGAGTAACGGGCCGCATCCCCCGGGAGGCCCACAAGGCCGAAAACGACAACGCTGCCGTGCCCCAAATGATGCTTCGCGCAACCCGCCAAGCCAAGGGACACCAGCACCACCATGAGGCCAGTCGAAGTACTTTTAAAACCACCCACAATCGTGACTCCGATTAATTTGCAAGCGGACGCGACTTCCCACGCCCGCCTTCCTTTCTTACGGGGATGCCCGTCCAAGCCGAAAATCCTTCTGTACCGGCCGCCGGCCGACCATGACCGGGTAGTGCCCAGATGGCGGCATCGGGCTCCCGGCCGGGGGGTAAGCGCCGCCGATGTATGTACCGAGTGGAACGTACCGGAGCGTGTAGCGGCCGTCGGCACCTGTGTCCGTGGAGAGATCAAGCAGGTGGTTTGCGTGGGTCCCCCCTACGAGCTCGACACTCGCCTTGGCGACGGGCTTACCGTCGGGGCCGAGCACGCGGCCGGTAACCAGCCCCGCGCCGGCCTTGATTCGTAATACAACAGCTGGCAGCGGCGAGCCCGCAATGGTTAGAGGCACCGACGCGACGGTCTCATCAGCGGATCGCAGCGTAGCAAGGATCTGGTACCTCCCATGGCTTAGCCGGTCCTTCAGATCGAAGAGACCAAATTTCCTACTCGCGATGACTGTCGTAACAACGCGCCCGGAAAGTTCCCACGGGCCGCTACCCGCCGGGCGCAAGGCAATCACCAAGGCACCCGGAAGCGGGCTTACCCCGTCAGGCTTCGTCACCTGCCCGAAAACTGCCACGCTGGCCCAGCGGGACGTCGCTGCGTGCACGTTTTGCCCGGGTGCCGGACGGGCCATTTGGATATTTACCAGTCTATACCAACGGCTACGCGAGGTTATTGCCAAGGGTACGCGCCTTGCAACCAAGCCCTTGGATGCCTTGACAATGTACCTGCCGGGGCTGAGTTGAGCATCAAAGGTAAACAGGCCCGCAGCGTTGGTCTTCACCGGCGGCAGGATGGCCCTCTGAGGCATGCCAGCGGAAAAGACTTGCACGTGGACGCCGGGCACCGGCATCGGATCGTCGCTAGAAAGCGTAACCACGCCGAAGATCGCGACAGGCATGGCTGGCTTTTGCATCGCTTGTGGCGTAGCTGCCGTCGTGCTGCGCTGTGCGAGCCATGGGATCGCCGCAAACGCGGCGGCGACTATGCCCACCCAGAGGCTAAGACCGCTCGCCCGCCATTGGGCTTTCAGGTGACTTGGCTGAAACCTCATGAATATCCTCGCCAAGAGTTACTGTCAAATCTTGTGGACGGCGGATCAGGCGGCCGGTTTTCGTTGTCCGTCCTCGAAAGCAACTCCGGCTA
>JBMFVX010000103.1:0-10687 GCA_049965775.1 Phycisphaerae bacterium
TCCTGATCCACCGTCCATGGTGGATCATCCAGCCTCAATTATAGCAAATCTTGCCCGCGAAAAGTGTCACGCACCCCCTCCTGTAACATTTTGTCTTTTCAGCAAGAATTGCGCCATCTGGTGCAGCAGCCCCCGTCGCGGCAGCGAAGCGACCTCGCCCCACAAGCTCAAGCGACCCGATGCTATACCGCTTACCTCCTCAATTCTCTCCTGCTCTCGCGGCCCGCAGGCCGCGCTGCCCAGGCCATTTTGCCGCATCGGCGGGTTTGCCCGATATTTGCCTCACTGGTAACATGACACCTTGGCTGGTTTTTGGAGCGGGCATGCAGTTATCTAAGCGCACGCAATATGGCATACGGGCAATGGTTTGTTTGGCCGAGTCTTATGCCCGTGGCTACCTGCAAACGCGCGAGCTTGCCTCCCGTGAGGGGTTGCCGACGAAATTTCTGGAGTCTATTTTGTCGGCGCTGACGCGCGGCAAGTTTTTGACATCGCGCATCGGCGCCACGGGCGGCTACCGGCTGGCGCGGCCTGCGAAAGATATTCTCGTGGGGGAAATTATCAGTCGCCTCGAGGGTAAAAAACTTTTGCAGGAGGCGGATGGCCCGCCCGACGAGCTGCGCCCCGGCGAACTGGCCGTTTACATTCTGCAGGAAGAATTGTCCAATGCCATAGGAGGCGTACTGAACACCATTACGCTGGCGCAACTGGCCGAAAAAGTCGGCCAGAAGAGCCGAGGTGGGCAGATGTTTTATATATGACACAGCTACCCAACAATAACAATCCATTAAAAGAACCCGCCGCGCCCGCAGCCGCCGGCCCGGATGCTCGCAATCGCACCAGCGGCTGGCTGTCGCAGCATCTTAAGTCGGTGTTTATCGGCGGCCTGCTGGCGCTGATTCCGCTGTTTGTAACCATCTATATACTGCGACTGCTGTTCCTGGCGGCGACCGGCTTTTTCTATCCGACCGTGCAAGATTGGCTGGGCAATGTGCAGGTGCAGCACTGGACGCATATTCATAACGCTACGGCCATCGCGGTAATGGCAGCGTTTGTATCGCTGCTGGTTTTTTTGGGCGTTGTTTATCTAATCGGCGTGCTGGGGTCGTTTGTCATCGGGCGGCAACTTCTCAACGCTTTCGATCACTTTGTCGAAAATCTGCCGCTGCTTAAAGGCATCTACAGCACCACCAAGCAGGTGATAGGTTCGTTTCGCAAGGAAGGCTCCAAGGGATACGAGCGCGTGGTACTGGTGGAGTTTCCACGCGTTGGCATCTGGACGATTGCTTTTGTCACCAACACTGTCACCGATAGCTGCTGCGGCAAGAGGTATTTAACCGTGTTTATACCCATGACGCCCAACCCCACGAGCGGATTTTTTCAATTTGTGCCCGAGGAGGATGTCCGCAATACCGATTGGACTAAAGAGCAGGCAATTACCATTGTGCTTAGCGGTGGCCTGATGGCGCCGGCTGAAATGAACTTCGGCCCGGCGGGCAAAATCAACAAGGCCGGCACGGCGGCAATCGAGTCGGCTGGGGTGTCGGCTCCAGACGTACCGACGGCGTCGCAACAGCTAAAGGCATAAGGGTCATAGTCCAAAGCGTCTGGCTTAACACCAAGAGCCGCACCGGCGACAAACAAACGCTTGGGCCTCATAAAAATTGGAGCTTCTGTGAAAGTACAACCCGCCATTCCGGGCACAAAGGGCCTGCTCTACGGTGGTGATTACAACCCCGAACAATGGCTGCACGCCCCAGATATTCTGCAGGAAGATTTGCGCCTCATGAAGCTGGCACATATCAACGCCGTCACGGTTGGTGTTTTCGCCTGGGCCAGCCTTGAATCGCAGCAAGACCAGTTCACCTTTGAATGGCTTGACCGCGTACTTGACGGCTTGGAAAAAAACGGGCAGAAAGTGATTCTGGCCACGCCCAGCGGAGCCAAACCCAACTGGCTCGCCCTGCAATACCCCGAGGTGCGCCGCTGTACGGCCGATGGCACGCGCGAGCCGCAGCAGGGGCGGCACAACCATTGCATGACCTCGCCGGTGTATCGTAGCCGCGTTGCGCTCATCAACACCAAACTTGCCGAACGCTACGCCAAACATCCGGCACTAATTCTCTGGCATATTTCAAATGAGTTTGGAGGGTACTGTTACTGCCCGTTGTGTATGGCCGCGTTTCGACGCTGGCTCGAGGCACGCTATCACACCGTTGAAAACATGAATCAGGCCTTCTGGTCGAAGTTTTGGAGCCATGCGTTCGGCAGTTTTGACGAAGTAACCGTCATAGATAAAAGCATTCATGGCCTGGAGCTGGATTGGAAACGCTTTATGACTGAGCAGGTCATGTCGTTTATAGAAGTTGAGAAGGCCCCGCTTAAAAAGTTTGCGCCGCACCTGCCGGTTACCACCAACTTCATGGGGCTTTACGACGCCTACGATTACCCGCAAATGGCCCAAACACTCGATGTGGTAAGCTGGGACGCTTACCCGCACTGGCATGATGGCACCTCCGAGTGGCGCACTGGCTGCCAAACAGCTTTTACGCATGATCTCTATCGGTGCATGAAGCCCGATCGCGCATGGCTGCTTATGGAAAGCACCCCCAGCAATACCAACTGGGCTCCCATCAGCCGGCCCAAACGGCCGGGTGTGTTGCGGCTCTCCGGCCTGCAGGCGATAGCGCACGGGGCGGATTCGGTCCTTTATTTTCAATTTCGCAAGAGCCGTGGGTCCTACGAAAAGTTCCATGGAGCCGTTGTGGACCACGTCGGTCATGAACACACGCGCGTGTTTCAAGAAGCAGCCGCTCTCGGCGCCGAACTTGCCAGGCTCAAAGCGGTTGTGGGTGGCGGAGCAACTTCCCAAGTAGCGCTGCTGTACGACTGGCCCAACGGCTGGGCTATAGCGCAGGCCGCCGGGCCGAGGAATATGGGTAAAGATTATGCCGCCACGTGCCTTGCCCACTACGAGCCTTTTTGGCTCTCCGGCGTTGCGGTGGATGTGATCGAATCAACCCGTGATTTTTCGGGTTACAAGCTCGTGGTCGCCCCCATGCTTTATATGCTGCGCCCGGGCGTGGCCGCGCGGCTGCAAGCTTTTGTAGCGGCGGGCGGCACGCTGGTAGTGACCTATATGAGCGGCATTGCCGACGAAAACGATCTATGCTTTTTGGGCGGCTGGCCCGGTCCGTTAAAAGAGTTGCTGGGCATTTGGGTGCAAGAGCAGGATGTGCTTGGCGATCATCACAAGCAGTCGGTGGTGCCGGTGGCCGGTAACCCGCTCACGCTGCCGGTGGTGTCGCAGGCAAGGCATTATTGTGATGTGGTGGAGTTGCAGGGAGCCGAAGCATTGGCTTTGTATGGAGCCGATTTTTACGCCGGCCATCCTGCCGTAACGCGCCGCCGCACAGGCAAAGGCACTGCCTATTACGTGGCTTCCCGCAATGATGATGCCTTTACGCGCGCACTATGCAACCACTTGATGAAGGACTTGGCTCTGCCCAAGGCGCTCCCCGGCGAGTTGCCCCTTGGAGTTACTGCCCAGCGGCGCCGCACCGGCGACGGCGAGGTCATTTTTGTGATGAATTTTAATGAAGGTGCAGTCGAAGTTCCGCTGGCCCCAGCGCAATACCGCGACGTATTAACAAACCGCATGGTCCAGGGCACCCTGCCGCTGGCTGGGTTTGATGCTGCGGTGCTGCAAGCAGTATAAGCCGAATCACCGTTGGCTTAAACGCTAGGTTAACGCTATGCTTACTTGAAAGTGGCCGATGGGAGCCGCCTACCAAGCGTTCCCCCGGCTCTATTGGGTGAGGTGTTGGTGCAGCCTCGGCAGCGAGCACTGCCGAAAATCCGGTCGCACGTCCGGGCTGTGCATGCTGTACGTTATTCAAAGGACTCTATGGCGCAGCCGCCGCTAAAAACCAATGATGAAGGTGCGCCCGCAGTGCAGGGCGCCTCCGGCCTTGGGGAAGATTTGGCCAATGTCAAAGCCATAAAGGCGGCGCCGGGCATTTCGCTGGGGCAACTCCACGGCACCGTTGCGATTCCGCCGATCAGCCGCGGCTTTGTGCGTACCTGGTGGGCTTTCGTAGGCCCGGCTATTCTTATAAGCGTTGGCTATATGGACCCCGGCAATTGGAGCACCGACCTTGCCGGCGGGGCACAGTTTCAATATCAGCTCTTGTGGGTGGTGGCTCTTTCGAGTGCGATGGCCGTTATTTTGCAGATTTGTGCTGCCAAGCTGGGCGTGGCCACCGGCCGCGATTTAGCGCAGCTTTCGCACGATAGATTTTGGAAGTGGACCCGCCTGCCCAACTGGATCAGCGCCGAAATCGCCATTGCCGCCTGCGACCTTGCCGAGGCGCTGGGCAGCGCTCTGGCGATCAACTTGTTGTTCGGCATACCGCTGTTTTGGGCCTTGATTATTACGGCGTTTGACGTGGTGCTGCTGCTGACATTGCAGGGCATCGGCGTGCGGATGATCGAAGCGATTGTTACCGTTTTGGTGCTCACGATAGGCGTTTGCTACATCATTGAAATATTTATTCTGCCGGCTACTCACCCTGATATGGCCGCAGTGGCACGAGCCACCTTTGCGCCCAACCTGAAAACCTTCTTCGCCCACCGCGACATGCTGTTTGTGGCCATGGGCATTATTGGCGCAACCGTCATGCCCCACAATTTATATTTACATTCCGCTCTGGTGCAGTCGCGCCGGCTGCAGGCCGATGATGCCAGCATACGCCGCGCGATCAAGTACAACACGTTGGACTGCGTGCTGGCGCTCACGGCCGCCTTTGTGGTTAACGCGGCAATACTTGTGTTGGCCGGGCTGGTGTTCTTCGGCAAAACCGGCGCGACCTTGCCCGATGGCCGGCATATTGTTTTCACCGGCGACAGCGACTGGATTCGCGTGGCATTCTTAACCCTCACGCCGCTGCTGGGGGCGGGTGTGGCGAGCCTTCTATTTGCGGTGGCACTGCTGGCGAGCGGCCAAAGCAGCACCATTACGGGCACGCTGGCGGGGCAGGTGGTGATGGAAGGCTTTATGAACTGGCGCATTCGGCCCTGGGTGCGACGGCTCTTTACCCGTGTACTGGCCATTGTGCCGGCGATACTTCTGGTGGCTTTTTCCCATAAACCCAACATCAATAATCTACTTAATTTAAGTCAGGTTCTGCTGGCCATTCAATTGCCGCTGGCGATGGTGCCGCTGATGATCTTTACCAGTTCACGCAAGGTCATGGGGGTGCATCGCAACGGGTGGTTTCTGATGCTCACGGGCTGGGCGTGCTGTATCATCATCACGGGCCTGGACATTTACGGTTTGCCCAGTGCCATTCACGACGCATTGGCGATTTTTCATGGCTAGAAGCGTCTTGGTGTGCTGCCGCAGCATGGTTATTGCCGGCATCACGGGCTTTCGGCATTGCGAGTTGGTACGATGCCGGTAGACTCGCGCAGCACCAGATGCGTGGGCAGCGTTTCGGCGATGTGCTCGCTCTTGCCGCGAATTTTTTCAACAAGTTTATCGCAGGCCAGCACGCCCAAGTCATAAAGCGGCAGGTGGACGGTGGTAAGGCTGGGGCTAACATAAGCCAGGTGCTGAATGTCGTCGCAGCCAATGACCGAAACATCCTGCGGCACGCGCTTGCCGGCGCCGGTCAGGTAGCGCAAAGCGCCCAGCGCCATTTTATCGTTGCCGCAGAACACGGCGGTTGTGTCAGGGTGTGCTGCTAAAATTCGCGCGGCGGCCGCAGCGCCGCCCTCATCGGTGAAGCACCCATCATGGCGACGGGTGGCGTCGGTGGGGCAGTCGGCTTCCTGCAGGCGCGTAAGGTAAACGTCCGCCACCTCGCGGGCCGTAAAGCTTTCGGGCGCTGCGTAAATCAGGCCGATGTTGCGATGGCCGAGCTGCAGCAGGCAGTTCATGGCCTGCTGTGCTCCCAGGCGATAGTCGCACACCACAAAATCGCAAGGCGTTTGGATGAGCCGATTGTCTACAATGACAGCCGGGAATTCTTTAGCGCAAAAATCTTCAAGAAAGCGGTGCTTTTCGTTAAAGCCCAGGCACAACACCCCGTCCACAAAGCGGCGTTCGAAGAGTTCCAGATGCTTGCCTTCGCGGATGAATTGCGGCTTGGCCTGTTCGAGGAGCAGCTTGTGGCCAAGCTTGCCGGCGCGGTCGGCAATACCGCTCAAGATTTCGCCAAAATAAGCATCCGCGAAAGCGTGGCGCAGGGGCGGTAACATAACAGCAAGCGATTGCGTATAGCGGCCCGACAGCGATTGTGCCATACGGTTGGGCCGATAGCCGAGCCGCTCAATCATTTTTTGTACGCGCAGATGCGTCGCCCGGCTGATGCGGGGGTTATTATTCATAACCATTGAGACGGTCGCGACAGAAACGCCGGCCTCGCGTGCGACTTCGCGGATGCCTACGCGCTCCGGTTGTTTTTCCCGTTCGGCCGGTGCGTCGAAGGTAATGTGTGTTTTTTGTGCGTCGTCGCCGTCGGTATCGGCGGGATGGCTGGGTGAATCGTCAAGTTTAAATTTGTCGGGTTTGCTCATATGACGCCTCAGTCTCACGTTATTGTTCTTATCGCCAGAATGGCCTTTGGGCCATTGCTCAATCTTGTTTAAGATAGCTAAAACTGTTTAACACAATGTTGAAATATGCCAGCCATATCGGATTGAAAAATATGCTGTTAAACGCTGGTATGAGCCTCGCGCGACGACAAGGATGTGATGCCTATGGCCGCAGACCGACTGGGGCGATGGACTCCATGGTGGCCCGATACATCGCATCGCGCCGACATGGCCGCAGCCGCAAGCCCCGAAAGTTGGTCGGCGACAAGGACTGCAGCGTGCAACGCGTACGCGATTGGCTCCGGGCGCAAGGGATCGAACCGGTGATTCCGCATAAGGCCAACGAAAATGCCCGTCATGATCCCATCGTCAGGTTTGATCGCCAGACTTATCGCCAACGTCACGTTGTCGAGCAGTGCGTGGGCTGGCTCAAGGAATTCCGTCGCATTGGTACCAGGTTCGAAAAATTGGCGGGGCATTTTCATGGAATGCTACAGCTTGCTATGATCCGCCGATACTTGAAATTGCTGTTTTCAGACAGAACCTAATTCTTAACCTGATCGAACGGCTTTGGAAGTTTATCCAAAGGGATTGCCTCAACGGTCGCTACTACTGCACGCACCAGGAATTCCAAGCCGCAATACTTCATAGCCTCAACGCGATCGACACGCGTCATCAAACCATGCTGTGCCGAGCCGTTGCCCTCAATTTCCAGTTGTTCGACAACATGCAGATATTAGCTGCGTAAGCTATACGATACCTATGCGACCGCGCCGGCCGGGCAAACCGTAGACGCTACAACACTCCAGGGCGTTGCCGACACCGGTTGGCTGCGCGATCGCATTCCCATTTCGGCCGACAAGCTTGCGCTTCCCAGCGGCCCAACCACGCCGACCAATCAAAATGACGGCGCGCTGAATACCGTCGCCATTCCCGATCGTCATGGCTACAGCGTCAACGTGGCATTTGCCGATGGCCATGCGGCTGCGGTCAACACGTCAGATTTTGGCCATGTCTATGTGTCGCCGTACGGGCCGTAAAATGCCGCCGACCATCAGGCCGTTGGTGGTTCCAGGCGGTTGATCTCATCAATGAGCATGCGCAGGCGTGCCGGCGAACGCCGATTAAATGGCAATACCAGCCTGGGGAGGTGCGGTTCCGGTGCGTGGGCAGGCTCGGCCTCGGCGGCCGTTGCAATCGTAATCGGCCCTTGAATGCATATATCCGAAAATTGCTGATTCAGCCGATAGAGTGCGGCGGCGTCTGGTGTGTATTTGACTCGCAGCACCGTTTTGTCATCCACATAGCGCATGGATTGATAGTTGGCGTAAAATTGGTTGATATGAGCTGCGGCTTGGGCCGGGTCCTGCGTAATAAAGTAAAGGTTGCTATCTTCGGGCGAAATAAAGCCGTTGTCGGCGAGGGCATGTTTCACAAAGGTCTGCCATTGGCTCCAATAGGTTCCGCCGGGTTTTTCAAGCATCACAATGGGCATGGGGTCGGCGCGGCCGGTTTGCACCAGGGTAAGAACCTCAAAGGCTTCGTCATGCGTGCCAAACCCACCCGGAAACAGTGCCACAGCATTGGTTTCCTTTACAAACATGATCTTGCGTGAAAAAAAATAGCGGAAGTGTGCCAGCTTTTCATCGCCGGCGATAATGGCATTCGTTTCCTGCTCAAACGGGAGTTTAATCGCGACGCCAAATGAGTGTGCCAGCCCGGCCCCTTCGTGTCCTGCCTGCATAATGCCGCCGCCGGCGCCGGTAATCACCATAAAGCCCGCAGCGCTGATAAGCCGACCAAACTCAACCGCCGCCTGATAATCTGCATTGTCTGCCAGGGTGCGTGCCGAGCCAAAAATGCTCACCTTGCGTCGCTGCCGATAGGGCTGAAACATCTTAAACCCGAAGCGAAGCTCTTTGATGGCGCGCAAGACCAGCTTTAAGTCGGCTCGGCCGGGTTTATCAGCCGCCAGGCGCAGCACCGCTTGTACCAAATCCGCGGTAAGTTCCGACGCTTCATCAATGCCCAGCGACTCAACAAACTCCGCACAAAGCTGGTGCAATTCGCGTTCTTTTGTGATTTTCATTCAATCTTCCCGTGTTTATGTCCCATTATACCGCCGCTGATATTATCGGCTACGCAGGCCCTAAACCAATGCTTATCAGCCGCAGGTTAAGCCTTGCCGCTACGGGATACCAAACGCACAGTGGACGCCATGCAAGAGGCTTGCCGCAGCCAGGGAACCTGCCGCAAGCGTTGGTACCTCGCCGTAAGTTACGAGCCATTGGCTTACACAGATTCCGCAACCTATTGGCCCTCCGTCCATCCTAATTTCTGGGTGTGACAGAGCACTGGTCGGCGGGCTGGTCCACCAATCGGCGGGCGGCGATCCACAGCGGCAGCAGAAAAATAGCCCCGCATGCGAACAAAATGCTGTAGCGATTGACGCTCGCTCCGCTGATGTGCCATTGGTGCGATCCAATCAACTCCAGCATAAGCCCCCACACCAGAGGCGATGCTCCGGCGGCCAAATTAATCAGCACCAGTAGCACGGCAAAGTAATGATTGCGACCGGCGGAGGGTATCCAGAGAGTTTGCAGACGATTGTTGGCGGCTGCAAAGTTAATGCCCGCCACGCCGGTAATCAGATACAACGCTCCAATCATGAAAGGCGAAGCCGCCAGCAGGTGCGACGCCACAGCCCACCAGCCAAAAAATACGAGAACAAACGCGGCCAGGCTCAACCGAATAATGGGGCGTGAACCGATGCGATCCAGCACCCGCCCGCACCAGAACAGCGACATGCTGCCCCCAAATACCGACATACCATTAACCAGCACAATGCCGCTCTGCGAGAAATGCTCGATGCCGCGCAAAAATGCGACGGTAAAGACGCCCAACCCTCCCAGCACCAGCATGTAGGCGACGTTAAACCCCACCAGCAGCCGAAACGTCTTTTGGCCGAGCATATTGGTTATGGCCGTACGCTGCATGGAATGGTGATGCGCCGGGGTTTGAATGTCGGGCAGGCGCAGCAGGCATAGCACGCTGATGGCCCCGCCCAGGCCGGCGAATAAAAATGGCCAGCAGAACTGCGCAGCGTGCGTGTAATTCACAAGAAACACCGCCGCCGCCAGCGTTGCAATCAAATTACCCGATTGCCCATAAAGCTGATCGCGCAGAAAAAATTTCCCCCGAACATCGGTGGGAACCAGCTCGGTCATCCAGGGCATCCAGGCGCCGCCGGCCAGCCCGCGCAGGGCCGAAAATAAAAAAATACATACAAACAAGGCCGCCAGTCGCGGCGCCGGGCTGTGCAGCAGCACCATGCTTGCGGCCATCACAAATATCATGATGGTGCGCGACCCCCAGCCCAATATCATCATGCGCCGATACCCCAGCGGCGGAATCAGATACGCCCCCGGAATATGCAGCACCGCCAGCAGCGGCGGCAGGGCGGCCAGCAGCCCCAAAAGCGCATCGCCGGCTCCAAGATTTTTGGCATACAAAAAGAGCGGCGCTCCCAGCACAATTGCCCACGACAGCGCATTTAGAAATGCAAACCAATTGGCCCATGCAGCCCCCTCGGGCAAGCCCACCGCCGAAAGCGTATTAAACGGAGCCAGCGGAGCGCCCGCCAAACGCGGCAGCAGCGAAAAAAGACCGCCAAATGATGCTTCTGTCGCCGGCGAATCGGCCTGTGTTTTGTCTAATGGGTTTTCGTTTATCATCATGTCATCAATGCCCGTGATCGTCTTGTCTTGCGCCCGTGCCTTACGCACAATGGCATTGGCTATGCTTATCTCGCCGCACCGGTGCCCATGCCCGTGCAAACGTCCCAACGCAGTCCATTTTACTATGCTGCGTCGCCCGCAGCGCTCCAGGAGCCTGTCCGGGTAGTAGCTGGGCTGATAGCGCAAGTGATTCCATTGAGGAGGGTAGACAATTTGTCCGGTGCGATTTTGCAGACCGGACGCAATGACGCGGCTACCGCCATTATTGACTTCAGGACCCTACTCCTGACAAATTATCATTAAATCGCTGGAGCTACCAGCAAACCAAGTATTTCTCCAATGGCTTGGCGGCC
>JBMFVX010000104.1:0-10606 GCA_049965775.1 Phycisphaerae bacterium
TATCAACTGCACCACCGCAAGCAGGCGATAGAGCAGCCAAAGCAACAGAGCATTCGACCATCCAGCGGCGGGCAAGGCCGCTTCCAAGCTATTGAGCGATATGAGTGCCACTGCCGCCATGGCAGAGATCGCGATCGCGCCCATGATCACCATCACCAGGCAGTGCGCTTGCCAATGGGGCAGCGTGGCAAGCACTTGCAATCCCCACGACACGACCCATACCGCCGCAAACGTGCCAACAACCGCACCTTGCGCCAGTCGCAGCATCTGGACTTGGCTTGCATCGGCCAGATCATCACATCGGCAGGTCTGAATGTTGGGCTTGTGCATATACAACCTACCATGGTTGAACATTTATCATAGCCAGACTCGCTGCACCATAGGCAGGATGACACTAGGCGTAGGCTCCGCCAGACTTCTTGCCATGTTTGGCAAGACGGTCTTTCGCCGCCTTAGCCTCGTATCCGCTCTGGCGATGAGCCGCCAGCGGGTCGGTCGGAAGTCCGCGGCTGCTGCGCCATTCGGCCAGCAATGGCCGCACATCAGTTAAAAAGGCCCCGCGCAAAATATTTTCGCTCTGCACAAGGTCTTCTTTTTCTTGTGAAGCGGCCAGGGCTTTGCGATCTACCAGGCATGCTTTGGCGTAAAGCTGCTGGGCCATGTCAACGGTTTGAATCATGGCTTCAATCTTCGGCTTGAGGTTGTGGCTCTGATCAACCATGTAGGCGATCGGGGGCACCGAGCCGGTACGAAAACGATGATTTTCGATCTCGCAGAATATGCGGAATATCTGGTACGGATCTATCGAGCCTATGGTCAGGTCGTCGTCGGCGTATTTTCGATCGTTAAAATGAAAACCGCCCAGCATGTTTTCATCCAATAACCATGCGACAATCTGTTCAATGTTAACGGCCTGATAGTGGTGGCCGGTGTCTACCAGCACTTTGGCCTGCGGACCCGCCGCTCGTGCCAGCAGCAGTGCCATACCCCAATCGGCGATATCGGTGGCATAAAATGCCGGCTCAAACGGCTTATATTCGACCAGCATGGTCATATCGGGGGGCAGCGCGGCGTGAAGAACCTTCAGCGATTCGGTAAACCATCGCTTGCGGGCGACAATATCGCTTTGACCAGGGTAGTTGATACCATCGGCAAACCAGAGAGACAGCAGATTGCTGCCAACCTCTTTGCCAATGGCAATTGAATCGAGCATGTGCTGCACCGCATGCTTGCGAATTGCCGACGACCGGTTGCCGGCGCTGCCCCACTTGTACTGCTGGTCTTGAAAGACATTGGGGTTGATGGAGCCGATGCGCACCCCGCTGCCGCGGGCCAGCTTTGCCACCTCCGCAGCCGCCTGGCCCGGCTTAAAATCCCATAGCACGTGCACTGCCACGGTGGGGCAACAGCCACAAAGCTTGTTGACGTGCCCGGCATCCGCGAGTTTTTCATCAACGGTGACGGCGGCGGCATCCTGGTTGAACTTGCCGAAACGCGTACCGGTATCGGCAAACCCCCAGGATGGCAGTTCAATCATAAAGCCATTAAGCCGCGGGAAAACGATGTCGTGATTCATGGTGAAACTTATCCTTCATGCAAAGCCACTGATTTCACATCGGCCAACATAATAGCAGATTTTACCAACTGTGAGGAGCGTCGGAATTGCCCAAGTATCGGGACGCTTCAGGCTCGCAGAATGTACCTGTGATTGGGCGTAAAGTGGCAAGGCGAAGGGCGATTCGTATCATTATAGGCCGATTAGCCCGTCACTTGGCAAACCGCCGCACAATAAGCGTGTCGTTTTGGCCGCCGAAACCAAAGCTGTTTGACATGGCAATATTGACCTTGGCCTTGCGGGCCTCGTTGGGCACATAATCGAGGTCGCATTCGGGGTCGGGCACACTGTAATTGGCCGTAGGCGGCAATGCCTGATCGCGAATGGCCAGCACGCAGGTAATGGCTTCGACCGCACCGGCCGCTGCAATCAGGTGCCCCATCATGCTTTTAATGCTGCTGATGGGTACGCTCTTGGCGCGCGAGCCGAATACGTGCTTGATGGCCAGCGTTTCGGTTGAGTCGTTTTCTTTGGTGCCGGTACCATGGGCATTGATGTAGTCAATGTCATTGACCGACAAGTCGGCATCGCGCAGTGCCTCTTCAATGGCAACAACAGCACCGCGCCCCTCGGGGTGCTGGTCGGTAACGCGGTAGGCGTCAGCCGAGCTGCCATAACCGACGATCTCGGCCAAAATGGTCGCATTGCGGCGCACTGCGTGCTGCAACGATTCAAGAATAAGAATGCCCGCCCCCTCGCCGAGGACAAACCCGCCGCGGGTGGCATCAAACGGGCGACAGGCACGGCGCGGATTGTCATTCATCGTTGACAGCGCTGTGAGCCTGTTAAACCCCGTCACCCCAAACGGATGAATCATCGAGTGCGCCCCACCTGAAATCATGATTTCCGCGTCACCCCGGCGAATAATTTGCGTCGCTTCACCCAGCGCCTGTGTGCTGGCAGCACAAGCTGTAAGGCAGTTCATGGCCGGGCCGCGAGCATTAAACTCCAAGCTCAAATGGGTGAGCGGCATGCACGGCTCCTGTTCAATTTCGCGAAGGGCGTTAAAGCGGTGCATCGCAGCCTTTGCCCATGGGCCGGCGGCGACAGTGCCTGTTGCCGGGTCCCACGCACCCAGAGTCACTTCGGTAAACGTTGCAAAATCGAGCGAGCCTTCTCCGCTGCCCAAATACATGCCAATACTGTAGGGGTCGAGCTTGGCATGGTCTGGCGTTCGTGGTGCGGGCAGCCCGGCTTGTTGCCACGCCTGCGTAGCTGCGCCCAAGACAAACCCGGTAGCGCGGCTGATTTCCTGATGCATGGCCGATTGGCGCAACTCCGCCGGAAGCTGGTAATCTTTAACTTCTGCGGCAAATGTTGTCGGAAATGTGCGCGCATCAAACAGGGTGATGGGAGCGATACCGCTTTCAGCGCGCAGCAGCCGTTGCCACACCTGTTCAATGTCGTGCCCTAGGGGGGTAACCCAACCCATTCCGGTTATGACTACTCGATTGGCCATGAATATTTCCTTATCTGCAATCGTCGGCCAAGCAACGCGCTGCCGCCGATGCATTAACATTTACTGCCATTTTCGCAACACCACCGCGCTATGCTGACCCGCCAGCGAACTTGCAAGCACCAGCACATTCTTCAACGGCATGGGTTGTTGCGTCGCCAGCATGCGCACGCCTGCAAGCGGCTGGTCGCTGCCTGCGACCGGCCAGAGCTTTTGCTCGTGCAGTGCCATGGCGGCAGCCGCCAAATCTATGGCCTGCGCTCCGGCTGAACAATCGCCCAGGCCGCCGCACGCCGGCACCAGCAGAACGTCAGCCTGTTTTCCAAACACACGGGTGATAGCAGCCACATCAGATTGATCATGCGCCGGCACGGAAGAACCGGGCGGCACAATGGCCTGCACCTCTGTAGAGGCTACGCCTGCATCACGCAAGGCTTTGGCGATGGCAAATGCGGCCGACTCGCCCGTGGGGTCGGGATCGTTTATCTTTCGCCCGCTGCAAGCCGCCGCCAATCCTGCAATTTCGCAATAAATATGGGCATTTCTCTTTTGAGCGTGCTCCAGTTCTTCAATGACCAGCACGGCACCACCCTCGGCTACGACGGTGCCGGCGGCGCGGCGATCGTAGGGGCGGCATGCGCCTGCCGGGTTGGCGGTGTTGTTGACCCGGCCCAGAAGCGACCATCGCATGAGGCCCATGGGGTGAATCATGCTTTCGCAACCGCCGATCAAAGCAATATCCGCCTGACCGCGCTGAATGGTGCGACAGGCCTCAGCAAGCGCCAGGCCGGCGGAAGCCTGCTCACAGGTAATGGTGTTGCTGGGGCCTTGCGTGTCGTGAATGATGCTTACATGACAGGCCAGCATGTTGGGCAGATATTTTAACAGCCAAAGCGGTGTGAGGTTGTCCATGCCGCTGGTTTTGGAGGGGTCTTCTGATTTTCCCCAGCGGGCCAGGCTCAGGGTGCCATCGGAGTTCCTGGCCTGAGCCAAGGCCTGACCAAGCTCGTTAAGATCGGCACATATCAAGCCGGCCCCGATGTTGCAACCCACCCGCCGAGGATCTACGACATGCCAATCAGGTCCTGGGGCCGAGCCGCCGCTTGCTTCCACAATGCCACGGGTTGCCAGGTGCGCATCGCGCACCGCGCCGTCTGCGGCCACAACGGCCAACTCTATGTCGCGAGCCATAATTTTTGTGGCTTTGCGATAGCTTTTGGGAACATAATCGGTGGTTTTAAATGCCGGCACGGTTCCAGCAACCTGGCTCGGAAAGCCCGATGGATCGAACTGCGCGAGGGGAGCAATGCTGGAACGCCCCTCCAGCAACCCCTGCCACAGATCTGAAAATTTAATGCCATGAGGCGAAACCGCCCCAAGCCCCGTAATAACCACTCGCCGCATGAAAATCCTCATTTATGTTGCTGCAGCCCATCAGCGCAGGAAAAGTATTCTACTAGCCCGCAACCGACAAACCAACCAGAACCGGGGCCGTTTTGCCGCGAGGCAACCGTGCCCACACCTGGTGCCATTGGGCAATGCGCGTTGCAGGCGTGGCGACCCACCGGTCAACGCATTGAGCTTCAGCGAAATATGCGGGTTAAGCGAATAACCAAGCAACCAATCAGTTGCGAGGCTTTTACGTTGCTATTGCAGTTCGCCATGCGCACCATGGGCGATGCTTTATACGGCACCACCTGCGGCTTTATAGCCATCCACAACCACGTCAAGTTGGCCTGTTTCCGGGTGGATAATAAGCCCATGCACCGGCAGCTTTTGGGGCAGCAACGGATGCGTCCGAATCATTTCAACACTCTGTTGAACTCCATCCTGCACCTGATCAAACCCGACGAGCCATCGCTCAAGTTCGATGCCGGCATGCTTAAGCATGGTAATGGTGTCGGGCGATACGCCTGCCGCCAGGGCCTTGTCAAGAATGTCGCGGCATGAAAGTCCCGTCATGCCGCAGTCATGATGCCCCACCACCGCAATTTCGTGAACATCTAAACTGTACACGGCGACCAAAATACTTCGCATGACGCTTCCAAACGGATGCGTCACCAGAGCGCCAGCGTTTTTTATTATTTTTACATCCCCATTGCGAAAATCCATGGCACGGGGCAGCAGTTCCACCAATCGCGTGTCCATGCAGGTAAGAATGAGCAGCTTTTTATTCGGCAGCGCGTTGGTAAGAAACGGCTCGTAGGCCTTTTCGGCCACAAACCGCTTGTTAAAATTGAGAATCCCGTCGAGCAAACTCATGAATTGATGGTCGCACAGGCGGGCTATAATGGCAAGCGAACGGCTCTACTCATTGCGACGAAATTACTTTTTGGTATCCGCAAGATAGCAGGCCGCCAGTCATTAGGCTGCCGACATACTGCGTGGGCGACGTACATAAACCCACTCGCCGTAGAGAAGCTATGCCGTCTGGCAATCACAGCAATAGGTATTTTCTACTCGGTGGCTGAGGCAATTACAGGCCCGCGCACCAGGGTAATCACCATCATCTGCGGCGGGCAAAACATCCGTACGCGAAGCGCCGCTTTGCCCATGCCGCGACTGACCACCAGCCAGGTGCTGTCCACCCGGTTAACACCCGCACACATTTCACGCGGTAAAGAATCATGGCGGATAATCGGCCGGCCATCGGGATAGCATATCTGCCCACCATGGGTATGCCCCGCCAAACAAACGTCCACCCGCGCGGCTGCGGCCGCGTGCACCAAATCCGGGTAATGCAGGAGCATAATTTTACAGTCATCCGCATGTACATTGCGCAGCGCAGCAGGAATGTCGGTATCAATGCGCCGATGTTGTGCGATACCAACCAGGGCCAGCCGTTCACCACCGCGTTTGAGGATTACAGCTTCGTTGCACAACTGCCGCAGGCCAAACTGTGCCAGAGCGGGGCCAAGCTCCGGAGAGTCGTGGTTGCCCAAAATAAAGTAAATGCCCAGCTCGGGGCTTATGCCTTCAAGTAACCGCAGTACATTGGGGAGTGTTTGCCGCCACAGCCATGCTCTGTGGGCCAAATCACCAGTTATAACCAGCAAATCGCACTTCAACCGCGTCAGAGCGAGTTTCCAGTCGGAAAGGCGGCTATTCCAGTAGGTAAGATGCAGATCAGACAAATGCACAATGCGCATGCCATCAAAAGCCCCCGGCAGTCGAGGCACCGGCAATTCTATTTCATCAAGAATTGGCGAACGACCAGGTTTGGAACGCATCATAATGACTCTCTGGAGGGCCGGCAGTGTCTGCTGCGGTGGCGAGTGCTTTGTCAAAAGTCTCTGTCACGCGGCACGTGCAGGCAGAGGCGTAGCGTTTACGCATCACAACGAATTCGATCATAGCCGGATTTATGGGATGGTATCAAATGACAATACGCGGCGCGGCGTGCAATCGGGGATTGAGCCGCAAGCTGAACGGGGAGCCGTTGGTGGAGGGGGCGACCGGGCAGGCTGGAACTGCCCATCGTGGCCTTCTACCAGACGTGCTACCTCAACCGACTGGAAACCGATCGAACGATCTGTTTTACTAGAACTCATGAGGACGACCTTCGATACAGGCGGTACTTTTCGCCACTGGAACATCCACAGGCAACTCAACGCATTTTGAGGCATCCTAGCTTTTTTTACCTCTTATGACTGTAGCCAACTCTGCGGCAAAAATCGCCGCGCAGCGCCCCAAAACCAAAAAACTCTGCGTACATCTGCGTCATCTGCGGTTAGCCCCGTCGCCCAGCACCCCGTAAAAATCTCTGCGGCCCTCGGTCTTGAGCCATGGATGGCGAAATCTCCCGGCGCTGGCCGGGACAGGCCTCTGCGGTAAGGAACCGCCAATCGGGATACTTTTTAACATCTCCATCTACTCTCTCGCCACCCACCGGCACGCCAATGCAAACGCAAACGCGCCGGGGTGGCACGAATGCCCTTCCGGTGGTACGATTCATGTTTTGGAATTGCGAGGTATCGAGATGCCCTCTTTTATAACGGTTTCATCACTATTGGCCCTGCACGCGATTGACCGCGATACGGTTGAGTTTCAACGGCAACTGGAGTCGGTCCTGAAAAATCAGGTTTCACTCAAGAGCCGGCTTGACGAATTCCAGCGTGTGCTGGGCGAACAGGAGGCCGGCCTCAAAAAGCTGAAGGTCGCCGAAGCCTCGGCCATGAGCGACATTGAGGCCCGCAACGCACATATCAACAAACTCCGCGAAACACTTAACACAACCCGCACCAACAAAGAATATACCCCGCTGCTGGTCGAAATATCCGCCGAAAAGGCCGAGGTCGCCAAGCTGGAAACCGCCTGCGAACAAATCATGGAGCAGCAGCAGCAGCTTTCCAAAGCCATCGAAGCCACTCAAAAGCAAATTGCCGACCTGCAGGCAACGCTCATCGCCATGCAATCACAAAGCGCCCAGCGCGTTGAAGAACTGGAAGCGAAGCTAAAGTCGCTGGCGGATAAACGCGCTTCAGCGGCGGCGCTGGTCCCCAAAGAAGCCATCCGACAGTACGATCGGCTATGTCAGAAGTACCCCGGCGACGCCTTGGCTGTCGTGGAGTTTGCTGAAAACGATATGGAAAGCATTTCCTGCGGCGGCTGCTTTATGAACCTGAGCATCGAGGATGTCAACTTGCTTCGCGGACGCGATGAAGTACGGCGCTGCAACTCCTGCGGACGCATTTTGTATCTTTTAGACATGGCCCCGCAGGCACAAACGGCTTGAACAAAGACCGGCATCGGTCAATGCGGCCCCTTCGGCCATCGCTGATATTACCCCCGGCTTGGAATCAACGTGCTTCATGGAAAAAACCCCGACTTTTCAACTCAACTTTGATGGTGGATCGCGCGGCAACCCCGGTCCGGCGGGCATTGGTTTTACCATAGTAGACGCCCACGGAAACGTGGTGGATGAAGTAGGTGAGTTCATCGGCCGATGCACCAACAACGTGGCTGAATACACCGCCTTGGTTAAAGGTCTTGAGGCCGCTATTCAGCGCGGCATCAAACATTTGATCATACGCGCCGACAGCGAACTGGTGGTCCGGCAAATACAGGGCATCTACCGCGTAAAACATCCCGATCTTAAGCCGCTCCATGCCCGGGCGGTGCAACTGCTTGCCAAAATACCAATCTGGTCGTTTGGGCATGTTTACCGCGAAGCCAACAGCCGGGCCGACCAACTCGCCAACATGGCCATGGACCGCCAGACACGCATTGCATTCTCAGCGCCGCTCTCGCAGGCGAATTAGCGTCGGGGCCGCGGCACGGTAAACAGCTACGCGTGCCCCTGGTGCCAAATAATGTCGTTCCAAACGCTTGTCGCAATTAATCATAATGTCGTCTTTGCGCACGAAAGACACTGCTGTTCAAGTGTACAACAGCGCGATAATGGCCTATTATTTTATCAGCTAAGGATTGTCCGCTTCAATTATAAGGGAGTATCGGTGGCACAAGTTATCATTCGCAGAACATCATTGGCCCTCACGTTATTTGCCGCAACCTCCTTGTTTGGCCTGGCGGCATGGGCCAACGGGGCGCCCGGCCAGACTACCAACCCACATCGCTATCTGCCTGCCAAGGCCAACGACGCTATCTACCATAAGCATTGGATTGACCTGAATAAAAACGGCCGCGAAGACCCTTACGAAAACCCCGCCCTTTCACCCAGCGCCCGCGCCAAAGACCTGCTTAATCGCATGACGCTGGCTGAAAAAATCGGGCAGCTTGAGCAAGCTCCGCTGCCGTCGGCTCTGACCCCGGCAATGGCACAGGAGCTTAAGGCTGGCGAATGGGGTTCGGTGCTGGGCTATAGCGGCTCCGGTCAAGCCAACATCGCGCTTCGCAACAAAATTCAGCAAATTGCCGTCGAAAAAAGCCGCCTGGGCATTCCCCTGATTATGGGCTTTGACGTTATTCACGGCTTTCGCACGGAGTTTCCAATTCCACTGGCAATGTCGTGCAGTTGGGACCCGGCCCTCGTCGAGGCCTGTCAGCACATCGCAGCCCATGAGGCATATGCCGCCGGTTTAGATTGGGCCTTCAGCCCCATGATAGACATTGCCCGCGACGCCCGCTGGGGCCGCATTGCCGAAGGTAACGGCGTAGACCCTCTGCTCGACTCGCAAATGGCGGCGGCGGCTGTTCGAGGCTTTCAGGCGTCGGGCCGCTTCGCCGCTTGCCTTAAGCACTATGTTGGCTACGGCAATGTTGAAGGCGGACGAGATTATTCTCAAACCGATATGTCGCGCTTTACGCTGCGAAACTACTACCTCCCACCGTTTGGAGCGGCCGTCAAAGCCGGCGCTCTGACATTAATGAGCGCCTTCAACGCCATTGGCGGCGTGCCGTCGTCGGGCAATCACTTCACGCTTACCGATGTGCTTCGGCAGCAGTGGCACTTCAAGGGTTTTGTTGTCAGCGATTGGCAGTCTATCAGCCAGATGCAGGCGTGGGGATACGCCCATTCACGCCCGCAGGCCGCTCGCGAAGCAATTCATGCCGGCGTAGATATGGAAATGGTCAGCCAAACCTATCGTACCCTGGCAGCCCAGGTAAAATCGGGCAAAGTGCCGTTGCGTTGGATCAACCGCGCCGTAGAGCACATTTTGTATGTCAAATTCAAACTGGGCTTGTTTGGTCATCCCTATCGCAACCCGGCCCATGAACCCGGCTCTTACCTCACATCGCCAGATCGCAAGGCCGCGCTGCAGGCCGCGGAAGAATCGTGCGTGCTGCTGCAAAACGCCCATCAGACACTGCCGCTGCACGCCTCATTGCTTAAGCATGTGGCGCTCATTGGCCCATACGCCAACGATCAGACCGATATGCTCGGCTGCTGGATCGGTGCCGGACGCCCGGCAGATGCCGTAACCATTGCCAGCGGCCTGCGTGACGCATTGCCCAAAGCATGCACATTGGCGGTATTAAGCGGCAAATCATTGAGTCGGGCCGTCGCAGCAGCCAAAAATGCCGATGCAGTCATTGTAACACTCGGTGAGCCTGCCACCTGGTGCGGCGAAGATCATAGCTTGCTGTCGCTTCGATTGATTCGCTCGCAACGCAGGCTTTTTTCCGCCCTCATCAAAACAGGCAAACCCATCATCGTCCTGCTTTTTAATGGCCGACCACTGGCCATACCCACGTTGGCAAAAAAGGCATCTGCCCTACTGGAATGTTGGTACCCAGGCGTTGAAGCCGGCCCGGCAGTAGCGAATATTCTCCTGGGCAAGTTTGACCCCTGCGGTCATCTAACCACCGATTTTCCGTATGCCACCGGCCAAGAACCTCTGTATTACAACCATCCCAACACCGGCCGCCCGTTGGGCAATCCGGTAGGCGAGTGGACCAGCAATATGTATGTGGATGGCCCCGCTTACCCGCTGTATCCCTTCGGATATGGGCTTTCTTACACCCATTTTGAGTTTGGCCCGGCCAAAGCTGACAGCACTAGCACGACAGCGCTATAAAAACTCTTCACCTTTACTCCGGCGTTTCCGACTGGCGTAGGAAGCGGCGTTGCGTAT
>JBMFVX010000105.1:0-10590 GCA_049965775.1 Phycisphaerae bacterium
ACATCAATGTGTAGTTACAGACATAGTGCCGGCTGCGCGGCAAATGTTGGCGAATGGTGGAAAATGGTTTGGAATAAAAGGCGCGATGATCATTGTAATAATCCTTGCTTTGTTCGTTTATCATGGTAGAACGATGTCTTCTGAAAACCAAATTTATGGAGATACGATATGTTCATAGCTCGCCCCAGGCTGCATCATCTGCCAATACTAGGCCTCATTGGAGTTGCTTTGGCGGCAATGTTACTCGTTGCGCCGAGCCGGGCAACTTATGGTGCAGTAAGTAGTTTGTTCAGTTCGCATATGGTGCTGCAGCGCGACATGCCCGTGGCCGTGTGGGGTTGGGATAAGCCCGGGCAGAGGGTGAGCGTTTCATTTGCCGGGCAAAAGGTGCAGGCGACCGCAGCAGGCAACGGATGCTGGATCGTCCGCTTGGCGCCAATGCACGCGAGTTCGCAGCCGCAGATGATGCGTATTGCCGGCAGCGCGGTACAGCAACTTGCCGATGTGCTGGTGGGAGATGTCTGGCTGTGTTCAGGCCAGTCTAATATGCAGTATCCGCTTCGCGGGTGGACGCGTGGTGGGGGGGCACGCAAGGAAGTGGCCAAGGCTGATTATCCGCTCATTCGCGCGGTTTATATTCCGATGGTGCTTGCGGGATCGCCGGCGGCAAACGTTTCGGCTAAACCCTGGCAAGTTTGCACGCCAAAAGATGCGGCGAACTTCACGGCAGTGGGCTATTACTTCGCTCGTGACCTTGAGCGTAAAATTCATATACCCATCGGCATCATTGAATCGTATTGGGGAGGCACGAATATTCATTCATGGATGCCGCGAAGCACGTTTTTCAGCACCCCGGAGTTGAAGTTTGATAGAGCGTTGATTATTCAGGCCGAAAAGGCTGGCGATGCACTAAACAAAGCGTATATGGTGCGGGTGGCCGCGTGGCTTAAATCCGCCAAAGCGGCGGAAGCCGCAGGCAAACTCATACCCGATCCCCCGGTGGCGCCGATCAACCCGATAGCTCGCGGCCCGTGGCAGCCGACAAGCATATACAACGCGATGATTCATCCCTTGGCACCCTATGCCATCAAGGGCGCTCTGTGGTATCAAGGCGAGAATAACGTCAGTCGCACATTGTACCGCTATGAATTGCCGGCGCTTATTACGTCGTGGCGCAAGCTCTGGGGGCTGGGCAACTTTCCATTTTATATCGTGCAGATTGCCCCATTTGCTTACGGCCCGCCCTGGGACAAAGAGGCGGCCCGCGTTTGGCAGGCGGAGGAAGACACCGTGAAGACTGTGCCCAATACGGGCATGGTTGGCACCATGGACATTGGCATGCTGCACAACATTCATCCGTTTGATAAGCGCGATGTTGGCTACCGGCTGTGTCTGCTGGCGATGGCCAAGACGTATGGCGCAAAAGACACGACCTATCTCGGGCCGACATTTAAAACAATGACCGTAAAGGGCAATACTGCCATCATCAGCTTTTCTCATATAGGGGATAGATTAAAATCGCGTAATGGCCAGCCGATAGATTGGTTTGAAATTGCCGGCAGTGACCATAAGTTTGTGCCGGCCTTGGCAAAAATCGTCGGCAATACGGTTATTGTGAGCGCTCCGGGCGTGGCACATCCGGCGGCGGTGCGCTACGGTTGGAATGACCGCATCGAAAAGTCCAATCTTGAAAACGCCGCTGGACTTCCCGCGATGCCATTTGCAACGGATGTGAAAGAATAATCGCCGCATGTGCATGAGTTGGGAGCCATATTGTTGCTTAGCGTGCATAGTGGATTGCCTGTATGACTGATGCACCATCGGTTACCGCATTAAGTGCTAGGCCATATGAAACGTCCATTCAGGCGGGCCGTGATATGTTGTAGATAATCGAGTCGCTAACGCTCTTTTAAGGCTTCGTATAAGGAGTATTGGTTATGTTGTCTGGCTTCAAAAAGCTTTGGCCTGTAATTCTTCTGGCCGCTATTGTCTTGAGTTGTGGCCTGTTGGATCTTCCACTGATATGTCGCGGGCAAATCGTACTGGCTCCGCCGGGACGGCATGTTGCACGAGAATCTATTGAATGGATTCGCATCTGGCTTCCCAATGTTATACGGCCCCAACTGTCGCATAAGGTGGTGGGGCAATATGGAAAAGGCAAAAGCTGGGAGTTACACCCGGCGGTAAAACCATCATTGCCGCAGGTTTTGCTTATAGGCGACTCAATAACGGAAATGTATTATCATGATGTGTCCGCAGATTTGAAAGGCAAAGCCTACGTTGGTTACATGGCGTCGTCACTGTGTATTGGTGATCCGATGCTTGCCCGCCAGATTAAACTGGTTTTGCAGAATTACCGCTTCAATGTTATTCAATTCAACAACGGTATGCATGGGGCTGGCTATAGCGAGGCGGAGTACGGCAAGTACTTTCCGCGAGTTATCAAAACTATTCAAGCAAACGACCATGGCGCTAAGCTTATTTGGGCCAACACCACGCCCACCCGCACGGGCAAGCAGTTCGCTGCATTTTCGCCTTGGAACAAGCGCATCATCGCTCGCAATAAAATTGCCGATGCCTACTGTAAAAAGGCCGGTATACCGATCAATAATCTCTATGAGGTTCTGCTTCACCATCCGGAGTATTACGCAACGTGGGGCGGCGGCGTACACGAAGACCCGAAGGGACAAGCAGCCGAAGCCAAGAGGGTTGCGGCTGCGATTCTCAAACAGATTGCAGCATTAAAGCCGGCCTGACGCGTAACTAATCGAAGCCTCTGGCGTGGGTGCGGCCATATTTTTCGGCAAAGGCCCGGCTACCGTCAATAGTGCGGATTTTCCGCGTAGCCCCTTGGGAGCGCGGGCATTCCCGCCCGCACGGATCGCCAGTAGGTTGTCAGCATTGCGCTTCGCTTGGATATTGCGAATATGATCCCCTGCCGAAGTGCCAAAAAATATGGCCGTACCCTACGGTGTCAACTGCGGTGTTTAAGGTTGCTCGGCAGCCCGGGTTTGTATTGTAATGCTCACCGGCGTCAGACCAGGGCTGGCGGCGGTGAGCACAATGGTTCCGGGATTATTGCCTACGCGTACTAAAACCATGCATCGGCCATAAAATGCGCGACTGTACGCGGCATTGTTTGGAATGTGGCTTGCGGGATCGCCATTGCCGGTGCCGGCTATGCGGCCTGGGCCGGTGATGCTGAACCGAACTTTTCGCATGGAATGAGCAACAATGTTGCCGTGCGCATCAAGCACGCGCAGGGCTATGGGTGCAATGCTCTGCCCATCGGCTGTGAGATGATAAGGCCATTCATTGGTCAGGTTGAGTGCAGCCGCTGGTCCGGGAGTTGTAACGGTGTAACGGGCAACTGCTTTTGCGCCATCGTAGCCACGTACCGCCAGGGTGCCAGGCTTCCAGGGAGTGTGCCAGTCCACATAAGCAAAGGGCACGACTGCTTTGCGGCCCATGCCTTTGCCATTCACAAACAGTTGCACTGCCGAGCAATTAGAAAAACATCGCACTGTTATCACTGTGCCGTGGGGCAGATTGGGAAAGTCCCATTGTGGCTGAATATAAACCATTGGCTTTTTGGTCCATACGGACTTGTAGTAAAAAGCATCCGGCTTGCGAAAGCCGCAAATATCAAGCAGGCCAAAATGAGAGTTAATATCGGGCCACCGGTAGGGCGTTGGCTCGCCGCGATAATCGAAGCCAGTCCACACAAACCCGCCTGCAAGGTAAGCGTGCCTGCCAATAGGCCTCCATGAATCCCAAGGCAATTGCGACCAGCTGCTGTGCATGCAATATTGGGTTACCAGACCCTTGCTGGCGCTGTTTTGCATAACGCCGCGGTCGCTTTCGGAACTGGCTATTTCACTGCCAAGCATAGGCGTATGTGGCAGAGCCTTATGCATGGCCGCGTAATAGAACGGTCGGTAGTTCATAGCAAGGATGTCTTCAACAGTGGCAAAGCCGTGGGGATATCCGACATCCATCGCACACATGATGGGGCGGGTGTTGTCGAGCTTTTTAACGAACCGCATGGCCAGCTTAAAAATCTTGGCGCCAAAGGGCGAACCTTCGATATTGTACTCTTCATTGCACAGAGACCACATAATGATGCTTGGATGATTGCGATCGCGCAGAATCATGGCTTTGAGGTTATCGAAATTGCCGTAGGGAACTCCCTTATAAGACTTTGCCGAGCTGCCCGGACCACCGAGCCGTTCATCGCCAAGCTCTCGATTTTCGTCCATGACGAGCATTCCGAGATGATCGCAGGCTTGGTACAGAGCGCGGCTGGTGGGGTTATGCGAACAGCGATAGGCATTGGAACCAATACTTTTGAGTTTTGCCACGCGCCACCACCAGAGGTTGGCGGGCGCGGCAATGCCAACCGCCGGAAAGTCTTGATGATTGCAGGTGCCATCGAGCTTTACCGGCTTGCCATTGAGAAAAAATCCTCTTTGCACATCAAAACGAATGGTTCGAATGCCAAAATGTACCTTCTTGGCATCCAGGATCAGCTGGTTTGACCCGATGAGTTGGGTTTTAAGTGTGTATAGGTTGCAGTGGTTAAGCGACCACAAATGAGCATGGGGCAGTGCGAGATGCTGCGTAAACGTGGCGGTCGCGCCGGTCGCAAGAATCTCTTGCGTTGAGATGGTTCCTACTTTCCGGTGCTTGGCGTTAAAGACTTGCGATAGCAGGCTGAAAGTGGCTGGATGGCGCGACTGGTTTGTCACGGTCGTTTGCAGCGCCACGGTTGCTGCGGCAGTGTCGCCTTTGGCCGCGTCGTAGTGAATAGGGCCATCCACATGCGACATTGCAAAGGTGCCCCATCGTGTAATGTGCAGGCGGTTAAGCGTTACCACCGAAACATGCCGATAAATGCCGCCGCCTTCGTACCACCAGCCTTCAAAAACACGCGGATCTACATATACGGCCAAGGTATTGGATTGACCGAGTTTGATAAAGCGGCTGATGTCAAATCGAAAGGGGGCGTATCCATTGGTATGCGCTCCAACGCGGTGCCCGTTGACGTATACCACGGCGGCGCTCATGACGCCCCCAAATCTCAGTTGGATGACTTTTCCCGCGGCCGTGGGTGGGATGTTAAATGTTCGCCGATACCATACCGGGTAAACCGGTAAGTAGCCGTGGAAGCCATTGGCATGTGGGGCAAACTTACCCTGCACGACAAAATCGTTGGGCACCCGCACAGACTTAAATCCATTGCTGGCGGTGGTTTTACAAGCTGGGCTTGCCGCAAAAGACGCCGGTTTATAGGTTCCAAAGTTTACAGGGCCGATGGTGGGCCCTTTTTGGCCAGGGTTGTGTACGAGTATGGTGAGTACGTTGGCACCTGCAGGCAGAGCTGGGGGCAAAGGCACTTCAAACCATAGATAATCGCCGCGATGGTCGGCAAGAAGTTTTCCATTAAGAAAAATCACGGCGCGGGTACGCACTCCAGCAAAATCGAGCATGAGATGTTGCCCATGGGGGTTGCGCAGGGAGGGCAATTTTGCCTGAAACCAGGCATAGCCCACTTTGCCGTCAAAAATATCGGAGCCAATTTTGTAATCATGCCATGTGCCGTTGCTGTAGAGATTCTTGGGTAATGCATTGGGCGGCTCATGCGTGCCAAGATTCGATGGCCGCCACTGCCAATGCGTAATCTGAACCAATGACGTCAATGGTGTGGGGGTTGCCGGTTTTAGTTGCCAAGTTCCGTCGAGCGACTGTACTACCCGCGGTAGCAAGCTCTGCGCGCCGACTTTGCCGCCCCCGAGCAAGAAGGCCACGACTATTGCAAGACAGACAGCCGTGAGGCGTCGGACTAAAGATTGAATTGACAGCATCAAATCAGGGCCTCATTTACAAAATGATTAAATATTAAAAAGCCTAAGAAAAGAGTATAGCGGCATTTTAACAAATCGCAAAAAGTGCATAGTTTTCGCGATCATTGTTAATCAGGTTCGGCACGTTTCGGATGCCAAGCATATTACCCTCATCAGTTGAAAATGCATAATAAAAACTAATAAAAGCAATAATTATTATATATTAGAATTATCATGTTCCGCTATGTATTATTGCAATGAAAGCTGTGGTCTTATCGTGAGATCGCACGGTTGAAGGTCTTTTCAGGAGAATGTCATGTCTGAAGGTAAATTTTTTGGTCCATGGTTAGCCAGAGCGGAGAAAACTGAACAAACGCCGCTGAACGCATTGGCTCGGCGTGAATTTCTTGGGCAGTTCGCGCGCGGCGGCCTGGTGATTGGAGCCGCTCTTGCGGTCGGCGGAATGGAGTCTGTTGCAGCCAGCGCCGCCGACGCCACAGCCAAACTCGAACCCGAAGGCGCCGGAACCCTTCAAGACTTAACTAAGAAGCTTGCTGCCGCAACCCGTGTGCGGAGTTTTAAGCGCGTGCCGATGATTCTTACCGACGCTGAGCAGTGGGATGATGAGGCGCTCAACCTGGTAATCGGCTACCGAGGTCATGGTAAACAGGTCTGGGATAATACCGATATTGCCAGTCCTTGGCTTAACCTGATGCGTAATAGCCTCAATGCGCAGGTATGGTCTTTTAAGCATCCGAACTTCCTGTGTGCGTCTGCTACGCATGGCACCGCGCATTTGGCGCTTTATGATGAGTATATATGGGAGAAGTACTCTATTTCTAAAGTGCTCAAAGGAAAATACCGTCACAACATATTTTTGGATATCCCCAATACCGTGGCAGGAAAGAACCCCGCGGACTTCAATGATCCGACCGGCCTGTTCTCGCCAGAAGCCAATTGCATTCCGCTGCTTATGCAGCGCGGCGTGGTATTTTTGGCCTGCCACAATGCGATATGGGAGTTTTCGGGCAAGCTGATTAAAAGCGGCCGCAATCCAGATCATCTGTCGCATGAGGCTCTAGCTGCGGAACTGACCAATCACCTGATTGCTGGAGCTGTTCTTACGCCTGGCATCGTTGCGACGCTGCCGATGCTTGAGGCTGCGGGCTTTGCTTATGCGAAATGAAGAATCAAAGGAGCCGACCATGAAACGTTTAATTCCGTGTGCACCGGGTTTGCTGGCCGCGATCATCGGGACGTTGGTAGTTGCGCCGGGAAACTACAATGCCACAGCCGGCGTGGTCCTGCGGGCATTGGCACAACCGCCGGCGTATAAGGAGCAAGTGTTTCCGCCATGGAGTCAAGGCAAAAACAACTCTGCCATAAACAAGGGCCTATCGTTTACCGTTCCAGAGGTAGACGATATGCCGGATTTTCATGGCGATCCCATGAACGCCAAGCTGGTGCTTTTTATTGGGGGCAACTACTACTTTGCCGTCGGTCCGCTGATCAGTGCGTTTGAGAAAGCGCACCCGAAACTGCGCGGCCGTATTTTTGCCGAGACTCTTCCGCCCGGCATTTTGCTGTCGCAACTGAAAGCAGGTGGACGAATTACCGTTGGCAATATGACGTTTACCGCCCGACCGGACGTTTATGCCGCCGGCAAACTGAAGGTGGTCTCGCTGGTAAAAGCTGGTTTTCTGGCTGGCCCGGTTACCTCTTATGCCACAAACAATTTGGCTATCATGATTCCGCGAAATAATCCGGCCTCGATAAAGTCGCTCAATGATTTGGGACGCCCCGGAGTGCGTTTAAGCATGCCTAATCCGGCGTGGGAGGGTGTAGCCCGGCAGATAAAGCTTTCGCTGATAAAAGCGGGTGGCCGCGCATTAGAGCAGATCGTTTACCACACCAAGGTGCTCAATGGACAGACTATACTCACGCATGTGCACCATCGCCAGACGCCTTTATTTATTATGCAGGGTTTGGTGGACGCCGGCATAACATGGAAATCGGAAGCAATATTTCAGGAGCAGGCCGGGCATCCTATCAGCTACGTGCCAATTCCAGCCAGCCTTAACACGACTGCGGTTTATGCCGCGGCCGCGGTTAAAGGGGCGGCCCATCGCCGTGCCGCCGGATTGTGGCTGGAGTTCCTGACGTCCTCGGCTGCGCAAAGCATCTTCCATCACTATGGGTTTAAGTCTGTCGGCAACCACAGTGAGCCGGTAAGTTTACGCACGGCGCCCAAGGCTGCAGTCGCGCCCAGTGCAAAGCTGCAGGCTCGGACGCCTGGTGTTATCGAGGCAGATTTTCTACCGCCGCCAACCTCCGCTATGCCAGGTGGACAACTTGGAAAAATGACGTTGCTTGGAGAGCACATCTTTGTTGATACCCAGCATTATGCGGCCAGGTATGTCGGCAACAGTCTCAACTGTGTTAACTGCCATCTCTCCGCCGGGCGCGAGGCATATTGTGCGCCGATGTGGGCCGCGTATGTGGCGTATCCGCGGTATCAGGCTAAGGCAGGTAAGGTCGTTTCGCTGGCTTACCGAATACAGGAGTGCTTTCTCTACAGCATGAATGGCAAGGCTCCGCCGGCAACAGGAAAGACCATGACTGCATTGTTGAGTTATTGTGCATGGTTGGCGCACAAGGCGCCCACCGGCGTAATTCTTAAAGGGCGTGGTTATAAAAAACTGCCGCTGCCTCCAGTGCCGCCAAGCAAGACTCGCGGTCGTAAGGTGTTTTTGATTAATTGTATGCAGTGTCATGGCGTTCATGGCGAGGGAAAAATTGTCAATGGGCAGTATGTATTTCCTCCGCTGTGGGGGCCGCATTCGTATAACATGGGGGCCGGCATGCATAAAACGGCCATTGCAGCCGCATTTATCAAGATGAACATGCCATTTGGCCATGGTAACACGCTGAGCCTGCAGCAGGCCTGGGATGTGGCCAAGTATGTGGACTCGCACACGCGGCCGGCCGATCCGCGAAAGCAAGTGGCCGCATCTGCTCCGTGAACGATAACCTGCGTTGTCGGCGGGCCAAATACGGCATACCTCAACTCTATTTTTGAATCAGAAATTGCCGCGTTACCGGTCCTGCGGATTCAACCGCATTGGCTCCGACGCGGCCCCATTGGTAAGCGCCTACGATCACGCGCATAGGGAATTTGGCGCGTGGAGGTATGCGCGTCTGCACAAGCGTGTCGCCTCTGAGGCGAACCGGGCCTGATATAACAAAAAACTGCACCGGCAACCCCGATGACGCAACGGCATGCAGAGCGATAGGCCCGCCACCGGCTGTTTGATTGGCAACGGGCGCGAAGGTAAGGCTTTGCCTGCGGCCTGTGGTATTGCGTAGCTTTACCCAAAAGTGCGCCGGGCGGTCGGCCGAGAGATATTGTTTGTTGCCGGTGCTGTAGGCGAGAACCCAGGGTTCCCACGGGTTGCCCTGTCGGCGAATGCCGCCGCGATGCAGCCACATCTCAAACGTGTTGGGGCCAACCTGCTTTAGGCCGGCACCATCCACCGGGCGGAATTGAATTGGCTCTTCGCAGTTTCCCAAAATTTGGCCGGCAAACAGGTTTTTGGTCGGCGAGCGGTCTAAATATTTCGCATGGACCTGAAAGGTAATGCCATTGGCATTCCATTGTGGGCCAAGATACGCATAGCCTCCTTTGATGAGCGGGGCTGGTTTGCCGTGAATTGTAAAATCAATCATCTGAGGTTTGCGGGCGTAACCGGCGGCCATGTACTGATTGACGGCATTGGCCAGGTTGACATCAAAAAACCATGCGGCATGGGATGGCTTACCCTTGAATTCGCTTTGAGGCACAGCCTTGCTGGACGGTTCGCCAACGTGAGTGATATCTATGACGCCGCCGGCCGCCAAATCCACCGGCTTAAGTCGCACGGGTTGATTGAGCGGCGCCTGGGCTGGCACGCGATATTCAACAGCCTTTTTGATGAACCGTGCGATGATGGGGGCCGAGGCAGGGTTCCAGTTAAAATGACCGGTGCCGACATCCACAAATTGGCCCATAGGCGCATGCGGATGAAGCTTTCGCTGATGTTCAAACATTTGGATGTCCGATTGCACCAGCGAACCCCAGCCGCTGCCCCATTCGGCCCATTCGGAGGTAACGCGAAACACCGGCACGCCACGCTGCAATTGGCTCTGGTTGCCGGAAGGGAAGCCGCACTTGTCGGGCATGATGGCGATGATGCGAGTTGGGTCCCATGCGGCCATGCCATAAACCAGCGAGGCGGCCGCCGAGTGCCCCACAACCAAAAGCGGAGCATAGCGCAGTTCGGTATAACCCGTTACCTGCGCCAGGCGGTTGAGAGTTCCCTGCAACTGCCGACCGGCTTTGGCAGGCGGCCCGAACTGATCGCCAATGCATAGGCCCGAGTCGTGCACGCCGATATTGCCCGGTGCTACCCACAGAATGCCCAGGCCGCACTGCGCGGCGGCTTTGCGAATAGTTGCATCGGCCAGCATTGGGGCTTCAAGCATGTTCTGCACGCCGAAGATTAAGCCTCGCACCCGCCGACAGTTCGGCGAAATCCACAGGTAGGCTCGCTTGCCGGTATGGTGAGGTACGCGCACCGACCATTGGTAGACGGCATTCGCGTGTGCGGGTTGCGTGCCAAGCAGCAGGCCGTTAACCCGGATATTTCATAGGTTTTAGCCAGAGGCAGTCCGACGGCGAAGGCCGGGGGTAATTCCGGCCGAAATTTTC
>JBMFVX010000106.1:0-10485 GCA_049965775.1 Phycisphaerae bacterium
AGCGTTGCGCGATCCATCCTCCTTATTATCGGACAATAACCACAAATGGTATCAGTTATTTATTTACAGGCCCTTAACTCCGCGGTTATCACTTTGTTCCTCCTCGCTTCGCTCTTTTTGCTGGTGCGGGCCATGCTGCGGCACCAGGGTTCGCCGGGGCAAATGCTTACTTCCGCCGCCTGCCTGTGGGTCGCCAATATTCTGGTCTTCGCGCTCTGGTACTGGCGGCTTGATGCCGGCGGCCCCCACGCCCGCGAAAGCCGCGGCACCCACGAAATGGGCGCATTTTTGTTCCCGCAAATGACCATGCGCGGTCATCCGGCGGCCAACTGGCGACCGCACTTTATTGATTATCTATTCCTGGCCTTCAACACCAGCACCGCATTTTCGCCAACCGACACGGCCATTCTTTCGCGTTGGGGCAAAGCGCTTATTATGCTTCAATCGCTGATGTCGCTTACCATTGTCGCCCTGCTGGCCGCACGGGCCGTGAATATTTTATAGCTCAACCGCCGCAAGGCCGCGACGCGTATGGCCGATTAAAGAAGTCGCTGCTCTACCGAGAGTTCGACCCATTTTACCGCGAGTATTTATGCCACAGCTGTTGCTGCGACAACGGGTGTTTCGCTTGAAAGGTAATCAAATAGATTTGGCTCGTGTACCGGGGCCTGGCAACCGGGGCAGTACCAGCTCCAGGTGCCGTCGCGGCCGCTGCGGTCGCTGACAATGGTGCTGTTGCAGGCCGCACAGCGCTGGCCCGCCCGGTCGTAAACGAGGCCCGGCGGCGGTGTTTCTTCATGAAGGCGGTGATGCCGCAGTGAAGAACCTAATACCGTAATAATCGCGGCGGCAAGTCGCCGGCGCGCCGGCTCATCTAACTGCCCCACGGCCGTGCCGGGGGCGATGCCCGCGGCGTATAAAATTTCGCACTTGCTGCGGTTGCCGATGCCGGCGATTCTCCGCTGGTTCAGCAGCGATCGCGCAATGGGCGCATGCCACGCCCGTGCGAGGCATCGCGCCAGCGCGGCGGCATCCAGAGGAGTGCTGAGCGGGTCCGGCCCCAGATCGCGCAGCTCGGCGATTTGCCACATGGTTTGTGTATTTGTTGTAAGCAGAAGCGGCTTGCCGGCAAGCTGCACCCGAAAGCTGTTAAGCACCGTCAGCGAAAGCAGCTTTCGCCCCGCAAGCGCGGGCTGCCCGTCGCTTTTTTTGGCGATGGGCACTATATCCCAGCGCCACGGGCCGGTTGGCTCGAGCAGCCACGAGACGCCATGGTCAAAGTGCCATATCAACCAACGTCCATGCGATGTTATTTGTCGAACGCCCCGCCCCGCACAATGTTTGAGCACCACGTTGGCCTGCCAGCGGTTGGCGGGGGTATCCACACGATCAATAACTTTGCCCGCCAACGCCCGGTTCAGGCGTTCAGCCAATGCTCGAATTTGCGGCCCTTCCATGAGCGTTATCCTCCGGTTGAGCGAACCAGCGTTTTGCCGATGTCGGCCGGCGAGTCGGTGGTCTCAATGCCTGCAGCCCGCATGGCTTGTATTTTACTCTCTGCGGTGCCCTCACCGCCACTGATGATGGCCCCGGCATGGCCCATGCGCTTGCCCGGCGGGGCGGTGCGCCCGGCGATAAAGCCCACCACCGGCTTGGTCACATGCTTTTTGACAAACTCGGCGGCGGCTTCTTCGGCGGTTCCGCCGATCTCGCCGATCATCACAATCGCTTCGGTTTCCGGGTCATCCTGAAACGCCCGCAGCACATCCACAAAATCCATTCCCTTGACCGGATCGCCCCCGATGCCAACGCACGTGCTTTGACTCCACCCAAGCTGGCTGGTCTGCCACACCGCTTCATAGGTAAGCGTGCCCGAACGACTCACAATGCCCACCGCCCGCTTGCCGCGGGTGCGCGGCGTATGAATGTAACCGGGCATGATGCCGATTTTACATTCGCCCGGCGTAATAACGCCCGGGCAGTTGGGGCCTACCAGCGTTACTTTGCCCGCAAAGTCGGCCAGGTACTTTTTGGCCCTAACCATATCAAGCACCGGAATGCCCTCGGTAATGGCGACAATCAGCCGAATGCCCGCATCCGCGGCCTCGCAGATGGCGTCGGCGGCAAATGGCGGCGGTACAAAAATCATGGTGGCGTCGGCGCCGGTGGCTTTAACGGCCTGTTCGACAGTGTCAAAAATCGGCAGGCCGTTGGCGTCTTTTGTGCCGCCTTTGCCGGGGCTTGTGCCGCCGACCATTTTAGTTCCGTAATCCAGGCAACCTTTGGTATGAAACGCCCCGCCGCCGCTGCCGGTAATACCCTGGCAAATCACGCGGGTGTTTTTATCAACGAGAATAGACATGGCTTAAACCTTTACTCTTAAAAACTTCAGGCCGCTGTTTCGCCGCAGCCACGCTTATCGTCGCCTGCGATGGCGGCCTGGTCATTATGCCGCGCGGGTGGCGGCGACAATTTGTCTGGCGGCATCATTTAAATCGGCGGCGGTTTTGAGCGTCGGCAATTCGCCGCGGGCTCCGGCGAGAATCTCGCGGGCCTTTTCGACATTGGTGCCTTCCAGCCGCACCACCACCGGCACCTTAAAGCCCACTTCGCGGCCGGCATGAATCAGCGCCTCGGCAATGAGGTCGCAGCGTGCAATGCCGCCGAAAATATTCACCAATACGCCGCGCACTTTTTTGTCGCTTAGCAGAATGCGAAACGCTTCGACCGCTCCCTCCGCCTTCACGCCGCCTCCCACATCCAGAAAGTTGGCCGGTTTGCCGCCATGCAGTTGCACCACATCCATGGTGGCCATGGCCAGGCCGGCCCCGTTGACGAGGCACGCAATATCGCCATCAAGCTTGATGTAATTGAGATTGGCCTTGGCAGCGCGAACTTCCAGGGGGTCATTCTCCGCAGGGTCGGCCAGGGCGGCGATATCCGCATGGCGAAACAGTGCGTTGTCGTCAAAGTTTATTTTGGCGTCTATCGCCAGCAGTTGGCCATCTTTGGTAAGCACCAGGGGGTTGATTTCCGCAATGGAGCAATCGTACCGCACAAATACATCCGCAAGCTTGAGCAGTATGCCGGCCATTACGCCCGCCTGTTTGCCGGTAAAGCCCAGCCGGGCGGCCACGCGCCTCGCCTGAAACGGCTGCAGGCCCAGCGTAGGATGCAGCGGCTCTTTAACAATGGCTTGCGGATTGCTATGGGCCACCTGTTCAATTTCAACACCGCCCTGAGCCGATGCGATCACCGATGCGGTGCTTTTGGCGCGGTCCAGCACCAGGCCGATATAATATTCATGGGCAATATCCACGGCGCCGGCCACCAGCAGCTTGGTCGCCGCAACGCCTTCCGGCCCGGTCTGCGGCGAAACCATGCGGTTGTTGAGCATAAACTCGGCCGCCGCGCGGGCCTCGGCCGCCGATTTAACCAACTTCACAAAACCTGCTTTGCCTCGGCCGCCGGCAAAAACCTGCGCTTTAATAACCTGTACCGGCATGCCATTGGCGATAAAAGCTTCTTCGGCGGCAGCCGCGGTTTCAACCACCTTGGCCGGCGGCACCGGCACGCCCGCCTTGGCAAGCAAATCACGCGCCTGATATTCATGTATCTTCATGCAAACTCCTTGAATGCCCGCAAGCCGGGCGGAACAACGTACCGCCAGAAGATAATGGATAATGGTTAAAAGATAAACCGTCGCCGGCATGGCATGCTGTGCCATGTGCGTGGCAGCTTATCGCTATGGGCATGTTGACCTTCTTTATCTTTCTGTACACCTTACAGTAGTTCGACCATGCCGAGGTTTGTACCGATGGCCCGCGACATACAGCCGCGTCAACTCTGGCTGGTATCGGGGTCGAGCGGCACAATCAGGCTGAAGGTGGCGCCTTTGCCGGGGCTGCTGACGAGTTCGATCTCGGCCTTGAGCATGGCGGCCAGTTCCTTGCTGATGGCCAGCCCCAGTCCGCTGCCGCTGTGCTGGCGCGTCACCGAGCCGTCAAGCTGCCGAAACTTCTCAAAAATTTCCTGGTGGTGTTCGGGCGCTATCCCCGGGCCGGTATCCGTTACCGACACGCGCACATGCTGCGGGTCGGGCATGCCGGCCGAGATGCGAATTGCTCCGTCCGCCGGGGTAAATTTGATGGCATTGGAAAAGAAGTTATACAAAATCTGCTGAAACCGCCCGGGATCGGTCGTCACCAGTGGAATCTGGCTTTCGACGGTCAGCGAAATATCTATATTTTTCTTCTGTGCCAATGGACGCAAAAAATTAATGAGCGATTCGCATACGTCCGGCACGTTGATGCGGTCGCGGCGCAGCACCATTTTTCCCGCTTCAATTTTGGCTAAATCCAGCAGGTCGTTAATCAGTTCCAGCAATTGCCGGGCGCTGGTCTGAATATTTTCGAGGTAGCGGCTCATGCGGGTGTCGGCCGCGACGGCGGCATTGTTGGCCAAAAGCTCGGCAAAACCGATGATGGCATTGAGCGGTGTACGCAGTTCATGGCTGACGTTGGTAAGGAATTCGCTTTTAACGCGATTGGCCTGGTACAGGTCTACATTGGTTTCGGCCAGTTCGCCCAGACGCGTATCGAGGCTGCGATTGGTGGCCTCGAGCTGATCCTGCGACGCCTTGAGCGTGGCGAGCATCTGATTAAATGTTTCCGATAGCTGTTCAAACTCGTCGCCGGTGGAAATGGCCGATCGGATGGATAAATCTCCGCCGGCAACCTTTTCGGCGGTGTTGCGCAGCACTCGCACCGGCTGGAGAATCAGTCGCGTGGTAATGAGGTAAAACACAATAATGGCCAGCACGCCGCCGATAAACCCCGATACCACAATCACGGCCCGATTGATCAACAATTGGTCTTCATCAACATGCAGCGGCATGTCCACGCGAATAATGCCCACCAGCGGACCGCCTTGCGGTGAAAATACCGCCGACATCATCGGCGCTGTGCCGGCGGCAGGCTCTGCCGGACGGGTTGCCGGGGCGCTGGCGGGTGCAGGTGCGGCAACCGGAGTAGCCTTTGCGGCCGCAGCCGGTGCTGTTGCCGTCGCAGCCGCTACGCTTTGCGCGCCAATCGGGCGGACAGGAGCTATCCAGTTGCGCCACGCGGCGTGGCACCGCAGACACGACTGCGACGCCCGCAAGGCCGCCGCATATTGATAAACCTGCGGCCCATGCGGCCCGTGGGTAAGCGAGCCATATTGGTTTTCATCCGGATTTTCCAAAAACTCGCGAATAGCCGCCAACGAAATGGCCCCGCCATGAACCGGTAGAACTCCGGGCTTGCGTAGTAGAATAATTCTGGGTGGCGGATAGCTAAGCCCCGGCAAACCCGTTTGCAGCCAGCGCTGATCGGCCGCAACCTCCGCTGCCGTTTGCGCCGGCTGCGAGGTGGCTGCGCGGGTTGCACTTGCCCGGGCGCGAGGCTGTGTTGCTGTGGCGAGCATCGCCTTGGCAGGCGACTTTGCCGCGTGTTTGGCGGCAGACGATGGGTGGGTTGCTGTGGCAATGGGCGCAGCCAACTGCTCGTGCAACTGCCGCAGCGCCATATCGGCAACAATGCGAGCCTGGTAAACGGTTTGGCGTCGGGTGAGCTGTTCCATGCGCTGCCAGGGCACCGCCAGAGCGCCCGCGATAATCACCACCACCGCCAGGCCGAAAAGCATCTGGCATTTGGCCGCCAGCGAAATCGAAAGTTCGCGCTTTGCCATGCGTCTGGTCCATTTGCCTTGTGCCGCCTTGTACATCACCCGCAACAGGCGGCATCGGTTGAAGGCGGCAGGTCTTTTTTAAGCGGCGGTTGTGGATTGGCCAGCCGGCAACTCCACGGCCTCCGTCGGTTGGTTTGCAACATGGCGACTGTGCAAGTTCATGCGCAAGGCCGCATAAAAACCAAAAATAGCTCCTGCCAGGCCCGCGCTAATCTGGGCTACCGGCAGCAGGCCCGCCGGCGCAAATGCCGCCACGCCCGGATACGTCGGCGTTTTATGCAGCACAATCAGGTAGCTTGTCATTAAACCAATGGGCACCGCGCTAAACAAAGCCCAGGTGGTCACGGTCGAAAACACCAGCGCCGCGATGAAGGCCGCCAACCCAAAACTCACAAATGCCGCGAATAATTCCTGATTCACCGCCTGCGACTGGGCCAAAAGCATCATGAGCGATTCTCCGATCGCCAGTGTCAACGCAAAGCCTGCGGCGTTGACCGTCAACGCCATGCCGGCCGATTGACGATCGTCCCCGGCAACGACATTGCGCGCCGAGTATGGCATAAGCAGGCCATCGGGCGCAGGCCCGGTTTGCCAGGGGCCGTCCATACCCAGCATGTGCAGCCATATTTGATTACCGCCAAGCAGTCGAAATATCACCCGGCCGGCCAATTCACCGATGAGCACAAAAATAAACCAGTAAACGCTCTGCAGCGTGAGCAGCCGCCATGTTCGCGGCAATTCGTGCGGGTGCGCCAGCAGCAGCGGCGTGATGGGTCCCCATTTAATCGCCACCCACATAAGCCCCAGCGCAGCGGTAAAAAAGCCCGCGTGCGGACCATCCGGCCAGGTGATGAGTGTGCCCACGAGTACCGCCAGCAGCAGTGCTGCCAGCAGCAGAAGTTCCGAGCTTAAATTCACCGCGGGCCCCCAGGCCAAAAGCGATGGGCCAAAAAGCCAGGGCGACGCCATCAGTTTGTCTGCAACGAAACTGAAAATAAACGCCGCCGCCCCAACGGCCAGCACATAGCGCACCTGCCGCAGCATGTTAAACCAGAAAAGCGCCCGATGGTTGACATGTTCCGGTCGCCAGTGCCCCGGCGATCCGGCATGATGTTGTTCTTGCATATTGATGGGTCCTGTCACTTGGCATCCTGCTGATGAAACACCAGCACGCTGGAGTCTACCTCGAACACCAGGCCATTGTTTACCACATCCCAGCGGGCGATATCAGGCCCGTTGGGATCGCCGGCGGAGCGAACCAGCCGTTTGGCCAGCACAAGCGAGCCATTGTCAAGTCGGCCTGTGGAATCGGTCTGCTTCGCCAAAAAGAGTTTAACCGCACTTTGAGCCGTGCCAAGCGGCCCCCGGCCGAGTATCGCCAAATCCGGATCGGCCAATCTCATAGATTGCACCGGCGGCGTTTGACCGGCAAAGTTCACCCGCCAGCGCACATGGCCGCTGCCGGTGGCAAAGGCCATTACATTGGCGTTGGTCTGCACAATAACAGTGTCCTGGTTGAGCAGGCTGTACGTGGGCACGGTTATGCCCGGTGCGGTGCTTAAGCCCGCGACTATCGTGCGCCAGCGCGTGCGGCCGTCCTGCCGATTAAGGCACTCAAGGCGCCTGCCGTGCACAACAATAACGCCATCCTGCGTAAGTTGTGATGCGCCCGGCAGCAGCATGGGTAAATGCCGCCGATACCATAGCGGCGCTTCCAAGCCGCCTTGCAGGTCATACGCCAAAACTCCATGAAGGCCCGCGGCGTACAGCGTGCCGCCGGTGCCAACCTTGGCCCAGTAGGCCGGGTCGCCCGAGGGCAAATGAATCACCCCGGCCAACTTGCCGTCCGAGGCTTTGAGCATTACCAGCGTGTCGGCTGGCAGGCCGATAAATACCACAATGCGGTTGGCCGCCGCCACCAGGTGTTGGGGTATGCCCCAGTGCGCCAGAGATAGCGGCTTGAGCCAAGCCGGTTGACCCGTGCTGATGCTGATGGCCGAAACCTGCTGCGGGCCCAGCACCAGCAGCCGCGAGCGAGTAAGCCGCACATCGGTAAAGGTCGCCGCGCCCAGGGCCTGCACCAGGCGCCGTTGCCGCCGCCGGGCCATCTGATTGGCCAGATAGGTGCCATTACCACTCATCTGTTGTTGAATAAATTGATTGTTAATAAAAATCGGGCCGCCGCCGATAAGTACCTGCGGCGCCATGATCCGATTGGGCAAATGCAGGTTTTTAGCCTGCTGCACCAGGCGGTGCGACCAAAGCTCTTTGCCGGTTGCGGCATCGAGCGCAAAAGCCCGGCTTGATGTAATGAACACCGCGGTTTGTCCGACGTAACCCATCAGCGCCGCATGCACCATTTGCCGCAGGCGGTAGTGCCATAATTCTTCGCCGGTTTGGCTGTTCATGGCCAGTATGCTCGTGACCTGCCCTTGCACCTGCTGGACCATATAGATGTCGCCGCGCTGATACCGCGGCGATGTCTCGATGGGCCGCATCAGACTACCGCTCACCGGCGTGAGTATGGTAAAGCCTGAATGGAGGGTCCAATTCAGTTGAGGCAAATGCACCAATGCCCCGGCCGGTGCCTGTGAAATAAGCGTTGAAACCAGCCCGGCAAAGTTGACGCTCCGGCCGGCAATCGCTGCGTCAAAGGTGGGGTATTCCCGTAAACCGCGCTGTGCCAACTGCAGAGCCAGGTTCCAACGCCCCAAGTGCCTGGCGCACCGGGCGAGCTGCGCCAAAACCCTGGCCTGCACCTGGCCGGCGGCCCGCCGCTGCAGCCAATACAAGGTGCGGCTTGCGGTACGCCAGTGTGCGGCCGCAGTTTGCATGGTCGCAAGGCGCCAGGCGGCGCTCATTGCAGCGTGGCTGTTGGGGTAGCGCCGTATGATTGCCGCCAGCGGCTGTCCGTCGCCATTGGCCGTTGCAAGTAACTGCTGCTGGGCCTGATCTTCAAAAGTCTGGTAGGCCGTGCGGCCGGCCGGAGTCGCCATGGCGCGTGCAATCGCAGTTTCAGCGGCGATGCCCGCCAGCATGGTGGCATTGGCCAAACGCAGCGGTGCCTGACGGTAAGCGTCGCTGGAGAGCATTTGCTGCAGCAGCGAAATAGCGCTGGCGACTTGTCCTGTGCGTAAATCCAGCGAGGCTGTTTCCATGCGCCACTGCACCTGCTGCTGCGGGGCACGGGCGGTTTGCTGGGCAATGGTTAAATAAAAGCGTGCCCGTGGTTGCGTCGCCGCCGCCTTGCCCAGCCGATGGCCGAAATCAAGGCTGATGCGGAATATGCGATGAAGCAACGTCCGCTGGCCCTGCGAAATCGCCAGATTTGCCGCCTGCTGCATCAGTTGCTGCGACATGTTGTAGTGCTGCGTTCGAAAGGCGATTTCGGCCAGGGTAAGCCGCGGCTCAACGGCGTCGGGGTGTTTGTCTATCCGGGCCTGGTTGTATGCCAGCGCCGTTTGCCATCGAGCCAACCCGCTGGCAAAAGTGTCGCCGACCACCAGCACTTCCTGCCGCGTCACCAAGATGTTGCCGAGTTGACCGGGTTGATTGTGCAGGCCCGCCGGCCACGCAATGAGCTTGGGCGCTGCCGGCCCGCCGGTGGCGCTTACCAGCAGCAGGCCCGTTGTAAGCGGTACATACAGGTAGTTTTGGCTTAGCATGGGTCGCCCGGCCAGCTTGCCAAACCGCGAAATCTGCGGCGAACGCCACGCGACTGTTCCGCTGTCAATATTCACGCCTACCGCGCGATGCCCCACCAAAATAAGTTGATGGTTCAGTACGCCGGCTGTGATCCGTGCGGCACTGAGTTTGTTGCAGGGCAGGGTTTGCAGAAGCTGGCCCGTCCAGCGGTTGTATATGCGGATGGTGCCGTTGGTGGGCTGCCCGCTGTCGGCCACAACGAGCCGCCCATCCGCCACGATTGGCGCATTAAGTTGCCATGGTGGTGTGCGCTTCATTTGGCCCCAGTACACAGCCTGCTGCGGCGTATGATCGCTTGGGGTCAGGTGCAACCATAAAATGCGTCCCAGCGTGGCGTCTACCGCCATATCCGCGCCCTTGCCGGTGGCAATGTATATTTCGCCCCCGGCCATGGCGGTCAGCACATCCAGCGTGCCTACGCTGTAGCCTGCATGGGCAATGGTGCACAAGTAGTGCCGCCATATCAGGCTGCCGTCTGAGAGTTTGAGTTTTATAAGATAAAGCTGCATGGGTTGCGATGCGCCGCCGCTGGCGCGAGCCAACAAATAAACGGCGTGTGAGTCTGTCAGGGGCGAGGTAATAAAACTCAGCGAAACGCCGCGTGGCTGGCTGGGGGCTAAATCCCGGCTGTTGACCGTCCATTGCAAGTCGCCGTTGGTTGCGTCAAGGCAAACCAGCCGATTGGCCGGCGTCGCCATCATCCAATAATATTGTATGGGAGTGCTACCCTGGGAGTGGGTCGGCAACACCGCCAAAACCCGATTGCCCTGCAACGTGCAGGTTAAATGATCCAGCCCGGATGCCAGCAAATTAAGGTTCTGCGCCAACCCGTTGGCCTGGTCGGGGTTCGACGCCGGATACCGCCACTGCACATACCCAGATGCGGCATTTACCGCCTCAATCTGGTCCACCATATGCAGGTATACCGTGCCATTTTGATAGGTCGGAAAATCATATAATATTGTCGGCAACTTCATTGTTTGCGTTTGATTAAACTGGTTGTACGCAACCACACCGCCTGAAAACGCCGTCACGGCCTGCTGCAGTGCCTGC